>NZ_JASEYI010000015.1:0-140170 GCF_035064085.1 Enterobacter sp. R-1.6.2
AGTGAAACGCCGTAGCGCCGATGGTAGTGTGGGGTCTCCCCATGTGAGAGTAGGGAACTGCCAGGCATCAATTAGAAAAACCCCGTACCGTAAGGTGCGGGGTTTTTTGCTTTTGTTTTTCCCTCTCCGCCCTCCTTGAAACTTTCTCACCTTCCGCTTGCAGGCTCGACATTATGCCCGTTTCTGGGTATCGTTAGCTATCTGGATGTCTAAACGTTTATACGTATGCTGTGAGGATATAAAGCTATGCCGATTCGGGTGCAGGACGAGCTACCAGCCGTCAATTTCTTGCGTGAAGAAAACGTCTTCGTCATGACGGCTTCGCGTGCGACAGGTCAGGAAATTCGCCCGCTGAAGGTGCTTATTCTCAATCTGATGCCAAAAAAGATCGAAACAGAAAACCAGTTCCTGCGTCTTCTGTCGAACTCCCCGCTGCAGGTGGATATCCAGTTGCTGCGAATCGATGCCCGTGAATCACGTAACACGCCATCTGAGCATTTGAACAACTTCTACTGTAACTTCGATGACATTCAGGGTGAAAACTTCGACGGACTGATCGTGACCGGCGCGCCGCTCGGCCTGGTTGAATTTAACGATGTCGCCTACTGGCCTCAGATCAAACAGGTTCTGGAGTGGGCAAAAGATCACGTTACCTCCACATTGTTTGTCTGTTGGGCGGTACAAGCCGCACTGAATATTCTTTATGGCATCCCCAAGCAAACCCGCACTGAAAAGCTCTCTGGCGTATACGAACACCACATTCTTCATCCACATGCGTTGCTGACGCGCGGTTTCGATGACTCTTTCCTGGCCCCGCATTCTCGCTACGCCGATTTCCCGGCCCAGCTGATTCGTGATTACACCGATCTGGAGATCCTGGCCGAAACGGAAGACGGAGATGCTTACCTGTTTGCCAGCAAGGATAAACGCATTGCTTTTGTGACCGGACATCCTGAGTACGATCCGCATACCCTCGCATCAGAGTATTTCCGTGATGTCGAAGCGGGTCTTAATCCGGATGTACCGTACAACTATTTCCCGAAAGACGATCCGCAAAACAAACCGAGAGCAACCTGGCGCAGCCACGGGAATTTGCTTTTCACTAACTGGCTCAACTATTACGTCTACCAGATAACGCCATACGATCTGCGTCACATGAATCCAACGCTGGAGTAATCTTCTGCACTAAACGATCCTAAAGCGTTTCAGCTATTCAAATCAGGCACCTTCGGGTGCCTTTTTTATTTCCGAAATGTCGCCCACCCTCCAGTTAAACTTTAATTTCAATAAAATCAGACAATTAAATTCAATATTAAATTAAAATGGAAATTGTTTTTGATTTTAGAAAAAATATAGATAGTCTTAATTCTGCTGAGCGAAAACTACCCAACGATCTTTCGTTCGCATCGGGGGCGTGATTTTGGATCTTTGATGAGGAGCAGAGTAATGACTCAACAGGCAACGACGGTCGATGAACTGGCCTTTACCCAGCCGTATGGCGAGCAAGAACAGCAGGTTTTGACGGCGGAAGCGGTAGAATTTCTGACTGAACTGGTGACCCGCTTTACGCCGCAGCGTAATAAGCTGCTGGCGGCACGCATTCATCAGCAGCAGGAAATTGACGATGGCAAGTTGCCTGGATTCATTTCGGAAACCGCTTCCATTCGTCGCGGTGAGTGGAAAATCCGCGGCATCCCTGAAGAGTTACAGGATCGTCGCGTTGAGATCACCGGTCCGGTAGAGCGCAAAATGGTGATCAACGCCATGAACGCCAACGTTAAAGTCTTCATGGCCGATTTTGAAGACTCTCTGGCGCCGGACTGGCGTAAGGTCATCGAGGGGCAGATCAACCTGCGCGACGCCGTGAACGGCACCATCAGCTATACCAACGAAGCCGGCAAAATTTACCAGCTCAAACCGAACCCGGCGGTGCTGATCTGTCGCGTGCGCGGCCTGCACCTGCCTGAAAAACATGTCACCTGGCGTGGGGAAGCCATTCCGGGCAGCCTGTTTGATTTCGCACTCTATTTCTTCCACAACTACAAGAACCTGCTGGCAAAAGGCAGCGGCCCTTATTTCTATCTGCCAAAAACGCAGGCCTGGCAGGAAGCGGCCTGGTGGAGCGAAGTGTTCAGCTACGCGGAAGATCGTTTCAACCTGCCGCGCGGCACCATCAAAGCCACGCTGCTAATTGAAACGCTGCCTGCCGTGTTCCAGATGAATGAAATTCTGCACGCCCTGCGCGACCACATTGTCGGCCTGAACTGCGGACGCTGGGACTATATTTTCAGCTACATCAAAACCCTGAAAAACTATCCCGACCGCGTGTTGCCGGATCGCCAGGTCGTGACCATGGATAAACCGTTCCTGAGCGCTTACTCGCGCCTGCTGATCAAAACCTGCCATAAGCGCGGCGCCTTTGCGATGGGCGGCATGGCGGCATTTATCCCGAGCAAAGACGCAGAACGCAACAATCAGGTGCTCAACAAGGTTAAAGCCGACAAAGAGCTTGAAGCCCGTAACGGTCACGACGGCACGTGGATTGCCCATCCCGGCCTGGCCGATACGGCGATGGAGGTCTTTAACCGCGTTCTCGGCGACAACAAAAACCAGCTGTTTGTCACGCGCGAAGACGATGCCCCAACGGCTGAAGAACAGCTGCTGGCACCGTGCGCGGGCGAGCGTACGGAAGAGGGCATGCGTGCCAATATCCGCGTCGCGGTCCAGTACATCGAAGCATGGATCTCCGGCAACGGCTGCGTACCTATCTACGGCCTGATGGAAGATGCCGCGACGGCGGAGATCTCACGTACCTCCATCTGGCAGTGGATCCACCATCAAAAAACGCTCAGCAACGGCAAACCGGTGACCAAGACCCTGTTCCGCCAGATGCTGGCCGAAGAGATGCGGGTGATCCAGGACGAGCTGGGCGAGCACCGCTTCAGCAGTGGACGTTTTGACGACGCCGCGCGCCTGATGGAGCAAATCACCACATCAGATGACTTAATCGACTTCCTGACCCTGCCGGGCTACCGCTTCCTGGCGTAACTCACCACATAACAATATGGAGCATCTGCACATGAAAACCCGTACCCAACAAATCGAAGAGTTGAAGAAAGAGTGGACACAGCCTCGCTGGGAAGGCATCCGCCGTCCTTACAGCGCGGAGGAAGTGGTGAAATTACGCGGCTCGGTCAATCCGGAATGCACGCTGGCACAGAACGGTGCGGCGAAAATGTGGAAGCTGCTGCACGGTGGCTCTAAAAAGGGCTACATCAACAGCCTCGGCGCGCTGACCGGCGGTCAGGCGCTGCAGCAGGCGAAGGCGGGTATTGAGGCGATTTATCTCTCCGGCTGGCAGGTTGCGGCGGACGCTAACCTGGCGTCCAGCATGTACCCGGATCAGTCGCTCTATCCGGCTAACTCCGTGCCGTCGGTGGTGGATCGGATCAACAATACCTTCCGCCGTGCGGATCAGATCCAATGGGCCGCCGGAATCGAACCTGGCGATCCGCGCTTTACTGACTACTTCCTGCCGATCGTCGCGGATGCGGAGGCGGGCTTCGGCGGCGTGCTGAACGCCTTCGAGCTGATGAAATCGATGATTGAGGCCGGTGCAGCGGCCGTTCACTTCGAAGACCAGCTGGCGTCAGTGAAAAAATGCGGACACATGGGCGGTAAGGTGCTGGTTCCTACACAGGAAGCCGTACAGAAGCTGGTTGCCGCGCGTCTGGCTGCGGACGTGCTCGGCGTGCCGACGCTGGTGATTGCCCGTACCGATGCCGATGCGGCGGACCTGATCACCTCTGACTGTGACCCGTACGACAGCGAGTTCATCACCGGCGAGCGTACCAGTGAAGGCTTCTACCGCACCCATGCCGGCATTGAACAGGCGATCAGCCGCGGCCTGGCGTACGCGCCTTATGCGGACCTGGTCTGGTGTGAAACCTCCACGCCGGATCTGGCGCTGGCAAAACGCTTTGCCGACGCCATCCACGCGAAGTATCCGGGAAAACTGCTGGCCTACAACTGCTCGCCGTCCTTCAACTGGCAGAAAAAGCTGGATGACAAAACCATCGCCAGCTTCCAGCAGCAGTTGTCCGACATGGGCTACAAATACCAGTTCATTACCCTGGCAGGCATCCACAGCATGTGGTTCAACATGTTCGACCTGGCGCACGCCTATGCGCAGGGTGAGGGCATGAAGCACTACGTTGAGAAGGTGCAGCAGCCGGAGTTTGCGGCGGGCAAAGACGGTTACACCTTCGTGTCTCACCAGCAGGAGGTGGGAACCGGCTACTTTGACAATGTGACCACGATTATCCAGGGCGGAACCTCCTCCGTCACCGCCTTAACGGGTTCAACGGAAGAAGCACAGTTCTAATCTTTTCCCCCTCTCCCCTCTCGGGGAGAGGGTTGGGGTGAGGGGGAATATATGTCGCGTGGCCTGGAATTGCTGATTGCCCAAACTATTTTGCAGGGCTTCGATGCCCAGTATGGTCGTTTTCTTGAAGTGACATCCGGCGCGCAGCAGCGCTTCGAACATGCAGACTGGCATGCGGTTCAGCAGGCCATGAAGCAGCGTATCCATCTCTATGACCACCACGTGGGTCTGGTGGTGGAGCAGCTGCGCTGTATTACCGACGGTAAAAGTCCGGACGCGGAATTTTTACTGCGCGTGAAAGAGCACTACACCCATTTGTTACCCGATTACCCGCGCTTCGAGATTGCGGAGAGCTTTTTCAACTCCGTCTATTGTCGGTTATTTGACCACCGCTCACTATCTCCTGAGCGGTTATTTATCTTCAGCTCCCAGCCCGAGCGACGCTTTCGAACCATTCCCCGTCCGCTGGCGAAAGATTTCTTTCCCGATCGCGGATGGGAAAAGCTCCTGCACCGCGTGCTAACGGATCTGCCGCTGCGCCTGCCCTGGGAGAATAAAACCCGGGATATCGGCTATATCCACGCCCATCTCAACGAAACCTTCGGCGCGGAGGTGCTCAGCCACAGCCATTTGCAGGTTGCCAACGAGCTTTTCTACCGCAATAAAGCCGCCTGGCTGGTGGGCAAACTGGTTACGCCGACCGCCATTGTGCCTTTTCTGCTGCCCATTCACCGTACCGACGATGGGGAACTGTTTGTCGATACCTGCCTGACCACAGGCGCCGAAGCCAGCATCGTGTTTGGCTTCGCCCGCTCCTATTTCATGGTATACGCTCCGCTGCCTGCCGCCCTGGTGGAGTGGCTGCGAGAGATCCTGCCGGGCAAAACCACCGCCGAGCTGTATATGGCCATTGGCTGCCAGAAGCACGCCAAAACGGAAAGCTACCGGGAGTACCTGCGCTATGTCACCGCGGCCGATGAGCAGTTTATCGAAGCGCCCGGCATTCGCGGTATGGTGATGCTGGTCTTTACGCTGCCGGGTTTCGACCGGGTCTTTAAGGTGATTAAAGACAGATTCGCACCGCAGAAAGAGATGACCGCCGCGCACGTTCGCGCCTGCTATCAGCTGGTTAAAGAACACGATCGCGTCGGGCGCATGGCGGATACCCAGGAATTCGAAAACTTTGTGCTGGATAAACAGCAGATCGACCCGGCGCTCATGGCGCTGTTAATGCAGGAAGCGCCCGCGAAAATCACCGATCTGGGTGATAAAATCGTGATTAGCCATCTCTACATCGAACGCCGCATGGTGCCGCTGAATATCTGGCTTGAGCAGTCCGAAGGCCAGGCGCTGCGGGATGCCATTGAAGAATATGGCAACGCGATTCGCCAGCTTGCCGCCGCCAATATTTTCCCGGGCGACATGCTGTTTAAAAACTTCGGCGTCACCCGTCACGGGCGGGTGGTGTTCTACGATTACGACGAAATTTGCTACATGACCGAGGTAAATTTCCGCGATATACCACAGCCCCGCTACCCGGAAGATGAGCTTTCCGGTGAGCCGTGGTACAGCGTCTCGCCGGGCGATGTGTTTCCGGAGGAGTTTCGCCACTGGCTGTGCGCCGACCCGCGCATCGGGCCGCTATTCGAAGAGATGCATGAGGATCTGTTCCGCGCCAGCTACTGGCGCGGGCTGCAAACGCGGATCAAAAATGGGCATGTCGAAGATGTGTACGCTTACCGCCGCAAGCAGCGGTTTTGCATTAGGTTTGCACCCTCTCTAGCAGGGTGAGGGCATCAGATTTCCCTCTCCCTGCGGGAGAGGGCCGGGGTGAGGGCATCAGGCCGCACTCAATCTCAACGAATCCCACCATACGCCAGCGTCACCTCTTTCGCCGCCTTAATCACCAGCGCGCCCAGCTCGGTCACGCGGTCGTCGGTCATCCGCGAAATCGGCCCGGAGATGGATATGGCGGCAAACGGCTCGCGGTGCTCGTCAAAAATACAGGCCGCGAGGCAGCGCAGGCCCAGGGCATGTTCTTCATCATCAAACGAATAGCCGCGCTTGCGGGTCAGGGCCAGATCTTCTTTCAGATGCACGGGCGACACCAGCGTGGCGTGGGTATAGGCGTGCAGCCCTTTACGGTGCAGCAGTCCCGTCACCTGCTCTTCGCTCAGCTGCGAAAGAAACGCTTTCCCCGCCCCGGAGGCATGCATCGGCAGCTTGCCGCCAATCGGTGCGGACATGCGCATCAGCTGCGTGCACTGCACCTGGTCGATGATAATCGCCTGGTGGTCGCTCTGGTCCAGCACCGCCAGGTTGACCGTCTCGCCGGACTCCTCCATCAGCTTGCGCAGAATCGGGTGCACAATCGCCAGCAGGTTGCGGCTCTGCAGGAAGCTGCTGCCGACGATAAACGCATGCGCGCCCACCGCCCAGTGCCCCAGCTCGCCGACCTGGCGGACAAAGCCCAGCTGCTGCATGGTGGTCAGCAGGCGGTGCGTCGTGGAGTTCGGCAGGCCGGCCTGCTGGGCCAGCTCCGTCAGGGCCACGCTGCCGTGCGACTCGGCTATCCACTCCAGCAGCTTCAAACCGCGCGTTAGCGATTGAACCTGTCCGCCCTGTTGTGCGGCGGCGGCGGTGGCAGCAGGTTTTCTGCCGCGTTTAGCGGGAACGGTCGCGACCATGACGATCTCCTTTTTCTGTATCGTGGAAATCATTTTCGTTTTATTTGGTGAATTTGCAACCGTTATCCTGACTGATCGGATGAGTGATGGTGAACATGTCTCATGTTACCGCTGTGCGGCTTTTCCACCCTGCGAGATTGTGCCAGTATGGAACGCAGCCTTTTGGCCTTGTTGAGCGTTGTCGGGAGCAAGTGTGAGCAGCAAAGTAGAGCAACTGCGTGCGCAGTTAAATGAACGAATTCTGGTGCTGGACGGCGGCATGGGCACCATGATCCAGGGGTATCGTCTGAGTGAAGACGATTTCCGCGGCGAACGCTTTGCCGACTGGCCCTGCGACCTGAAAGGGAACAACGACCTGCTGGTGCTCAGCAAGCCGTCCGTTATTAAGGATATCCACAACGCCTACTTCGAAGCGGGTGCGGATATCGTTGAAACCAACACATTCAACTCGACAACTATCGCCATGGCGGATTACCAGATGGAATCCCTGTCGGCGGAAATCAACCTGGAAGCCGCGAAGCTGGCGCGCGCCTGCGCCGACGAGTGGACGGCCCGCACGCCGGACAAGCCTCGCTACGTTGCCGGGGTGCTTGGCCCGACGAACCGCACCGCGTCGATTTCGCCGGACGTCAACGACCCGGCGTTTCGTAATATCACCTTCGATCAGCTGGTCGCGGCCTACCGTGAATCGACCAAAGCGCTGGTGGAAGGCGGTTCCGATCTGATCCTGATTGAAACCGTATTCGACACCCTCAATGCCAAAGCCGCGATTTACGCGGTGAAAGAGGAGTTCGAGGCGCTGGGCGTTGACCTGCCGATCATGATTTCCGGCACCATCACCGACGCTTCCGGCCGTACCCTGTCCGGTCAGACAACCGAAGCGTTTTATAACTCCCTGCGTCACGCCGAAGCGCTCTCCTTTGGCCTTAACTGCGCGCTGGGGCCGGATGAACTGCGCCAGTACGTACAGGAGCTTTCCCGCATCGCGGAATGCTACGTCACTGCCCACCCGAACGCCGGTCTGCCGAACGCGTTCGGTGAATACGATCTCGATGCCGACACCATGGCGGCGCAAATCCGCGAGTGGGCCGAGTCTGGCTTCCTGAACATCGTCGGTGGCTGCTGCGGCACCACGCCGGAGCACATCGCGGCCATGAGCAACGTCGTGGCCGGGCTGCCGCCGCGCAGGCTGCCCGAGCTTCCGGTTGCCTGTCGTCTGTCCGGCCTTGAGCCGTTGACCATCGGCGACGACAGCCTGTTTGTGAACGTGGGTGAGCGTACTAACGTCACCGGTTCTGCAAAGTTCAAGCGACTGATCAAAGAAGAGAAATACAGCGAAGCGCTGGACGTTGCCCGCCAGCAGGTGGAAAGCGGCGCGCAGATTATCGATATCAACATGGACGAAGGGATGCTCGACGCCGAAGCGGCGATGGTGCGTTTCCTCAACCTGATTGCCGGCGAGCCGGATATCGCCCGCGTGCCGATCATGATCGACTCCTCCAAGTGGGAGGTCATCGAAAAAGGGCTGAAGTGCATTCAGGGTAAAGGCATCGTCAACTCTATCTCGATGAAAGAGGGCGTTGATATCTTTATCCACCACGCGAAGATGGTCCGCCGCTACGGTGCCGCCGTGGTGGTCATGGCCTTCGACGAGGTGGGCCAGGCGGATACCCGCGAGCGTAAAATTGAGATATGCCGCCGCGCGTACAAGATTTTGACCGAAGAGGTGGGCTTCCCGCCGGAAGACATTATCTTTGACCCGAATATCTTCGCCGTCGCGACCGGGATTGAAGAGCACAATAACTACGCCCAGGACTTTATCGGGGCATGTGAGGACATCAAGCGCGAGCTGCCGCATGCGCTGATCTCCGGCGGCGTATCGAACGTGTCGTTCTCGTTCCGCGGTAACGACCCGGTGCGCGAAGCGATCCACGCCGTGTTCCTCTACTACGCCATCCGCAACGGCATGGACATGGGGATCGTTAACGCCGGCCAGCTGGCAATTTACGACGACCTCCCTGCCGAGCTGCGCGATGCCGTAGAGGACGTAATTCTTAACCGCCGCGACGACGCCACCGAGCGCATGCTGGACCTGGCGGAGAAATACCGCGGCAGCAAATCGGATGAGGCGGCAAACGTTCAGCAGGCCGAGTGGCGTTCGTGGGACGTGAAAAAGCGTCTGGAATACTCGCTGGTCAAAGGTATCACCGAATTTATCGAGCTCGATACCGAAGAGGCGCGCCAGCAGGCAGCCCGCCCGATTGAGGTGATCGAAGGTCCCCTGATGGACGGCATGAACGTGGTCGGCGATCTGTTCGGTGAGGGCAAAATGTTCCTACCGCAGGTGGTGAAATCCGCCCGCGTGATGAAGCAGGCAGTGGCCTATCTGGAGCCCTACATCGAAGCCAGCAAAGAGAAAGGCTCCAGCAACGGCAAGATGGTTATCGCCACCGTGAAGGGCGACGTGCACGACATCGGCAAGAACATCGTTGGCGTAGTGCTGCAGTGTAATAACTACGAAATTATCGACCTTGGCGTGATGGTCCCGGCGGACAAAATCCTCAAGACCGCGCGCGAAGTGAACGCCGACCTGATTGGCCTCTCTGGCCTGATTACGCCGTCGCTCGACGAAATGGTCAACGTGGCAAAAGAGATGGAGCGACAGGGCTTCACCATTCCGCTATTGATTGGCGGGGCGACCACCTCGAAAGCGCACACGGCGGTGAAAATCGAGCAGAACTACAGCGGCCCGACGGTCTACGTGCAGAACGCCTCGCGCACCGTGGGCGTAGTCTCCGCGCTGCTCTCCGACACCCAGCGCGACGATTTTGTGGCGCGCACCCGCAAAGAGTACGAAACCGTTCGCATCCAGCACGGCCGTAAGAAGCCGCGCACCCCGCCTGTTTCGCTTCAGGCGGCACGCGACAACGATCTGGCCTTCGACTGGTCCAGCTACACGCCGCCGGTGGCACATCGTCTGGGCGTGCAGGACGTGACGGCCAGCATCGAGACGCTGCGCAACTACATCGACTGGACGCCGTTCTTTATGACCTGGTCGCTGGCGGGCAAATATCCGCGCATCCTGGAAGATGAGGTGGTCGGCGAGGAGGCGAAGCGCCTGTTTAAAGATGCCAACGACATGCTCGACACGCTGAGCGCAGAGAAAACCCTCAACCCGCGCGGCGTGGTGGGCCTGTTCCCGGCGAACCGCGTGGGCGACGACATCGAAATCTACCGCGATGAAACCCGCACCCACGTGCTGGCGGTCAGCCGCCATCTGCGCCAGCAAACGGAAAAAGTGGGCTTTGCCAACTACTGCCTGGCCGATTTCGTCGCGCCGAAGCTGAGTGGTAAAGCCGACTATGTCGGCGCCTTTGCGGTAACCGGTGGTCTCGAAGAAGATGCGCTGGCGGACGCGTTCGAAGCGCAGCACGATGATTACAATAAAATCATGGTGAAAGCGATTGCCGACCGCCTGGCGGAAGCCTTCGCCGAGTACCTCCACGAGCGCGTGCGTAAGGTGTACTGGGGCTATGCGGCGAATGAAAACCTCAGCAACGAGGAGCTGATCCGCGAAAACTACCAGGGGATTCGCCCGGCGCCGGGCTATCCGGCCTGTCCGGAGCACACCGAAAAAGGCACCATCTGGAAGCTGCTGGATGTGGAAGCCCATACCGGCATGAAGCTCACCGAGTCGTTCGCCATGTGGCCAGGCGCGTCCGTCTCAGGCTGGTACTTCAGCCATCCGGACAGCAAGTACTTTGCCGTGGCGCAGCTGCAGCGGGATCAGATTGAAGATTACGCCCTGCGCAAAGGGATGAGCGTGTCTGAAGTGGAGCGCTGGCTGGCGCCTAATCTTGGCTACGATGCCGACTAAAATCACTTTTCCTTACAACAAACAGGGCGCTCATTGGGCGCCCTGTCTCTTTCTTACGTTTAAACCCTTATACTGGAAGAAGGTTCTTATCTTTTGCCCGGTGGCGCTGCGCTTACCGGACCTGCGCGTAGGCCGGATAAGGCGTAGCCGCCATCCGGCAAGACAATGCGCAACAAACCTCAGGAAAACACATAACGATAAGGAGGAAAAACTTCCGTGCTGACGTTGTTACACCTGCTCTCTGCAGTCGCACTGCTCGTATGGGGCACCCATATCGTCCGTACCGGCGTGATGCGCGTATTTGGCGCGCGCTTACGTACCGTTCTCAGCAGCAGCGTTGAGAAGAAGCCGCTCGCCTTCTGCGCGGGCATTGGCGTAACGGCACTGGTTCAGAGCAGTAACGCCACGACCCTGCTTGTCACCTCCTTTGTGGCGCAGGATCTGGTGGCGCTGGCCCCGGCGCTGGTGATTGTGCTGGGTGCGGATGTAGGTACCGCGCTGATGGCGCGTGTTCTGACCTTCGATCTCTCCTGGCTGTCGCCGCTGCTGATTTTTCTCGGCGTCATCTTCTTCCTCGGCCGCAAACAGACGCGCGCCGGGCAGCTCGGGCGCGTAGGAATTGGCCTCGGGCTGATCCTGCTGGCGCTGGAGCTGATTGTGCAGGCGGTCACGCCAATCACCGAGGCCAATGGCGTTCAGGTCATCTTCGCCTCCCTGACCGGGGACATCATGCTGGACGCGCTCATTGGCGCGGTGTTTGCTATCGTCAGCTACTCCAGCCTGGCGGCGGTCCTGCTGACGGCCACGCTTACCGCCGCAGGGGCGATCTCTTTCCCGGTAGCGCTGTGTCTGGTGATCGGGGCCAACCTCGGCTCAGGCCTGCTGGCGATGCTTAACAACAGCGCGGCCAATGCCGCCGCCCGCCGCGTGGCGCTGGGCAGCCTGCTGTTTAAGCTGGTGGGCAGCCTGATTATCCTGCCCTTTATCCACCCGCTGGCGAACCTGATGGACAATCTCCCGCTGCCGAAGGCGGAGCTGGTGATCTACTTCCACGTGTTCTACAACCTGGTGCGCTGCCTGGCGATGGTGCCTTTTGCCGGGCCGATGGCCCGCTTCTGCGAGCGTCTCATTCAGGACGAACCGGAGCTGGATGCGCGCCTGAAGCCGAAGCACCTGGATACGTCCGCTCTGGATACCCCGGCGCTGGCGCTGGCGAATGCCGCGCGCGAGACGCTGCGCATGGGCGACGCAATGGAAACCATGCTCGAAGGCCTGCAAAAGGTGATGCACGGCGAGCCGCGTGAAGAGAAAGAACTGCGCAGACTGGCGGACGATATCAACGTGCTCTATACCGCTATCAAGCTTTACCTGGCGCGTATGCCGCAGGACGAGCTGGCGGAAGAGGAGTCCCGCCGCTGGGCGGAAATCATCGAGATGTCGCTTAACCTTGAGCAGGCCTCGGATATCGTTGAGCGTATGGGCAGTGAGATCGCCGACAAATCCCTTGCCGCGCGTCGTGCGTTTTCAGGTGAAGGCCTGAAGGAGCTGGAAGCGCTGCACGAACAGCTGGTCAGCAACCTCAAGCTGGCGATGCTGGTCTTCTTCTCCAGCGACGTGCCGAGCGCGCGCCGCCTGCGCCGCAACAAGCATCGTTTCCGCATTCTGAACCGCCGCTACTCGCACGCCCACGTTGAGCGTCTGCACCAGCAGAACGTGCAGAGTATCGAAACCAGTTCGCTGCACTTGGGGCTGCTGGGGGATATGAAGCGTCTCAACTCGTTGTTCTGCGCGGTGGCGTACAGCGTGATGGAACAGCCGGATGAAGACGACGAGCGGGATGAGTATTAATCTCCGGCGTGTTTGATAGTTAGCCCAAGACCCAATGCTTTCATGACCGCCAGAGTGGTTTTAAGCGTTGGGTTTCCTTTATCACTGAACGATCGATACAGTTGCTCTCGTGATAGGCCAGTTTGCTGTGAAATGGTCGACATTCCTTTCGCTCGCGCGATCACGCCCAGAGCTTTAGCAATATACGCTGAGTCGCCCGTTTCTAAGGCATCAGCCATAAACACGGCGATTTCCTCGTCATCCACCAGCGCATTGGCTGGATCGTAGGGTGTTAATTTATGCATGCTCATTCACTCCTGCCATTGGGATACATTGCTCAGCATTTTTGCCATAAGTATGTCTCTGGCCTGGCTGCTTTTGTCACCACCACACAACAGCACGATGATGCAATTGCCCTGGTCTTTAAAATAGATTCTGTAGCCCGGACCATAGTGGATCCTCAGCTCACTTATACCTTCGCCCACGGGTTTAATGTCGCCCGCTAAACCATTTGCCAACCGAAAGAGGCGGGAAGCGATAATGGTTTTCGCTCGCCGATCTTTTAAGTTTTGCTCCCAGCGTTGGAAGGATTCTGTCTGAACGATCTCCTTCATATTACTCCATGTGATTTATAAACTACAAATAATTGTCTCTGGAGAGTAAAGCTAAAAGGAGTTAGCTCAAGGATAAATGGCCTGACGCTAAATCCTGAAAGCGTCTCGCAAAATAAAAAACCCGTCTCAGTAACCGTCGGCTAATCTTTTTTTCCAGCCCATACCTAAGGTATATTTCGCCCTTCACAGGAGAAACTATGCTGCCAACTCAATCAACCCGATTAAACAAATACATTAGCGAGAGCGGGATCTGCTCACGTCGCGAGGCTGATCGTTACATTGAACAAGGTAACGTGTTTCTTAACGGCAAACGCGCCACCATCGGCGACCAGGTGGTCCCTGGCGATGTGGTTAAAGTGAATGGTCAGGTCATCGAACCGCGTGATGCTGAAGACCTGGTGTTTATCGCGTTGAACAAACCGGTTGGGATTGTCAGCACCACGGAAGACGGTGAGCGGGACAACATCGTTGATTTCGTGAACCACAGCAGCCGTATCTTCCCGATTGGCCGTCTGGATAAAGACTCTCAGGGGCTGATTTTTCTCACCAACCACGGCGATCTGGTCAACAAAATTCTGCGTGCCGGTAATGACCACGAGAAAGAGTATGTCGTTACGGTGAACAAGCCGGTTACGGACGAATTTATTCGTGGCATGGGCGCGGGCGTGCCGATCCTCGGTACCGTCACGAAAAAGTGTAAGGTGAAGAAAGAAGCGCCGTTCGCGTTCCGCATTACGCTGGTGCAGGGCTTAAACCGCCAGATCCGCCGTATGTGCGAGCACTTCGGTTATGAAGTGACGAAGCTGGAACGCACGCGCATCATGAACGTCAGCCTGTCCGGTATCCCGCTGGGCGAGTGGCGCGATTTAACGGATGACGAGCTGATTGAGCTCTTCAAGCTTATCGAGAACTCCTCGTCCGAAGCGAAGCCGAAGGCCAAAGCCAAACCGAAAACCCAGGCGATTAAGCGCCCGGTGGTGAAGGCGCCTCAGGCGGAAGATAAGGGGCGAGGCAAGCCGGGTAATGGAAAACGCTTTACCCAGCCGGGGCGCAAAAAGAAAGGGCGCTGATTAGCGCCTTCCACGGGTAGACGTTGTGGCGGACCAGGAAAAGGTCGCCTCTGCATCGGGTTTATAAGCCTGCTCTTTTTTAAGCTTGCGGGCTTTTTTCGCCGCGGCGTCACGCTGCGCCATCAGCTTATCGATGTACTCTTTTTTCACCTGATTGGTTTCGGCGTTCGTCAGCGTGCGGCCATGTGCGATACGGGCACGGTCGAGAAGCGTTTTCAGTTCGCGCTGCTCGGCTTCCGTCATGTCTTTCTGGGTCAAACGTGGTGTAGCCATTGCTGAAGCCTCCTGATAGAGAGGCTTCAGTGTAAAGCAAGCCGCGCAAATTAACCCTGCTTCACCGCATCTTTTTTCGTTTGTTCATCAATCGGTTTGCCGGACCAGTAGCCCGCCAGCAGCGAGCCGGAGAGGTTATGCCAGACGGAGAACAGCGCGCCAGGCAGGGCCGCCAGCGGGGAGAAGTAAATTTTACCGAGCGCCGCCGCCAGGCCGGAGTTCTGCATGCCTACCTCGATTGCCAGCGTGCGGCAGGTCGATTCGTCAAAACCGAACAGCTTCCCGCCCCAGTAGCCGCCCAGCAGGCCAATCGTGTTATGCAGCACCACGGCGATAATCACGACAAAGCCCACGGAGGCAATGTGCGATGCGGAACCCGCCACCACGGCGCTGATGATTGCCAGAATGCAGACCATCGAAAACGCGGGCAGGTACGGCTCAACGGCCTTCACCACGCGCGGGAAAAGATGGTGAATGACCAGCCCCAGCGCAATCGGGATCACCACAATCTGCAGAATGCTGAGCAGCATGCCCATCACGTCCACCTGAATATGCGCGTCCACGTACAGACGGGTTAACAGCGGCGTGGCAACGACGCCAACCAGCGTCGAAACGGACGAGATCGTGACGGAGAGCGCCACGTCGCCTTTCGCCAGGTAGATCATGACGTTGGACGCCGTGCCGCTGGCCACGCTGCCTACCAGCACCATCCCGGCGGAGAGATCGGGCGGCATCTTAAAGGCCATCGCCAGCAGCCACGCCGCAAGCGGCATCACCAGGTAGTGCAGGAAGATCCCTGCCGCGACGGGCGCAGGGCGAGACAGCACGCGTTTAAAGTCGTCGATTTTCAGATGCACGCCCATACCGAACATGATCAGCATCAGCAGCGTGGCGACCCACGGACCAATGCCCGTGAACGTGGCGGGGGTGTAATACGCGAGTACGGAGAGCAGCAGCGCCCATAACGGGAACAGCCGCGTAACGGCGGATAACATAGTGGATTCCTTACAGTATTGTCGTGTTGTTTAGTTATGAAAAAGCCGGGTCTGTGCCCGGCTTATAGGTATTGTTTATCCTGCTAACGAATTTTATTCAAACAAATTCTGATGAAGTTTCTGCACGACCTGCTCGGCCTGATCGGCAGGCACCAGGAAGCAGAGGTTGTAGCTGGATGCGCCGTAGCAGATCATGCGGATGCTGAACGGGTCGAGCACGCCGAACACTTCTTTACCCACGCCGCAGGCGCGCGACAGCTTGTTGCCGATGATGGCAACCAGCGCCAGGTCTTCTTCTACTTCCACGCGGCACAGCTCAGACAGCTCAATCAGCAGCGACTGCGTCAGCAGCGTGTCGCCGGTGGAGGTAGAGCCTGTGGTGTCCAGCGTAAGCGCAATGCTCACTTCAGAGGTGGTGATCAGATCCACCGAGATATTGTGGCGCGCCAGAATGCCAAACACTTCCGCCAGGAAACCGCGTGAATGCAGCATATTGTGGCTGTGGAGCGTCACCAGCGTCTGGCGACGGCGCAGGGCCAGGGCGCGGAACAGCGGTGGGTTTTCCGTTTTTTTGCAGACCAGCGTCCCGCCCGCTTTCGGATCTTTACTGGAGCCGACGAAGACCGGAATATCGCTGCGTACGGCCGGCAGCAGCGTTGCCGGGTGCAGCACTTTCGCACCGAAGGTGGCCATTTCAGCCGCTTCTTCAAAGGCGATCACATCAATACGTTTAGCCGCAGAAACGACGCGCGGGTCGGTGGTGTAAATTCCCGGAACGTCAGTCCAGATATCCACGCGCGTTGCATGCAGGGCTTCGCCCAGCAGCGCGGCGGTGTAGTCGCTGCCGCCGCGGCCAAGCGTGGTGGTGCGGCCTTTTGCTTCACTGCCGATAAAGCCCTGGGTGATCACGATACCGTCTGCCAGGCGTGGTGCCAGCTGCTGATTGGTCAGCTCCGCCAGCGCCTCAACGTCCGGCTCGGCGCGGCCAAAGCGATCGCTGGTGCGCATCACTTTACGCACGTCAAACCACTGCGCCTGAACGTTACGCTCGCGCATGATTTCAACAAACAGCAGGGTGGACATCAGCTCGCCGTGGCTGACCAGCTCGTCGGTCAGGGCGGTGGAGGTAGCCAGAGACGCCGCTTCTGCCAGAGTGGTGATATTTTCCAGCAGACGTTCCACTTCCTCGCGGATGACGTTCGGGTTCTGCAGACGTTCAAGGATGTCGAACTGAATTTTGCGCAGTGCATCCAGCTTCACGAAACGTTCTGTCGCTTCCAGTCCTTCAGACAGAGAAACCAGCAGGTTCGTCACGCCGGCGGAGGCAGACAGCACCACCAGGCGGGTATTCGGATCGGCCAGCACCACATCGGCGCTGCGGTTCATGGCATCGTAATCGGCCACACTGGTGCCGCCAAATTTGGCGACCACAAAACTCGTCATAACAACCTCGTGTCAGGGAATGAATAAGCGACCATGGCACAAGAATGAAATGAAAACAGGTGCAGGCGCAAAATACGGCCCTATAAATAAAATGCGGGGGAGGTCCTGTCAATGCTGGGATTATGCGGATTTTTTATGGGGGGGTACCCCTGAGAAACAGGACTTATAACAGCGCCAGATTTTATGCTCCGTTTTAGGGCTTTTTGACCGACATTTCGCCGCCCCGGGAGGGCGCTTCAGCAGCTATACTTTTCGGGTCTTTTCACCTGTGTTTGATGCAGGCCAGGGCAATGGCATAAAAACCATCACAATTTTTATTTGCAGGCGCTACAATCGACCGCAGTCACAATTCTCAAATCAGAAGAGTATTGCTAATGAAAAACATCAACCCAACGCAGACCGCTGCCTGGCAGGCACTCCAGAAACATTTTGATGAAATGAAAGACGTCACCATCGCGGATCTGTTCGCGAAGGATGCCGATCGTTTCTCTAAGTTCTCCGCGACCTTCGACGACCTGATGCTGGTGGATTTCTCCAAAAACCGCATTACCGAAGAGACGCTGGCAAAACTGCAGGATCTGGCGAAAGAAACCGAGCTTGCCGACGCCATCAAATCCATGTTCTCCGGCGAGAAGATCAACCGTACCGAAGACCGTGCCGTGCTTCACGTGGCCCTGCGTAACCGTAGCAATACGCCAATCATCGTTGACGGCAAAGACGTCATGCCGGAAGTGAACGCGGTGCTGGAAAAGATGAAAACCTTCTCCGAAGCGATCATCTCCGGTAGCTGGAAAGGCTACACCGGCAAAGCGATCACCGACGTGGTTAACATCGGTATCGGCGGTTCTGACCTCGGCCCGTTCATGGTGACCGAAGCGCTGCGCCCGTACAAAAACCACCTCAATATGCACTTTGTGTCTAACGTCGATGGTACCCACATCGCCGAAGTGCTGAAGAACGTGAACCCGGAAACGACCCTGTTCCTGGTTGCGTCCAAAACCTTCACCACTCAGGAAACCATGACCAACGCCCACAGCGCGCGCGACTGGTTCCTGAAAACCGCGGGCGACAACAAGCACGTGGCGAAACACTTCGCGGCGCTGTCTACCAACGGTAAAGCGGTCAGCGAGTTCGGCATTGATACCGCGAACATGTTCGAGTTCTGGGACTGGGTTGGCGGCCGCTACTCCCTGTGGTCTGCGATCGGTCTGTCCATCATCCTGTCCGTGGGCTTCGACAACTTCGTCGAGCTGCTCTCCGGCGCGCACGCGATGGACAAACACTTCTCCACCACCGCACCAGAGAAAAACCTGCCGGTGCTGCTGGCGCTGATCGGTATCTGGTACAACAACTTCTTCGGCGCTGAAACCGAAGCGATCCTGCCGTACGACCAGTATATGCACCGCTTTGCTGCTTACTTCCAGCAGGGCAACATGGAATCCAACGGTAAGTATGTTGACCGTAACGGCAACGCGGTGGATTACCAGACTGGTCCAATCATCTGGGGCGAGCCGGGCACCAACGGCCAGCATGCCTTCTACCAGCTGATCCACCAGGGCACCAAAATGGTACCGTGCGATTTCATCGCCCCGGCTATCACCCATAACCCGCTGTCCGACCACCATCCGAAGCTGCTGTCCAACTTCTTTGCGCAGACCGAAGCGCTGGCGTTCGGTAAATCCCGAGAAGTGGTTGAGCAGGAATACCGTGACCAGGGTAAAGATCCGGCAACCCTGGACCACGTTGTGCCGTTCAAAGTGTTCGAAGGCAACCGCCCAACCAACTCCATCCTGCTGCGCGAAATCACGCCGTTCAGCCTGGGCGCGCTGATTGCCCTGTACGAGCACAAGATCTTCACGCAGGGCGCCATCCTGAACATCTTCACCTTTGACCAGTGGGGCGTTGAGCTGGGCAAACAGCTGGCAAACCGTATTCTGCCAGAGCTGGGTGACGATAAAGCGATTGCCAGCCATGACAGCTCGACAAATGGTTTGATCAACCGTTATAAAGCCTGGCGTGCGTAATTAAAGCGTCATGAAAACGTGCCGGCTTAATGCCGGCATTTTTTTATCGGATAATTCCTGATGTCTGTTAGTTAACTCAAATTCTGAATCTGAGTTTAATCCGAAAAAGACGCTTAACCCGTTAATTGCTGCGGTTTATTTTAAGAAAATACGTAGTGGTTCATTAATATTGATATATTATAACTTATTGATTTTTATTAATTATATATTTGTGTTATTTGCCTTTCATTTCCATTTTAACCATTAGTCCGAAAACCCTCTCCCTATTTCCCCTTACGGCAAACCCACGGCACTAGTTGTGTATACTCGATTCCGCCTGAAATTCTTTTCGGGCAAATCTCCATTCATTCATTGAAGGGAAATTGTTATGAAGAAAGTACTGTATGGCATTTTTGCCATATCTGCGCTTGCGGCGACATCTGTCTATGCAGCTCCGGTTCAGGTCGGGGAAGCGGCAGGTTCGGCTGCGACGTCTGCGTCTGCGGGAAGTTCTACCGCAGCCAGCGCCAGCACCGTAAGTTCAGCCGTGGGTGTCGCGCTGGCGGCAACCGGTGGCGGTGATGGCTCCAATACCGGAACCACGACCACCACGACAACCAGCACCCAGTAATAGCGGGTGTTTTAATCATAACCACACTTCGGTGTGGTTATTTCGCCCCTTCGGAGAAGAGTCGTGAAGCGACCTGCAATCATTCTGATTTGCCTGCTGCTGCAGGCGTGCTCGGCCACCACCAAAGGGCTGGGAAACTCACTGTGGGAAAGCATGTTCGGCACACCGGGCGTGCATTTGACCGATGACGAACTTCAAAACATGCCCTATGCCAGTCAGTACATGCAGCTTAACGATGGCCCGCAGCTGTTTGTGGTGCTCGCTTTCGATGAAAACGGGCAGCAGAAATGGGTGACGCAGGATCAGGCCACCATCGTGACGCAGCATGGTCGTATCGTGAAAACCCTGTTGGGCGGCGACAACCTGCTGGAGGTGAATAACATCGCTGCCGATCCGCTGATCAAGCCGAACCAGATCGCCGACGGCGCAAGCTGGACGCGCACGATGGGCTGGACCGAACATAAGCAGGTGCGTTACGCCACGGCACGCTCGACCTTCCGCTGGGACGGCACGGACAGCGTGAAAGTCGGCAGCGACGAAACGCAGGTTCGCGTGCTGGATGAAGAAGTCACTACCGACCAGGCCACCTGGCACAACCGCTTCTGGATCGACGAGGAAGGGCAGATCCGCCAGTCCCTGCAGTATCTTGGTGCCGGATTCTTCCCGGTGAAAACCACCCTGATCAAGGCGGCGAAATCATGAAAACGCTCATCCACGTTGCGCTTCTCGCCAGCCTTGCCGCACCGCTGGCATGGTCCGCAGGGACGGTGAAGGTCTACACGCCGGACAGTGAAAAACCCAAAACCTTAACCCACGCTGAGCATCTGCTCGATCTCGTCGGACAGCCAAGGCTCGCCAACAGCTGGTGGCCGGGGGCAGTGATCGCTGAGCGGCAGAAGACGGCTGAAGCGGAACAACAGCACAAGGCGCTCCTTGCCAGGCTGACGGGGTTAGCGGAGCAGGAAGATGGCGACGACGCGGCGGCGATTAACAGCGTTCGCCAGCAGCTGCAGGCGCTGAAGGTGACGGGCCGTCAGAACGTGAACCTTGATCCCGACGAAGTGCGCGTCACGGAAAAGGGCAATCCCACGCTTGAAGGGGAGTATACGCTCTGGCTGCCGGAGAAGCCGACGACGGTGACCGTAATGGGGCTTATCAGCAGCCCGGGTAAAAAGCCCTTCACGCCCGGTCGTGACGTGGCGAGCTACCTCGACGAGCAGAGCCTGCTGAGCGGTGCCGATAACAGCTACGCCTGGGTGGTTTACCCTGACGGGCACACACAAAAAGCCCCCGTCGCTTACTGGAATAAACGGCATATCGAACCTATGCCGGGCAGCATCATTTTTGTCGGTTTTGCCGACCATTTCTGGACGAAGGCGTATGACGGGCTTAACGCCGATATCCTTCACTCCCTGATTCAGCGGATACCGGAATAATGAAAAGAACCTATCTCTACAGCATGCTGGCGCTCTGCGTGAGTGCCGCCTGCCATGCAGAAACGTATCCGGCACCCATTGGCCCGTCTCAGTCAGACTTCGGCGGCGTCGGTTTACTGCAAACGCCCACCGCGCGGATGGCGCGCGAAGGCGAAATTAGTCTTAACTACCGTGATAACGACCAGTATCGCTATTACTCGGCGTCGGTGCAGCTGTTCCCGTGGCTTGAAACCACGCTGCGCTATACCGACGTGCGTACGAAACAGTACAGCAGCGTAGAGGCGTTCTCCGGCGATCAGACCTACAAAGATAAAGCCTTCGACGTCAAGCTGCGCCTGTGGGAAGAGAGCTACTGGATGCCGCAGGTGTCCGTGGGCGCCAAAGATATCGGTGGTACCGGTCTGTTTGATGCGGAATACATCGTGGCCAGTAAAGCCTGGGGGCCGTTCGACTTCTCGCTCGGCCTGGGATGGGGCTATCTCGGCACCAGCGGCAACGTGAAAAACCCGTTTTGCTCCTACAGCGACAAATACTGCTACCGCGATAACAGCTATAAGAAAGCGGGCTCCATCAACGGAGACCAGATGTTCCACGGTCCGGCGTCGCTGTTTGGCGGCGTGGAGTATCAAACGCCCTGGCAGCCATTACGCCTGAAGCTGGAATATGAGGGGAATGACTACTCGCAGGACTTCGCCGGAAAGATTGAGCAGAAGAGCAAGTTTAACGTCGGCGCCATTTATCGCGTCACCGACTGGGCCGACGTTAACCTCAGCTACGAGCGCGGCAATACGGTGATGTTTGGCTTCACGCTGCGCACCAACTTTAACGACATGCGGCCGCACTACAATGATAACGCGCGCCCTGCATACCAGCCGGAGCCGCAGGATGCGATTCTGCAGCACTCCGTGGTTGCAAACCAGCTGACGCTGCTGAAATACAATGCCGGCCTGGCGGATCCGAAAATTCAGGTGAAAGGCGATACGCTGTACGTGACCGGCGAGCAGGTGAAATACCGCGACTCGCGCGAAGGGATCGAACGCGCTAACCGGATCGTTATGAACGATCTGCCGGAGGGGATCCGCACGATCCGCGTGACGGAGAACCGTCTCAACCTGCCGCAGGTCACAACCGAAACGGACGTTGCCAGCCTCAGGCGCCATCTGGAAGGCGAGCCGCTCGGGCATGAAACCGAGCTGGTGCAAAAACGCGTAGAGCCGATCGTGCCGGAAACCACCGAGCAGGGCTGGTATATCGACAAATCGCGCTTCGATTTCCATATCGATCCGGTGCTGAACCAGTCCGTGGGCGGGCCTGAAAACTTCTACATGTATCAGCTGGGCGTCATGGCGACGGTGGATCTGTGGCTCACCGACCACCTGCTGACCACCGGCAGCCTGTTCGGCAACATCGCCAATAACTACGACAAGTTCAACTACACCAACCCGCCAAAAGACTCGGCGCTGCCGCGCGTGCGTACCCGCGTGCGTGAGTACGTACAAAACGATGCCTACGTGAATAACCTGCAGGCCAACTACTTCCAGTACTTCGGCAACGGCTTCTACGGCCAGGTGTACGGCGGGTATCTGGAAACCATGTATGGCGGCGCGGGGGCGGAAGTGCTTTATCGTCCTGTCGACAGTAACTGGGCGTTCGGGGTGGATGCCAACTACGTCAAACAGCGTGACTGGCGCAGCGCGCAGGACATGATGAAATTCACCGACTACAGCGTCAAAACGGGCCATCTGACCGCCTACTGGACGCCGTCGTTCGCCCCTGACGTGCTGGTGAAAGCCAGCGTCGGCCAGTACCTGGCGGGCGATAAGGGCGGCACGCTCGATATCTCTAAACACTTCGACAGCGGCGTCGTGGTGGGTGGCTACGCCACTATCACCAACGTTTCGCCGGACGAGTACGGGGAAGGGGACTTCACCAAAGGGGTCTACGTGTCGATTCCGCTGGATCTGTTCTCGTCAGGCCCAACCCGCAGCCGTGCGGCAGTGGGCTGGACGCCGCTGACGCGTGACGGGGGTCAGCAGCTTGGACGTAAGTTCCAGCTGTATGACATGACGAGCGATAAGAACATTAACTTCCGCTGATGCTTCACGCCGGGCGGCACCGCGTTTGCCCGGCCTGCTATTTTGTAGGCCCGGTAAGCGCAGCGCCACCGGGCGAATCACAAGCGGCGCAGTAGCCTCGCCGGGTTCCCGGCATAGACACCTTTCTCGACGATCGATTTTGTTACCGCGCTCCCTGCACCAATCACCGCACCGTCGCAGATGGATACCGCCAGAATGGTCGCTCCACTGCCTATCGAAACATCATTCCCCACGGTAATATGGCCCCAGCTCTCTCGGTCGGCATTCGGTTTCCCCTCCCGAAACATATCGTTGGCAAACATCACGCCATGGCCAACAAAGCAACGCTGACCAATAGTGACATACTCGCAGATGAAGGTGTGCGACTGGATTTTGCAGTCGTCACCGATGCGCGTATTGCCCTGGATTTCAACAAACGGGCCGACGAATACGCCGTTGCCCAGCACACAGTCGTAAAGGTTAGCAGGCTCATATACGATCACATTGTCGCCACAGGTCACGTTGCGAACCCCGGTTTGTTTACGCTCCATCGGTTTTCTTCCTACATAAAACATAATTAAAAAATATAGATCCCCGTCACATTTTTGCGTTATACAGGAACCTCGCCCTGGAGAATGAGGTGCTGTATGACATCCCTGACTCGCCCGCGCGTTGAGTTTATCTCAACAGTCCTCCAGACCGTGCTGAACCTCGGTCTGTTGAGCCTTGGCCTGATACTGGTCGTCTTTTTGGGTAAAGAGACAGTGCATCTTGCGGATGTACTGTTCGCCCCTGAACAAACCAGCAAATATGCGCTGGTGGAAGGCCTGGTGGTCTACTTTCTCTACTTTGAATTTATCGCCCTGATTGTGAAGTACTTTCAGTCCGGCTTTCACTTCCCGCTGCGTTATTTTGTCTACATTGGGATCACTGCGATAGTGCGGCTGATCATCGTCGATCATAAATCCCCGCTCGACGTGCTGATCTACTCGGCGGCGATCCTGCTGCTGGTGATCACCCTCTGGCTGTGTAATTCGAAGCGGCTGAAACGCGAATAAAAAAATGGCGGCCCGGAGGCCGCCTAACAACAGTCACAAGTTTACTCTTCATATTTTACGCTGCTGATGCGTTGTCTGCGTTCGCTCACCCCAGTCACTTACTTTAGTAAGCTCCTGGGGATTCACTCACTTGCCGCCTTCCAGCACCGCAAAATATTTTGAGTATTGGGTCAATACAATACGTCTAAAGTTGAGGGTTGCAGTGGCATAACAAAATGAAACTTAACCTTTCACACCGCCCGCCGTCAGGCCGTTGACCAGCCAGCGCTGCGCCAGCAGGAACACCACGGTAATCGGGATGGCGGAAAGTACGGCCGCCGCGGCAAAGTCGCCCCACAGGTAGTTTTGCGGGTTGAGGTATTGCTGCATACCTACGGCCAGGGTGTAGCTGTTCACATCACGCAGTAACAGTGAGGCAACCGGTACTTCGGTGATCGCAGCGATAAACGACAGGATAAACACTACCGCCAGAATCGGCACCGACAGCGGCAGCAGCACCAGGCGGAACGCCTGCCACGGGGTTGCGCCATCCAGCGCGGCCGCTTCTTCCAGCGAGCCGTCGATAGTTTCGAAATAGCCTTTGATGGTCCACACATGCAGTGCGATACCGCCAAGATAGGCGAAGATCACGCCGCCGTGGGTGTTCAGGCCGATAAACGGTACGTACTGGCCCAGACGGTCAAACAGGGCATACAACGCCACCAGCGACAGTACGGCCGGGAACATCTGGAAAATCAGCATCCCTTTCAGCAGCGTCGCTTTGCCCGGGAAACGCATGCGGGCGAAGGCATAAGCACAGGTGGTGGAAAGCGCCACGATACCAATGGCGGTAATGCCTGCGATTTTCACCGAATTCCACAGCCACAGCAGGACCGGGAACGGCGGCGGCGTGACGCGGCCATCCGCGTGTTCCACGCTGAAGCCCAGCGCGAGCTTCCAGTGCTCCCAGGAGATTTCGTCCGGGATCAGGCTCCCCGTCGCGAAGTTACCCGAACGCAGAGAGATGGCGATAACCATCAGCAGCGGGAACATGATCGCCGCGATGAAAATCAGCAGGCCTAAGTGCGTCGCCAGGAGGCGCAACTTCTGAGATTTGGGTTGTACCATTGCCATGATCGATGCCCTCCTTAGTCGAATTTCATACGTGTGGCTTTCAGGTTCACAATCGCCAGTGCGCCTACCAGCAGGAAGATCAGGGTGGCAATTGCTGCCGCCAGACCGAAGTCCTGGCCGCCGCCGCCTTCGAAGGCGATACGGTAGGTGTAGCTCACGAGCAGGTCGGTATAGCCTGCTGGCGTCGTGGTGCCAAGGCGGTCCGGGCCGCCGTTGGTCAACAGCTGAATCAGCACGAAGTTGTTAAAGTTAAAGGCGAAGCTGGCAATCATCAGCGGCGTCAGCGGCTTAATGAGCAGCGGCAGCGTAATTTTAAAGAAGTTCTGGAACGGGCCCGCGCCGTCCATCGCCGAGGCTTCGTACAGATCGTCCGGGATAGCCTTCAGCAGGCCCATGCACAGGATCATCATGTACGGATAACCGAGCCAGGTGTTCACGATGATAATCATCGAGCGAGCGGTGGTCGGGTCGCTGAACCAGGCCGGTTTGATGCCGAACAGGGCGCTCAGCATCATGTTGATTTCACCGAAGCTCTGGTTAAACAGCCCTTTGAAAATCAGAATCGAGATAAACGACGGTACGGCATACGGCAGGATCAGCAGCACGCGGTAAATCGCTTTGCCTTTCAGGGATTCCCACTGGACCAGACAGGCCAGCACCATGCCCACGGCCACGGTCAGGATCACCGTCAGCACCGAGAAGACCACCGTCCAGACGAAGATGGCGAAGAACGGTTTCTGAATGCCTTCGTCGGTAAACACGCGGGTAAAGTTGTCCCAGCCGATGGTGACGGTATAGCCCGGGCTGAGCTTGTCATCACCCCATTTGCCGTCGGCAGTAATGGACTGATAGAAACCAATGTCGTTATTCGGACGATATTTCACGCCGCTCTGGTTGTTGGTCAGCGTACCGTCGTCCGCCAGGGTATACAGCGGCTGCGTGCCGGAGAACTGGCGCAGCGAGCTCATGGTCACCTTGCTTTCGTCTGGCAGCACGGCGGTGAGCTGGGTCAGCGCCTGACGGTTCTGGGTAATGACGCGCAGGTTGGCACGTTCACCTTCCGGCAGGGCCTGTGCCTCTTTTAAGGTGAGCTTCTGCTCGCCGCCAAATTTGAACGCGTCGGAGACATAATATTTGCTGCTTGCTTCGTCAGTAAGCGCTAACTTCCAATCGTTCCCGGCAGGATACAGGCCGAAGTTAAAGGTCTTGCCTGCCTGATATGAGCGATCCAGCAGGACCTGCTGCGCGCGTTCCTGCGCAAGCTGGTTGGTGCTGCTGTAGTTGGTAAACGCAATGGCGATGGTACAAATCAGCGGGAACAGGACAAACAGCCCCATCCCGGCCACGCCCGGGTAAACATAGCGCCAGGCATAGGCTTTACGATTAGCGAAAATATACAGGCCAGCAGAGCTTAAAATCAGCGTCATGATGGCAAACAGATATTCCCCTTGTACGTACATTAAAACAACAAGGTAACCCACCAGCAGGCACAGCAGACCGATCGCTGACCACTTCAGCGCGTCGCTTTGCCACCAGCGTTTCTTTTTAATGACATCCATGGGGTTTTTCCTCTACAACGTTTGATCTTTTCTCCCTCTCCTGGAGGAGAGGGCCGGGGTGAGGGCGTGCGGATAGCGCCAACCCTCACCCTAACCCTCTCCTAAAGGGAGAGGGGACTACGTCATTACTTAGTAATACGACCCTGAGCATCTTTCAGCGCGGCATCGACAGTCTGACGACCGCTTGCAGCGTTGATGACCGCGGTACGCGTGGCGTACCAGAACGCAGCCATCTGTGGGATGTTCGGCATGATTTCGCCTTTCTGGGCGTTATCCATGGTGGCCGCGATACGTGGATCTTTCGCCAGCTGATCCTGGAAGGATTTCAGCGCGACGGCGCCCAGCGGTTTGTCCTTGTTCACTTCATCCAGACCCTGATCGGTCAGCAGGTAATTTTCCAGGAACTCTTTCGCCAGCTCTTTGTTCGGGCTGGCGGCGTTGATGCCCGCGCTCAGCACGCCAACGAACGGTTTAGACGGCTTGCCTTTGAAGGTTGGCAGCAGCGTCACGCCGTAGTTGACTTTGCTCTTGTCGATGTTGGTCCAGGCCCACGGACCGTTGATGGTCATCGCGGTTTCGCCTTTGTTGAACGCCGCTTCCGCGATGGAGTAGTCGGTATCCGCGTTCATGTGTTTGTTCTTGATCAGATCCACCAGGAAGGTCAGACCCGCTTTCGCGCCAGCGTTGTCCACGCCCACGTCTTTCACGTCATATTTGCCGTTTTCAAACTTGAACGCGTAACCGCCGTCGGCAGCGATCAGCGGCCAGGTGAAGTACGGCTCTTGCAGGTTGAACATCAGCGCGGATTTACCTTTCGCCTTCAGCTCTTTATCCAGTTTCGGGATCTCTTCCCAGGTTTTAGGTGGGTTTGGTACCAGGTCTTTGTTGTAAATCAGAGACAGGGCTTCAACCGCGATAGGGTAAGCGATCAGCTTGCCGTTATAGCGAACGGCATCCCAGGTGAACGGGAACAGTTTGTCCTGGAAGGCTTTATCTGGCGTCACTTCAGCCAGCAGGCCAGACTGCGCGTAACCCCCGAAACGGTCATGCGCCCAGAAGATGATGTCCGGGCCGTCGCCGGTTGCTGCAACCTGCGGGAACTTCTCTTCCAGCTTGTCAGGGTGTTCTACGGTAACTTTGATGCCGGTATCTTTTTCGAATTTTTTGCCCACTTCGGCCAGGCCGTTATAGCCCTTGTCGCCGTTAATCCAGATAACCAGTTTGCCTTCTTCAATTTTGGCGAGCGCCGGTGCGGAAATCATCATTGCTGCGAGGGCGGACAATGCGAAAACGCGTGCGCCAGTCTTGATATTCATAGCTGCCATCCTTTTTGGTGATGTCTCATGGTATGACTTCAGTGGTTCAACGTGTCTCAGTCTCCTTATTTGACATCCTCTTTCCATCCTCCCAACCCCTACGCCCCACCCCCCGTTTGTGTGATCTCCGTTGCATAAATTTAAGTTATGAGTGCTGGCGCACATAAAAACCCACCGAATTTTGCAGGCGGCTTCACGAATTTTGCCTCAGCCCGCCCATGGCGGTCGCAGAGCCTGCTCCCTCATCCTCCCGCCTCCTCCCCCATAAAAAAGGCGGGGGGTGGAGGATTCGGGAAAGTAATGGATACCCCATAGTGAACTTATCTTGAATGTTTCTGTCGGTGACAGGTTGTAACGAAGGGAGAAGGGCATGGCGAGCGTACAGCTGCGTAATGTAACGAAAGCCTGGGGTGACGTTGTGGTGTCGAAAGACATCAATCTGGACATCAACGAAGGCGAATTCGTGGTGTTTGTTGGCCCATCAGGCTGTGGTAAATCTACTCTGCTGCGTATGATTGCCGGTCTTGAAACGATTACCAGCGGCGACCTGCTGATTGGTGATACCCGAATGAACGACATCCCGCCTGCCGAACGTGGCGTAGGTATGGTGTTCCAGTCTTATGCACTCTATCCACACCTTTCCGTTGCCGAAAATATGTCCTTCGGCCTGAAGCTGGCCGGCGCGAAGAAAGAGGTCATTAACCAGCGCGTGACGCAGGTGGCGGAAGTGTTACAGCTGGCCCACCTGCTGGAGCGTAAACCAAAAGCGCTTTCCGGTGGTCAGCGTCAGCGTGTGGCGATTGGCCGTACGCTGGTGGCCGAACCGCGCGTGTTCCTGCTCGATGAACCTCTTTCTAACCTGGATGCCGCCCTGCGCGTCCAGATGCGTATTGAAATCTCCCGTCTGCACAAGCGTCTTGGCCGCACGATGATTTACGTCACCCACGATCAGGTGGAAGCGATGACCCTCGCCGACAAAATCGTGGTGCTGGATGCCGGCCGCGTGGCGCAGGTGGGTAAACCGCTGGAGCTGTATCACTACCCGGCAGACCGCTTTGTTGCGGGCTTTATTGGCTCGCCAAAGATGAACTTCCTGCCCGTCAAAGTGACCGCGACAGCCATTGAACAGGTACAGGTGGAGCTGCCAAACCGCCAGCAGGTCTGGCTGCCGGTCGACAGCGCCAACGTACAGGTCGGGGCAAACATGTCCCTCGGTATTCGTCCTGAGCACCTGCTGCCGAGCCACATCGCTGATGTGACCCTGGAAGGTGACGTTCAGGTCGTCGAACAGCTTGGTCACGAAACACAGATTCATATCCAGATCCCCGCCATCCGTCAGAACCTGGTCTACCGCCAGAACGACGTGGTGTTGGTAGAAGAGGGTGCCACATTCGCTATCGGCTTGCCGCCAGAGCGTTGCCATCTGTTCCGTGAGGATGGCACTGCATGTCGTCGGTTGCACAAAGAGCCAGGCGTTTAAGCAATCCCAAAAGAAGACACGAAACCGACAGGTGAAGTGTTCAAAGAAAAGCAATGATCTCAGGAGATAGAATGATGATTACTCTGCGCAAACTTCCTCTGGCAGTTGCCGTCGCAGCGGGCGTAATGTCTGCTCAGGCAATGGCCGTGGATTTCCATGGTTATGCTCGTTCCGGTATCGGCTGGACGGGTAGTGGCGGCGAACAACAGTGCTTCCAGGCAACCGGTGCTCAAAGTAAATACCGTCTGGGTAACGAATGTGAAACCTATGCGGAACTGAAACTGGGCCAGGAAGTGTGGAAAGAAGGCGATAAGAGCTTCTACTTCGACACCAACGTCGCGTATTCAGTGGCGCAACAGAACGACTGGGAGGCCACTGACCCGGCGTTCCGTGAAGCCAACGTGCAGGGTAAAAACCTGATTGAGTGGCTGCCAGGTTCGACTATCTGGGCCGGTAAGCGCTTCTATCAGCGTCATGACGTCCACATGATCGACTTCTACTACTGGGATATTTCAGGTCCTGGTGCAGGTCTGGAAAACATCGACGTAGGTTTTGGTAAGCTCTCTCTGGCTGCAACCCGTTCTTCTGAAGCCGGCGGTTCTTCATCCTTCGCCAGCAACAGCGTTTATGACTACACCACTCGCACGGCGAACGATGTCTTTGACGTGCGTTTAGCCCAGATGGAAATTAACCCGGGCGGTACCCTGGAGCTGGGGGCTGATTACGGCCGTGCAAACCCACGTGATGATTATCACCTGATCGACGGCGCATCTAAAGATGGCTGGATGTTCACCGCTGAACACACGCAGAGCATGCTGAAAGGCTACAACAAATTCGTTCTGCAATATGCAACTGACTCTATGACCTCTCAGGGTAAAGGTCTGTCGCAAGGTTCGAACATTGGCACCACTGACGATATCAACTACGGCATCAACAACAACGGGCACCTGTGGCGCGTACTTGACCACGGTGCTATCTCGCTGGGCGATAGCTGGGATCTGATGTACGTCGGTATGTACCAGGATATCAACTGGGATAACAACAACGGTACGAAATGGTGGACCGTAGGCGTTCGTCCTATGTACAAATGGACGCCTATCATGAGCACTCTGCTTGAAGTGGGCTACGACAACGTCAAATCTCAGGAAACTGGCGAAACCAACAACCAGTATAAAATCACCCTGGCACAACAGTGGCAGGCTGGCGACAGCATCTGGTCACGTCCAGCAATCCGCGTCTTCGCCACCTATGCCAAGTGGGATGAGAAATGGGGTTATGCGCCTTCAGGTAAAAACTCCGTTGCGGGTTACACCCCAGGCATGGCCTATAGCGATACCACTGCGAAAAGCTTCAGCCGCGGCGACAACGACGAGTGGTCCTTCGGCGCCCAGATGGAAATCTGGTGGTAATCCCGTCTTAACCTGACGTAATGACCAAACTGAGGGGCGTAAGCCCCTCAATCCTTGGGACGGCGCGCTATTGCCTGGCTACCGCTGAACCTGTGCATTTTGAGGTGATAACAATGAAAATGAACAAAACTCTCCTTGCCCTTTGTTTAACCGCAGGGCTGCTGGCAAGCGCGCCTGCTGTAACGCTCGCTAACGTCAATTTCGTTCCGCAAAACACAACATCCGCGCCAGCCATTCCGACAGCGGCATTGCAACAGCTTGTCTGGACCCCTGTCGATCAGTCTAAAACCCAGACCACCCAGCTCTCAACGGCTGGTCAGTCACTTAATGTTCCGGGTATTACCGGCCCTGTCGCTGCGTATAGCGTACCCGCCAATATTGGTGAACTGGCCATTACCTTGACCAGTGAGGTTAATAAGCAGACGAGTGTATTTGCACCAAACGTGTTGATTCTCGATCAGAACATGACGCCATCTGCCTTTTTCCCAAGTGAATACTTTACGTATCAGGAGCCCGGCGTGATGAGCGCCGACCGTCTGGAAGGCGTCATGCGCCTTACGCCAGCGCTGGGCCAGCAAAAACTCTACGTTCTGGTCTTTACCACTGAGCAAGATCTTCAGAAGACCACCACGTTGCTCGATCCGGCTAAAGCCTACGCAAAAGGTACCGGTAACGCGATTCCTGATATTCCAGACCCGATTGCTCGTCACGTCACCGACGGAACGTTAAAGCTGAAGGTGAAAACGAACAGCGGTTCAAGCGTGCTGGTCGGCCCGCTGTTTGGCTCTTCCGGTTCCGGCCCTGTCACTGTAGGTAACACAGCTGCTCCTGCCTATACCGCGCCAGCTGCCACGGCAGCCGCACCGGTAGCGACCGCAGCGCCTGCCCCGGCGAAGAAGGCCGAGCCGGTACTGAACGACACCGAAGAGTACTTCAACAACGCCATTAAGCAGGCGGTGAAGCGCGGCGATGTCGATAAAGCGCTGAAACTGCTTGATGAAGCCGAACGTTTAGGTTCAACCACTGCCCGTTCCACCTTTATCAGCAGTGTAAAAGGCAAGGGGTAACCGTTTCCCCACAGTGCTGATTTGTTAGTAGTTTGGTGCGCCTGAGTGGGCGCACTTTTTTTCGTATCGGCCAGGCTGTTGCGCCCATGTTGCGATCGTGATCGTTAAATAACGTTTGGCCCCCCTCAATCCGTGTTTCTGCGATACAATGCCATTACGTTATGTATCGGAGAGTCTGGCATGTCACACCCTGCGCTAACGCAACTGCGTGCGCTGCGCTATTTCGACCAAATACCTGCGCTTGATCCGCAGCAGCTTGACTGGCTGTTGCTGGAAGATTCCATGACGAAACGTTTTGAGCAACAGGGTAAAACGGTCACTGTGACCCTGATTCAGGAAGGGTTTGTCTCTGGTGATGAGATCGCCAGCGAGCTGCCGCTGCTGCCGCAAGAGCCACGCTACTGGCTGCGCGAAATTTTACTCTGTGCTGATGGTGAGCCGTGGCTTGCCGGGCGGACGGTGGTCCCCGAGTCCACCCTTTCCGGGCCAGAGCTCGCGCTGCAACGTCTGGGGAAAACGCCTCTGGGGCGTTACCTTTTTACCTCGTCTGAGCTTACCCGGGATTTTATTGAGATTGGTCGTGATGCCGAACTCTGGGGGCGTCGTTCCCGCCTTCGCCTGAGCGGTAAACCGTTAATTCTGACGGAGCTTTTTTTACCGGCATCACCGTTGTACTAAGAGGAAGAAAAAATGGAGTGGAGCCTGACGCAGAATAAGCTGTTGGCGTATCACCGCTTAATGCGTACCGATAAACCCATTGGCGCGTTACTGCTGCTGTGGCCGACCCTTTGGGCGCTGTGGCTCGCCACGCCAGGCGTGCCGCCGCTGTGGATCCTGGCCGTGTTCGTTGCCGGCGTCTGGCTGATGCGCGCGGCGGGCTGCGTGGTGAATGACTATGCCGATCGTAAATTCGACGGTCATGTTAAGCGTACTGCCGGTCGTCCGTTACCCAGCGGGCAGGTCACCGGGAAAGAAGCCCGCGTGCTGTTCATTGTTCTGGTGCTGCTCTCTTTCCTGCTGGTGTTAACCCTCAACACCATGACCATTCTGCTTTCCGTTGCGGCGCTGGCGTTGGCCTGGGTATATCCCTTTATGAAGCGCTATACCCACCTGCCTCAGGTGGTGCTGGGCGCGGCGTTTGGCTGGTCGATTCCGATGGCGTTTGCGGCGGTTAGTGAGTCCTTACCGCTCAGCTGCTGGCTGATGTTCCTGGCGAACATTCTCTGGGCGGTGGCGTATGACACGCAATACGCGATGGTAGACCGCGACGATGACCTGAAAATTGGCATCAAATCCACCGCCATCCTCTTTGGTCGTCAGGACAAGCTGATTATCGGCATCCTGCAGGTCGCGGTACTGGCGCTGATGGTTGCGATCGGTCGCCTGAACGGGCTGAACTGGGAGTTTTACTGGTCCGTGCTGGTGGCGGGACTGCTGTTTGCTTATCAGCAAAAGCTGATTGCGAAGCGTGAACGCGACGCCTGCTTTAAAGCGTTTATGAACAACAACTACGTTGGTCTGGTGCTGTTTTTAGGCCTGGCGATGAGCTATTTCTTATAAAAAAGTCGGGTGGCGGCTTCGCCTTACCCGACCTACGAGTTAGCAGGACATCTAGGCCCGGTAAGCGTTAGCGCCACCGGGCTTTTTTTACCGGCGACGCAGCAGCCGAAGCGCGTTCGCCGTCACCAGCACCGTTGCTCCGGTATCCGCCAGCACCGCCAGCCACAGTCCGGTCATGCCGAGCAGGGTCGTCACCAGGAAAATTCCTTTCAGCCCGAGCGCAATGCCGATGTTCTGACGGATGTTGGCCCGCGTCGCGCGCGCCAGGCTAATCATCTGCGCCAGCCCGGTCAGGCGGTTGTGCGTCAATGCCGCGTCGGCCGTTTCCAGCGCCACGTCGGTGCCGCTGCCCATCGCAATACCAATGGTGGACGCTTTCATCGCCGGGGCATCGTTAATCCCGTCACCGACCATTGCCAGCGGCGCGCGGGCGTTCAGCGCCGTCACGGCGCTGACCTTATCCGCAGGCAACAGTCCGGCTTTAAACTCCAGCCCCAGCTCACCGGCAATCGCTGCCGCCGCGCGAGGGTTATCACCGGTAAGAATAACGCCCTGCACGCCCAGCTTGTGCAGCGCCGCTACGGCTTCTTTGGCGTCATCGCGCAGGGTATCGCGCAGCGCCAGCATTCCCTTCGCGACGCCGTCCTGCAGGACGGTCACGACAGTTTGTCCGGTCTGTTCTAACGCCTCAACCTCTGGACTGGTAGACTTGCCCGCCGCGACAATCAGCACCTTTTTACCGTCAACGGTGGCCTCAATCCCTGACCCGACCAGCGCCCGCTGGGCGGTTGCCGGAGGGATGTCCAGCCCGCGCGACTGCGCTTCTCGCACAATCGCCTGCGCCAGCGGGTGAGTGGACCCCTGTTCAACGGCAGCGGCCAGTGTAAGAAGCTCATCTTCACTGATGTCCTGCGGATAGACGCCGGTCACCTGCGGCTTGCCGACGGTTAACGTACCGGTTTTATCGAAGGCGATATGCTGAATCTGGCTCAGCTGTTCCAGCGCCGCGCCGCCCTTAATCAGCGCGCCGCGACGCGCCGCCGCCGCCAGACCTGAGGTAATCGCCGCCGGGGTGGAAATCACCAGCGCGCACGGGCAGCCAATCAGCAGCAGCGTCAGCCCTTTATAAATCCAGCCCTCCCACGGCGCGCCAAAGAACAGCGGCGGGACGACGGTGACCAGCAGGGCAACCAGCATGATGGCAGGGGTATAAATCCGGCTGAAGCGATCGATAAAGCGTTCGACCGGCGCGCGGCGTTCCTCTGCCTCTTCAATCAGCTTCAGGATACGGTCGATGGCGCTGTCGCCCGGCTCTGAAAGCACGGTGAGCTGCACCAGACGGTCGACGCTGGTGGCACCAGCAGGCACTTTTTCACCTGCGGCACGCTCTACCGGAATGGATTCCCCGGTCAGGGCGCTTTCATCAAAGCTCGCGGTGGCGGTAAGTAGCGCGCCGTCTGCGGGCAGACGCCCCCCTGCGGCCACTTCAATCACGTCGCCCGGGCGCAGCGTAGTGATGGCGACCGTTTCACGCGTGCCGTTTACCACGCGCGTGGCGGTTTCCGGCTTCAGCGCCATCAGCGCGCTGACCCCTTTACGCGCCCGGCTCGCCGCCCAGCCCTCAAGACGTTCGCCGATTAAGAACAGCAGCAGCACCATCGCCGCTTCCGCCGTCGCGCCAATGAACAGCGCGCCGATTGCCGCCACGCTCATCAGCGTTTCGATGGCAAACCAGCTCCCGCTTTTCATCAGGCGCAGCGCCTGACGGGCAATCGGGAAAAGCCCGACCAGCGTGGTGGCGATAAACGCCAGATTGCCGAACGGATGGTTAATCTGCTCCAGACCCCAGCTCAGGGCCATCATGATGATGAGGGTAATGAGCGGCAGGTTTTCTTTCAGGGAGGAGGCTTTTTCAACGGGCGCCGTTTCGCTACGCAGGGTATAGCCCGCCTTGCTGACGGCGGCTTCAACCTGTTTGCTGACGTCGCTATCGGCGCTGACCAGCAGCTTTTCGGTGGCGAACAGCACCTGAACGTGACTCACGCCCGGCACCTGCTTGACGGCGTTTTCCACCTTGCGGGCGCAGGCCGCGCAGTCCATGCCGTTGACGACCCAGCTGTAGCGGTTGCCGCTTTCAGGAAGGGGTTGAGTTGGCGTTTCGCACGCGCCTTCGCAGCAGCAGTCGTCTTTCGACGGCACCGGGCTGAGCTTAAGTGCCGAGAATTGAGGAACTTTTTTAGGTATTTCTGGAGTCGACATGGCAGTCTCCGGCAATGATAATTTTCTCATTAACCGCAGCATACACTCTGGAGTCGACTCCAGAGTCAAGCGCTATTTAGATATACAGCGAACGCACAATCAGGAAATGCCCGGCAAAGTAACACGCGGAGGCTATCGCGTTATCCGCCCGGAAGCGGCGGCGATAGTGGCTGCCCAGCCAGACGACATTCCCGATCAGCAGCAGCGCGGCGCCGAAGAACGCTGACATCGCTGGAGCGGTCGGACGGAAGAACCACAGTTCGCCCGCCAGCCACACCATCACCAGCGTCATGGCGATAAACGTACAGACCGGCAAACGCATCTCTTCCAGACGCGACCAGATCACCGCAATCAGCAGGGCGCCAATCACCAGCAGCACCAGCGGCAGCGGCCAGAAGAAGGAGAGCGTCATCTGGCTGGCAAAGTAGATGGTATACAGCAGATGGGAGAGGAAGAACGCCCCAACGGCGTACAGCAGGCGCTGGCGCGGCAGCAGGGTTAAGGCATCGCCAATCAGGGATGCACACAGCCCGGCGAGCACCAGATAGCTGACGGCGTTAAACATCGGCGCTTGCCAGGCCAGCAGCAGCAGGAGCAACAGCGTGACCGGTTTAAACAACCAGCGCTGCCAGGTGGGACCGCGGTACGACGCATCGACATAAAGCCATGCGGAAAAACAGACAGCGATAAATGACCAAAGCATATTAACTCCCTGTATCTGTTAAGTCTGAATAATCAGTTTCTGATCCAGTGTAGTGACGCGGGCGGGCGTTTGGCAATGGCGGGGGAGGCAAGGTATCCTGAATTCCGCAAAATCTGATGGGATTGTCGAATGAGCAAGATGCCGCTTTTTTTCATTATCGTGGTGGCGATTATCGTCATTGCCGCCTCGTTCCGTTTCGTGCAGCAGCGCCGCGAGAAGGCGGATAACGATGCCGCACCGCTGATGCAAAAGCGCGTGGTGGTGACCAACAAACGCGAGAAACCGCTCAACGACCGCCGCTCGCGCCAGCAGCAGGTGACGCCTGCGGGCACGGCAATGCGCTATGAAGCGAGCTTTAGGCCGGAAGCAGGCGGCCTCGAGATGACCTTTCGCCTGGAGGCGCAGCAGTACCATCAGCTGACGGTGGGGGAGAAAGGGACGTTGAGCTACAAAGGGACGCGGTTTGAAGGGTTCAGGACGGAATAATGCACGAACGGTCCCCTCTCCCTGTGGGAGAGGGTTAGGGTGAGGGCATCAGACCGCGCCTTACTTCTTCACCTGCGCCTTAAACTTCTTCATCCACACCAGCAGTTCAAACACGCCGAAAATAAACACGCGCAGCTGCTGCCAGCCCGTCATCTGCGGGCCGTCTTTCGGCAGACCGTTTTTTAGCATCACCATCTGCAGGGCGTGCATAAACGACGTGAAAATCAGCGCGACGTTAACGAAAATATTCATCGGGCGCGGGAAGGGGTGTACCAGGTTGAGAATTAAAAACGCCCAGACGCCCAGCATCAGCAAACGTCCCAGGTTAATCAGTACCGGCATCGGATCCTCCTTGTGCCTGACGGTGATAAAGACGGTAAGCGACCTGGCCTGCGACCTTTTCGCGGTGCAGATCCCAGTGAGTGGGAACCGGCGGCAGACCGTTTTCCACTTCGCTTTCAACGTAAATTAGCGCGTCATCCGCCAGCCAGCCGTTTTGCTCCAGCAGGGATAACGTCTCTTCCAGCAGCCCCTTGCGGAACGGCGGATCGACAAACACCACGTTATGCGGCGTGCCTTTCTGCGCAAGAAAACTCAGCGTGTTGGTGTTCACGACTTTAGCGTTGCTCGCTTTCAGCGTCGCCAGATTTTGCTGCAGCGTCTGCGCAACGCCGCGCTCCATCTCCAGCAGCGTGGCGCTGGCGGCATAGCGCGACAGCGCTTCAAGCCCGAGCGCGCCGCTTCCGGCGAAGCAGTCCAGGCAGTGGGCGTCTACCATTGACGGGGCCAGCCAGTTAAACAGCGTCTCGCGCACGCGGTCGGTGGTAGGGCGTAAACCGGGGCTGTCCGGCACCGGTAATTTCCGGCCTCGCCACTGACCGCCGATAATACGAATTTGACCGGCCGGGGCGCGGTTGGGTTTCTTCATCTCAGGAAAGCTCTGTTAACAATTGGCCTGCGATTGCGGGCGGTGATGTCAATTAAGTAAAGTGTTAGACTATTTCATCATTTTTTTAGCTTCCATGTATATAGCGCCGCGAGGAGTGTAGTCGCAGATGGCAAAACAAAAAAAACGTGGCTTCTTTTCCTGGCTGGGCTTCGGTGAAAAAGAGCAAGAAACAGAACAGAAAACCGAAGAGCAACAAGCCGTTGAAGAGCAGTCACAGCCTGAAACGCCTGTAGAAACCGCCGCGGTTGTCGAAGCGGAAGAAACGGCGCACAGCAAAGAAGAGATTGAATCCTTTGCTGAAGAGGTGGTTGAGGTCACGGAACAGGTTCAGGAGAGCGAGAAGCCAGAGCCGGTTGTCATTGAGGCCCTTGCCGAAGCGCCGCAGGCCGTTATCGAGCACGAAGAGCTGCCGCTGCCGGAAGAGGTGAAAGCCGAAGAGGTTTCTGCCGAAGAGTGGCAGGCCGAAGCGGAAACCGTTGAAATCGTTGAGGCGGTGGAAGAAGAAGCGGCACTCGAGCCAGAGCTGACCGATGAAGAGCTGGAAGCCCAGGCGCTGGCGGCAGAAGCCGCGGAAGAAGCGGTCATCGTCGTGCCGGTTGAAGAACAGCCGGAAGAAGAGAGCGTACAGGAGCAGGAAAAACCGACCAAAGAAGGTTTCTTCGCGCGCCTGAAGCGCAGCCTGCTCAAAACCAAAGAAAACTTAGGTTCCGGATTTATCAGTCTGTTCCGCGGCAAGAAGATCGACGACGATCTCTTTGAAGAGCTGGAAGAACAGCTGCTGATTGCGGACGTCGGCGTGGAAACCACCCGTAAGATCATCGCCAATCTGACCGAAGGGGCGAGCCGCAAACAGCTGCGCGACGCCGAAGCGCTGTACGGCCTGCTGAAAGACGAGATGGGTGAAATTCTCGCAAAAGTTGACGAACCGCTTAATATTGAAGGCAAAACGCCATTTGTTATTCTGATGGTTGGCGTAAACGGCGTGGGTAAAACCACCACCATTGGCAAGCTGGCGCGTCAGTTCGAGCAGCAGGGCAAATCGGTGATGCTGGCGGCGGGCGATACCTTCCGCGCGGCAGCGGTTGAGCAGCTGCAGGTTTGGGGCCAGCGTAACAACATTCCGGTGATTGCCCAGCATACCGGCGCGGACTCCGCGTCCGTGATCTTCGACGCCATCCAGGCGGCGAAGGCGCGCAACGTGGACGTGCTGATTGCCGATACCGCAGGGCGTTTGCAGAACAAATCGCACCTGATGGAAGAGTTGAAGAAAATCGTTCGCGTCATGAAGAAGCTGGACGAAGACGCGCCGCATGAAATTATGCTGACCATTGATGCCAGCACCGGACAGAACGCCATCAGCCAGGCGAAGCTGTTCAATGAAGCGGTAGGACTGACGGGGATCGCGCTGACCAAGCTGGACGGCACCGCGAAAGGCGGGGTGATCTTCTCCGTGGCCGACCAGTTCGGTATTCCTATCCGTTACATCGGTGTGGGCGAGCGTATTGAGGATTTGCGTCCGTTTAAAGCGGACGACTTTATTGAGGCATTATTTGCCCGAGAGGACTAACAATGATTCGCTTTGAACACGTCAGCAAGGCCTATCTCGGTGGGAGACAAGCGCTGCAGGGGGTAACATTCCACCTGCAGCCGGGCGAGATGGCATTCCTGACCGGCCATTCCGGCGCGGGGAAAAGTACCCTGCTCAAGCTTATCTGTGGGATCGAGCGGCCAAGCGCCGGGAAAATCTTTTTCGGCGGCCATGAGATCAGCCGCCTGAAAAACCGCGAAGTGCCGTTCCTGCGTCGTCAGATCGGCATGATTTTCCAGGATCACCACCTGCTGATGGATCGCACCGTTTTCGATAACGTGGCCATTCCGCTGATTATTGCCGGCGCCAGCTATGACGATATCCGCCGTCGCGTCTCTGCGGCGCTGGATAAGGTCGGGCTGCTGGACAAAGCGAAGAACTTCCCGATCCAGCTCTCCGGCGGTGAACAGCAGCGCGTGGGCATCGCCCGCGCGGTGGTGAACAAGCCTGCCGTACTGCTGGCGGATGAACCAACCGGTAACCTGGACGATGCCCTGTCCGAAGGGATTTTGCGTCTGTTTGAGGAATTCAACCGCGTAGGAGTCACCGTATTGATGGCGACGCACGACATCGGGCTCATTTCCCGTCGTTCGTACCGCATGCTGACCCTGAGCGACGGGCATTTGCACGGAGGCCACGGTGAATAAGCGTGATGCAATAAACCAGATTCGGCAGTTCGGAAACCGGTTTGACCGTTTCCGTAAGCCGCAGGGCGGTGGTGACGGCAATCGTAATGCGCCGAAGCGCCAGAAGGCCGCGCCAAAACCGGCCTCCCGTAAAACCAACGTGTTTAACGAGCAGGTGCGCTACGCCTTCCACGGCGCACTGCAGGACCTGAAAAGCAAACCGCTGGCGACGTTCCTGACGGTGATGGTGATTGCCATCTCCCTGACGCTGCCAAGCGTCTGCTATATGGTCTATAAAAACGTCAACCAGGCGGCCTCACAGTATTATCCGTCCCCGCAGATCACGGTCTATATGGATAAAGCGCTCGACGATAACGCCGCGGCGCAGGTGGTCGGGCAAATTCAGGCCGAGCAGGGCGTGGAGAAGGTCAACTATCTCTCCCGTGAAGACGCGCTGGGCGAGTTCCGTAACTGGTCTGGCTTTGGCGGCGCGCTGGATATGCTCGAAGAGAACCCGCTGCCCGCCGTGGCGGTGGTGATCCCGAAGCTGGATTTCCAGGGGACCGATTCGCTTAACACCCTGCGCGATCGCATCACGCGCATTAAGGGCATTGATGAAGTACGCATGGACGACAGCTGGTTTGCGCGCCTTGCTGCCCTGACCGGGCTGGTAGGACGCGTCGCGGCGATGATTGGCGTGCTGATGGTGGCGGCGGTCTTCCTCGTCATCGGTAACAGCGTGCGCCTGAGCATCTTTGCCCGTCGCGATACCATTAACGTGCAGAAACTGATTGGTGCGACGGATGGTTTCATCCTCCGACCGTTCCTTTACGGTGGCGCATTGCTCGGTTTTTCCGGTGCATTTCTTTCACTGATATTGTCAGAAATTTTGGTGATGCGGCTTTCGTCCGCCGTCACTGAAGTGGCGCAGGTTTTCGGAACGAAGTTTGATATCAGTGGCTTAGGTTTCGATGAGTGCCTGTTGTTGCTGCTGGTTTGTTCGATGATTGGGTGGGTGGCAGCCTGGCTGGCAACCGTTCAACATTTACGTCACTTTACTCCCGACTAATAAAAGCGTGATATAATCTTTCCCTGCACCGAGATGCTCGCTCTGCAGGGAAAGCGTCCCTGTTGTCGCTTCCCCTGTTATCATCTCCATGTCACAATTTGTGCGTAATTTATTCACCGTTGCACCTGGAACTTGTGGATAAAATCACTGTCTGATAAAAGAGTGAATGCTAATCTCGTTGCTCAAACGCTTTGGCATGGTTGTTGCCTGACGGGGACGACCAGGACCAGAAGAAACATTGAGAGGAATGAATGACCAAAGAAATGCAAACTTTAGCTTTAGCCCCTGTTGGTAACCTGGAATCTTATATCCGGGCTGCGAACACCTGGCCGATGTTAACGGCCGAGGAAGAAAAGGAGCTTGCTGAAAAGCTGCATTACCAGGGCGATCTGGAAGCAGCGAAAAAGCTGATCCTGTCTCACCTGCGCTTTGTTGTTCACATTGCTCGTAACTATGCGGGCTATGGCCTGCCGCAGGCGGACTTGATTCAGGAAGGTAACATCGGCCTGATGAAGGCTGTGCGTCGCTTTAACCCGGAAGTGGGTGTGCGACTCGTCTCCTTCGCTGTGCACTGGATCAAAGCAGAAATTCATGAATACGTGCTGCGCAACTGGCGTATCGTGAAAGTCGCCACGACAAAAGCGCAACGCAAACTGTTCTTCAACCTGCGTAAAGCCAAGCAGCGTCTGGGCTGGTTCAATCAGGATGAAGTGGAAATGGTGGCGCGCGAGCTGGGCGTATCCAGCAAAGACGTGCGTGAGATGGAATCCCGTATGGCCGCGCAGGACATGACCTTTGATATGTCCTCCGACGACGACGCATCTGACAGCCAGCCGATGGCGCCGGTTCTGTATCTGCAGGATAAAACCTCTAACTTTGCTGACGGCATCGAAGAGGATAACTGGGAAGATCAGGCCGCGAACAAGCTGACCCATGCGATGGAAGGCCTCGACGAGCGTAGCCAGGATATTATCCGCGCCCGCTGGCTGGACGAAGACAACAAGTCCACGCTGCAGGAGCTGGCCGACCGCTACGGCGTTTCTGCGGAACGTGTCCGTCAGCTTGAAAAGAACGCCATGAAAAAACTTCGCGCCGCTATCGAAGCGTAATTTCCGCGAAGTACACCGAGAACCCCTGGATGAAAGTCCGGGGGTTTTGTTTTTTTAGCGCCCGCTCTGGCGAATTCCCTCCCCCTGGCAAACACTTACTGATGCGCTAAGCAGGCGACTTTCTCAGGGGGACAGGGTGAAAAATAACGAACTGAACGACCGGCGTTTACAGGCGACGCCGCGCGGCATCGGCGTGATGTGTAACTTCTATGCTGATAAAGCTGAAAACGCCACGGTGTGGGACGTGGAAGGTAACGAGTACATCGACTTCGCCGCCGGGATCGCGGTGCTGAATACCGGCCATCGCCATCCAAAAGTCATTTCCGCCATTGAAAAACAGCTCCACGCGTTTACCCATACGGCGTACCAGATTGTGCCGTACGAAGGCTATGTGGCGCTTGCCGAGCGCATCAACCAGCGCGTGCCCGTTGACGGTCCGGCCAAAACCGCGTTCTTCTCCACGGGGGCAGAGGCGGTCGAAAACGCGGTCAAAATTGCCCGGGCGTACACTAAACGTCCCGGCCTAATCACCTTCGGCGGCGCGTTCCACGGCCGCACCTTTATGACCATGGCGCTGACCGGCAAAGTTGCGCCGTACAAGCTCGGCTTTGGCCCGTTCCCCGGTTCGGTGTATCACGCGCAGTATCCGAATGAACTGCACGGCGTCAGCACGGCGGAAGCGTTGAAAAGCCTGGAACGCATCTTTAAAGCGGATATCGCACCCGACCAGGTCGCGGCCATTATTCTCGAACCGGTTCAGGGAGAGGGCGGTTTCAACATTGCGCCAGCTGATTTTATGCAGGCGCTGCGCGCCCTGTGCGACACCCACGGTATTTTGCTGATTGCCGACGAGGTGCAAAGCGGCTTCGCCCGTACCGGCAAGCTGTTCTCGATGGAACACCACTGCGTGAAGCCCGATATGATCACCATGGCGAAAAGCCTGGCGGGCGGGATGCCGCTCTCAGCGGTATCGGGCCGTGCGGAGGTCATGGACGCCCCTGCACCGGGCGGGCTGGGCGGTACCTACGCCGGGAACCCGCTGGCGATTGCGGCGGCGCATGCCGTGCTCGACGTGATTGATGAAGAGGATCTCTGCACGCGCTCGGCGCATCTTGGCCATCACCTGGTGGAAGTGCTGAACAAGGCGAAGGAACACTGCCCGTATATCGCTGACATTCGCGCGCAGGGATCGATGGTGGCGGTGGAGTTTAACGACCCGCAAACGGGCCAGCCTTCGCCGGAATTTACTCGACAGGTGCAGGAGCGCGCGTTGCAGGAAGGGCTGCTGCTGCTGAGCTGCGGCGTCTACGGCAACGTCATTCGTTTCCTGTATCCGCTGACTATCCCTGAAGCGCAGTTCCGTAAAGCGCTGGACATTATCTCCGCGTCGCTGACACGTTAAAGCCATATGCCCGGCGAAAATCCCTGCCGGGCTTATCATATATTCATTTCAAATTAGCTATTCCAAAATCATAAAAATCGGGTATGTTTTAGCAGAGTATGCTGAAAAAGCGCGGACAGCACACCTATAACTGACATAAAGCGCTGCACAACAACATCACAACAATCGTAATAACCATAATAATGGGGAATCTCAGGATGAACATGAAGGGTAAAGCGTTACTGGCAGGATGTATCGCGTTGGCATTCAGCACCATGGCACAGGCAGACATCAAGGTGGCTGTGGTTGGCGCAATGTCCGGTCCGGTAGCACAGTACGGCGACCAGGAATTTACCGGCGCTGAACAGGCGGTTGCAGACATTAATGCTAAGGGCGGTATCAAGGGCGAAAAACTGCAGATTGTAAAATACGATGATGCCTGTGACCCGAAACAAGCGGTCGCGGTCGCGAACAAAGTGGTGAACGACGGGATCAAATACGTTATCGGTCACCTGTGCTCTTCCTCGACTCAGCCTGCGTCTGACATCTACGAAGACGAAGGTATTCTGATGATCACCCCGGCAGCGACCGCACCGGAGCTGACCGCGCGCGGCTACAAGCTGACCCTGCGCACCACCGGTCTGGACTCTGACCAGGGCCCAACCGCGGCGAAATACATCGTTGAAAAAGTGAAGCCGAAGCGCATTGCCATCGTTCATGACAAGCAGCAGTACGGTGAAGGTCTGGCGCGTTCAGTGCAGGATAACCTCAAGAAAGCGAATGCCGACGTGGTGTTCTTCGACGGGATCACCGCCGGTGAGAAAGACTTCTCCACCCTGGTGGCGCGTCTGAAGAAAGAGAATATTGATTTCGTTTACTACGGTGGCTACCACCCGGAAATGGGCCAGATCCTGCGCCAGGCGCGCGCTGCGGGCCTGAAAACCCAGTTTATGGGCCCGGAAGGCGTGGCGAACGTTTCCCTGTCTAACATTGCGGGTGAATCAGCCGAAGGCCTGCTGGTAACCAAACCGAAGAACTACGACCAGGTCCCTGCGAACAAACCTATCGTAGATGCCATCAAGGCGAAGAAACAGGATCCAAGCGGCGCGTTCGTCTGGACCACCTACGCGGCGCTGCAGTCTCTGCAGGCGGGCCTGAACCAGTCAGCCGATCCGGCTGAGATTGCCACCTGGCTGAAAGCGAATACCGTCGAGACCGTCATGGGACCACTCTCCTGGGACGCGAAGGGCGACCTGAAGGGCTTCGAGTTCGGCGTGTTTGACTGGCATGCTAACGGCACGGCGACCGACGCCAAATAATTTTCCCGTCGCCTTTCGCGCCGCAGGTGCGTTGGCTGCGTTATTCAACCCCGGTCACTTACTTATGTAAGCTCCCGGGGATTTCATAACTTGCCGCCTTCCTGCAACACGAAATGCTTGGGAAAATGCGGAAGATAATGTAGGCCGGGTAAGGCGCAGCCGCCACCCGGCTTTCTTTTAGCGCTTCTCCCAACCGCTCTCCTGCGCCGTAAACCCTAACGCCTGCATAAACGCCGCCATCACGCCGCGGTCTTCCACGCCCACATCAGCCATCCACCATGAGGTCACGCTCGGGTTTTCGCGGATCACTTCTTCAATTAAATACTGTCCCACACCGCGACGACGGGTGACGTCACGCACGCGCAGCGAGTCCAGCGCTCCCTCTGTACCGCTCAGGGTTACGCGAACCGCTGCCAGCAGGCGTTCGTTAAAACGCGCGGCATAAATGCGGTGGGTCTCATCAACGCGCAGCGACGAAGGGGAATATTCCGGCCAGATCTTGCCCAGGTCGATATGATCCTGGTCGCTAAAGGTCACCAGACGCACGATAGTCAGTTTCATTAGCCACTTGTCCAAATCAGATTGAGTAGGGGCAGTGTACTCAATTTATTCACTCAGCGGCTTCCTCTTTTTATTCTCATTAACCAGGTGATTAGTTTTTTGGCAACGCGATGGGCAGTTTGAAAACACATGGATCGAAAAATAAGCAGAATTTTAACCTGAACGGTAGTGATTTATTCGGCGCTTTGTACCGTTATTTTATGCTGCAAACTGCACTTTTATTTGTTTATCTCTGCCTGATTTCAGAATATTATCTTTGCTTAATCGCCTGAAAAATAGAGATTTTAGTCTGGTTTTTGACAAAAAACTGCGCTAAACCATTAAAGGCACTGGTAAAAATAGCGTTGTTCATTAAAAGTACAGAATGCTTTTTAACCATAATAAAACAAAATATAAACACGACATCACGAATGGGGATTCAGAGATGAAAAGGAACGCGAAGACGTTAATCGCGGGGATGGTCGCACTGTCGATCTCGCATGCCGCTATGGCAGACGACATTAAAGTTGCGGTAGTGGGGGCGATGTCCGGCCCTGTTGCCCAGTGGGGTGACATGGAGTTCAACGGCGCGCGTCAGGCCATCAAAGACATCAACGCCAAGGGCGGTATCAAAGGCGACAAGCTGGTGGGCGTGGAATATGACGACGCCTGCGATCCGAAACAGGCCGTCGCGGTCGCCAACAAAATCGTCAACGACGGTATTCAGTATGTGATCGGCCACCTGTGCTCATCCTCCACGCAGCCGGCGTCTGATATCTACGAAGACGAAGGCATTCTGATGATCACCCCTGGCGCAACGAACCCGGAGCTGACCCAGCGCGGCTACCAGCACATTATGCGTACCGCCGGTCTGGACTCCTCGCAGGGTCCCACCGCCGCCAAATACATCCTCGAGAGCGTTAAGCCACAGCGCATTGCCATTATTCATGACAAACAGCAGTACGGCGAAGGCCTGGCGCGCTCCGTGCAAGACGGCCTGAAAAAAGGCGGCGCGAACATCGTCTTCTTCGACGGCATTACCGCCGGTGAGAAAGACTTCTCCGCGCTGATTGCCCGCCTGCAAAAAGAGAATATCGACTTCGTTTACTACGGCGGCTACTACCCGGAGATGGGCCAGATGCTGCGTCAGGCGCGCGCCACCGGTCTGAAAACCCAGTTTATGGGGCCAGAGGGCGTGGGCAATGCCTCCCTGTCAAACATCGCGGGGGATTCTGCCGAAGGCATGCTGGTGACGATGCCAAAACGCTATGACCAGGATCCGGCCAACAAGGCTATCGTGGATGCGCTCAAGGCGCAGAAGAAAGATCCGAGTGGTCCGTACGTCTGGATCACCTACGCGGCCGTACAGTCTCTGGCCACCGCGCTGGATCGCTCCGGCAGCAAAGAACCGCTGGATCTGGTGAAAGATTTAAAAGCACACGGGGCGAACACCGTGATTGGGCCGCTGAACTGGGATGAGAAAGGCGATCTGAAGGGATTTGAGTTTGGTGTCTTTAAGTGGCACGCCGACGGTTCATCCTCGGCCGCCAAATAATTATCCCACCGCCCGGCATGACGGGCGGGTATAAAAAGGTTTGCATATGTCCGAGCAGTTTCTCTATTTCCTGCAGCAGATGTTTAACGGCGTTACGCTGGGAAGCACCTACGCGCTGATCGCCATCGGCTATACGATGGTTTACGGCATTATCGGCATGATCAACTTCGCCCATGGCGAGGTGTACATGATCGGTAGCTACGTCTCCTTTATGATTATCGCCGCCCTGATGATGATGGGCATCGACAGCAGCTGGCTGCTGGTCGCCGCCGGTTTTGTCGGCGCGATTGTGATTGCCAGCGCCTACGGCTGGAGCATTGAGCGCGTGGCCTACCGGCCGGTGCGCAGCTCCAAGCGCCTGATTGCGCTTATTTCCGCGATTGGGATGTCGATCTTCCTGCAAAACTACGTCAGCCTGACCGAAGGTTCGCGCGACGTGGCGCTGCCAAGCCTGTTCAATGGCCAGTGGATTGTGGGGGCCAGCGAAAACTTCGCGGCCTCTATCACCACCATGCAGCTGGTTATCTGGGTCGTGACCTTTATTGCGATGCTCGCCCTGACGCTGTTCATCCGCTACTCGCGTATGGGACGCGCCTGCCGCGCCTGCGCGGAAGACCTGAAGATGGCGAGCCTGCTCGGCATCAACACCGACCGCGTGATTGCCCTGACCTTCGTGATTGGCGCCGCGATGGCGGCGGTGGCGGGCGTCCTGCTCGGCCAGTTCTACGGCGTGATCAACCCATACATCGGCTTTATGGCCGGGATGAAAGCCTTCACCGCGGCGGTTCTGGGCGGTATCGGCAGTATTCCGGGCGCGATGATCGGCGGCCTGATCCTGGGCGTGGCCGAAGCGCTCTCCTCGGCGTACCTGAGCACGGAGTATAAAGACGTGGTGTCGTTTGCCCTGCTGATTCTGGTTCTGCTGGTGATGCCTACCGGTATTCTGGGCCGTCCGGAGGTAGAGAAAGTATGAAACCGATGCATTTTGCAATGGCGCTGCTCTCTGCCGCCATGTTCTTCGTGCTGGCCAGCGTCTTTATGGGAGTCCAGCTTGAGCTGAATGGCACCAAACTGGTTGTCGATACCGCAGCTGACATCCGCTGGCAGTGGGTATTTATCGGCACGGCCGTAGTGTTCCTGTTCCAGCTGCTGCGTCCGCTGTTCCAGAAGACGCTGAAAAACGTCTCCGGGCCGAAATTCGTCCTGCCGGCAATCGACGGTTCTACGGTTAAGCAGAAGCTGTTCCTCGTGGCGCTGCTGGTGGCCGCCGTGGCGTGGCCGTTCGTGGTGTCGCGTGGCACCGTGGATATCGCCACGCTGACCATGATCTACGTGATTCTCGGCCTCGGTCTGAACGTGGTCGTGGGGCTCTCGGGCCTGCTGGTGCTGGGCTACGGCGGCTTCTACGCCATCGGCGCCTATACCTTCGCGCTGCTGAACCACTATTACGGTCTCGGCTTCTGGACCTGCCTGCCGCTGGCGGGGCTGGTCTCTGCCGCTGCTGGCTTACTGCTTGGCTTCCCGGTACTGCGCCTGCGCGGTGACTACCTGGCGATTGTGACCTTAGGCTTCGGCGAAATCGTCCGTATCCTGCTGCTCAACAACACCGAAGTGACCGGCGGCCCGAACGGCATCAGCCAGATCCCGAAACCGACCTTCTTCGGGCTGGAGTTCAGCCGTACCGCCCGCGAAGGCGGCTGGGATACCTTCAGCAACTTCTTCGGCGTGAAGTATGACCCGTCCGACCGCGTGATCTGGCTCTATCTGGTGGCGCTGCTGCTGGTGGTGATTACCCTGTTCGTGATCAACCGCCTGCTGCGCATGCCGCTGGGCCGCGCGTGGGAAGCGCTGCGTGAAGATGAGATTGCCTGCCGCTCCCTGGGCCTGAACCCGACCCGCATCAAGCTGACCGCGTTCACCATCAGCGCCGCGTTTGCCGGTTTCGCCGGAACGCTGTTTGCCGCGCGTCAGGGCTTCGTTAGCCCGGAATCGTTCACCTTCGCCGAATCCGCCTTTGTGCTGGCGATTGTGGTGCTCGGCGGGATGGGCTCGCAGTTCGCCGTTATCCTCGCGGCCATCCTGCTGGTGGTCTCGCGCGAGCTGATGCGCGACTTTAACGAATACAGCATGCTGATGCTGGGTGGTTTGATGGTGCTGATGATGATCTGGCGTCCGCAGGGTCTGCTGCCGATGACCCGTCCACAGCTGAAGCTGAAGAACGGGCAAGCGAAAGGAGAGCAGGCATGAGTCAGCCATTATTATCCGTTAACGGTCTGATGATGCGTTTTGGCGGCCTGCTGGCGGTCAACAACGTGAATCTGGATTTGCACAAGAAAGAGATTGTCTCCCTGATTGGCCCGAACGGCGCGGGGAAAACCACGGTCTTTAACTGCCTGACCGGCTTCTACAAGCCGACGGGCGGTACCATCATGCTGCGCGACCAGCACCTGGAAGGGCTGCCGGGCCAGCAGATCGCCCGTATGGGCGTGGTGCGTACCTTCCAGCACGTGCGTCTGTTCCGCGAGATGACGGTGATTGAGAACCTGCTGGTGGCCCAGCATCAGCAGCTGAAAACCGGGCTGTTCTCCGGCCTGCTGAAAACCCCGGCCTTCCGCCGCGCGCAGGATGAAGCGCTTGACCGCGCCGCCACCTGGCTCGACCGAATTGGCCTGCTGCAGCACGCCAACCGTCAGGCGAGCAATCTGGCCTACGGTGACCAGCGTCGTCTGGAGATTGTGCGCTGCATGGTGACGCAGCCGGAAATCCTGATGCTCGACGAACCGGCGGCAGGGCTCAACCCGAAAGAGACCAAAGAGCTGGACGAGCTGATTGCCGAGCTGCGCGACAGTCACGACACCACCATCCTGCTGATTGAGCACGACATGAAGCTGGTGATGGGCATTTCGGACCGTATCTATGTGGTAAACCAGGGCACGCCGCTGGCGAACGGCACGCCGGAAGAGATCCGCAACAACCCGGACGTGATCCGCGCATACCTTGGTGAGGCATAAGATGGAAAAAGCGATGTTAATGTTCGACAAGGTCAACGCGCACTACGGCAAGATCCAGGCGCTGCACGACGTCAGCCTGCACATCAATCAAGGTGAAATCGTGACCCTGATTGGCGCCAACGGCGCGGGCAAAACCACGCTGCTCGGCACCCTGTGCGGCGACCCGCGCGCCACCAGCGGGCGGATTGTGTTCGATGGTAAAGACATTACCGACTGGCAGACCGCCAGAATCATGCGCGAGGCGGTGGCGATTGTTCCGGAAGGGCGCCGCGTCTTCTCCCGCATGACGGTGGAAGAGAACCTGGCGATGGGCGGGTTCTTCGCTCACCGCGATGAATACCAGACCCGCATCAAGTGGGTATATGAACTCTTCCCGCGCCTGTGGGAGCGCCGCATCCAGCGTGCGGGCACCATGTCCGGCGGTGAACAGCAGATGCTGGCGATTGGCCGCGCGCTGATGAGCCAGCCGCGCCTGCTGCTGCTGGACGAACCGTCGCTCGGTCTGGCGCCGATCATCATCCAGCAGATTTTCGACACCATCGAGCAGCTGCGCAAAGAGGGGATGACCATCTTCCTCGTCGAGCAGAACGCCAACCAGGCGCTGAAGCTCGCCGATCGTGGCTACGTGCTGGAGAACGGCCGCGTGGTGCTGGAGGATACCGGCGACGCGCTGCTGGCGAACGAAGCGGTGCGGAGCGCGTATCTGGGCGGATAGGTAAAAGCAAAAAGGCAACGCAAGTTGCCTTTTTTAATGTTTTCTCCCTCTCCCCGTGGGAGAGGGTCGGGGTGAGGGCACCAGACCGCACGAGGTAAAAGCAAAAAGGCAACGCAAGTTGCCTTTTTTAGTGTTTTCTCCCTCTCCCCGTGGGAGAGGGGCGGGGTGAGGGCACCAGACAGCACCTAAACCACACCGCCAACCCCCTTTCACACAACCATCATCCCCCTGACGCCTGGCTGTCACTTATCTGTAAACAAACAGTTATTTTTCTGTAATTCGAGCATGTCATGTTACCTCGCGAGCATAAAACGCGTGATATCGCGCATCCGGCACAATAAGAGAGATGACAATGACATCGTTACGACACACAGCTTTGGGTCTGGCACTGAGTCTGGCTTTTGCGACGAACGCAATGGCTGTGACCACCATTCCGTTCTGGCATTCCATGGAAGGGGAGTTGGGTAAAGAAGTTGACTCCCTGGCGCAGCGTTTCAACGACACCCATCCGGATTACAAAATTGTGCCGGTGTACAAAGGCAACTACGAGCAGAGCCTGAGCGCGGGCATCGCCGCCTTCCGTACCGGTAACGCACCTGCGCTGTTGCAGGTTTATGAAGTGGGTACCGCCACCATGATGGCCTCCAAAGCCATCAAACCGGTCTATGAAGTGTTCAAAGAAGCGGGCCTCAACTTCGACGAGTCGCAGTTCGTGCCGACCGTAGCGGGTTACTACACCGATTCCAAAACCGGCCACCTGCTATCCCAGCCGTTTAACAGCTCCACGCCGGTGCTGTACTACAACAAAGACGCCTTCAAAAAAGCCGGTTTAGACCCGGAGCAGCCGCCCAAAACCTGGCAGGACCTGGCGGAGTACACCGCGAAGCTGAAAGCGGCGGGGATGAAGTGCGGCTACGCCAGCGGCTGGCAGGGCTGGATCCAGATTGAAAACTTCAGCGCCTGGCACGGCCTGCCGGTGGCGACCAAAAACAACGGCTTCGACGGCACCGACGCGGTCCTGGAGTTCAACAAGCCTGAGCAGGTGAAGCATATCGCGCTGCTTGCCGATCTGAACAAGAAGGGCGACTTCAGCTACTTCGGACGTAAAGACGAATCCACCGAGAAGTTCTACAACGGCGACTGCGCCATTACCACCGCCTCTTCCGGCTCGCTGGCGGATATCCGTCACTACGCCAAATTCAACTACGGCGTGGGCATGATGCCGTACGACGCTGACGTGAAGGGCGCGCCGCAGAACGCCATCATCGGCGGAGCGAGCCTGTGGGTGATGCAGGGTAAAGACAAGGGCACCTACAAAGGCGTAGCCGAATTCCTCGACTTCCTGGCCAAGCCTGAAAACGCCGCCGAGTGGCACCAGAAGACCGGCTACCTGCCGATCACCAAAGCCGCGTACGACCTGACCCGCGAGCAGGGCTTCTACAGCAAGAACCCAGGGGCGGACATTGCGACGCGTCAGATGCTGAACAAGCCGCCGTTGCCGTTCACCAAGGGCCTGCGTCTGGGCAACATGCCGCAGATCCGTACCATCGTGGATGAGGAGCTGGAAAGCGTGTGGACCGGTAAGAAAACGCCACAGCAGGCGCTGGACTCTGCGGTAGAGCGCGGGAATCAGCTGCTGCGCCGCTTTGAGCAGTCGACTAAATCGTAAAAAATGCCCGGTGACGCGCAGCGTTCCGGGCTTACGGATTAATGCGGCCTGATGCCCTCACCCCAACCCTCTCCCACGGGGAGAGGGCGAAAACCGAAACCGTAGGCCGGGTAAGGCGTAGCCGCCACCCGGCGCTGTTCAGGAACCCAATCTCAATGTCATCATCCCGTCCGGTGTTCCGTTCCCGCTGGCTGCCCTATCTTCTGGTCGCACCGCAGCTGGTCATCACCGTTATCTTCTTTATCTGGCCTGCGGGCGAAGCGCTGTGGTACTCGGTACAAAGCGTCGATCCGTTCGGGCTTTCCAGCCAGTTTGTTGGCCTGGACAACTTCACCGCGCTGTTCCACGACAGCTACTACCTGGACTCCTTCTGGACGACGATGAAGTTCAGCGCGCTGGTGACCGTCAGCGGTCTGGTTGCCTCGCTGTTTTTCGCCGCGCTGGTGGACTACGTGGTGCGCGGCAGCCGGATTTATCAAACCCTGATGCTGCTGCCTTACGCCGTGGCTCCCGCCGTCGCCGCCGTACTGTGGATCTTCCTGTTTAACCCCGGTCGCGGATTGATTACCCACTTCCTGGCTGAGTTCGGCTACGACTGGAACCACGCCCAGAACAGCGGTCAGGCCATGTTCCTGGTGGTGTTCGCCTCGGTGTGGAAGCAGATCAGCTACAACTTCCTGTTCTTCTTTGCCGCGCTGCAGTCCATTCCGCGCTCGCTGGTGGAAGCCGCGGCAATTGACGGCGCAGGGCCCATTCGTCGCTTCTTCAGGCTGTCGCTGCCGCTGATCGCCCCGGTGAGTTTCTTCCTGCTGGTGGTTAACCTCGTGTACGCCTTCTTCGACACCTTCCCGGTGATCGACGCGGCGACCGCAGGCGGCCCGGTGCAGGCGACCACCACGCTGATTTACAAAATCTATCGCGAAGGCTTTGCGGGGCTGGATCTCTCCGCCTCCGCCGCGCAGTCGGTCGTGCTGATGTTCCTCGTCATCATCCTCACGGTGGTGCAGTTCCGCTATGTCGAAAGTAAGGTGCGCTACCAATGATTGAGAACCGTCGCGGGCTGACGATTTTCAGCCATACCATGCTGATTTTAGGGATTATCGTCATCCTCTTCCCGCTGTACGTGGCGTTTGTCGCCGCCACGCTGGACACCAAAGCGGTGTTCGACACGCCGATGACGCTGCTCCCCGGCGGGCATCTTTTCGAGAACATGAAGACCATCTGGACCCTGGGCGTGGGCGCCAACAGCGCGCCGTTCTGGCTGATGATGCTCAACAGCTTCATCATGGCGTTTGGCATTACGGTCGGCAAAATTACGGTGTCGATGCTTTCGGCCTTCGCCATCGTCTGGTTCCGCTTTCCGCTGCGTAACCTCTTCTTCTGGATGATTTTTATCACCCTGATGCTGCCGGTAGAGGTGCGTATCTTCCCGACGGTAGAAGTGATTGCCAACCTGAAGATGCTCGACAGCTACGCGGGCTTAACCCTGCCGCTGATGGCCTCGGCGACCGCCACCTTCCTGTTCCGCCAGTTCTTTATGACCCTGCCGGACGAGCTGATTGAAGCGGCGCGCATCGACGGCGCGTCGCCGATGCGCTTCTTCCGCGACATCGTGCTGCCGCTGTCGAAAACCAACCTTGCAGCGCTGTTTGTGATCACCTTTATCTACGGCTGGAACCAGTACCTGTGGCCGCTGCTGATTATTCAGGACGTTAACCTCGGTACCGCCGTGGCGGGCATCAAAGGCATGATCGCCACCGGCGAAGGCACCACCCTCTGGAACCAGGTGATGGCGGCGATGCTGCTCACCCTTATCCCACCCGTAGTCATTGTTTTAGCCATGCAGCGCGCGTTTGTCCGCGGCCTGGTCGATAGCGAGAAATAAGATGGCAGGTTTAAAACTTCAGGCAGTAACCAAAAGCTGGGATGGCAAAACCCAGGTTATTCAGCCGCTGACGCTCGACGTGGCGGACGGGGAATTCATCGTGATGGTCGGCCCGTCCGGCTGCGGCAAATCCACCCTGCTGCGCATGGTGGCGGGGCTGGAGCGCGTGACCTCCGGGGATATCTGGATTGACCGCCAGCGCGTCACCGAGATGGAGCCTAAAGACAGAGGCATTGCGATGGTGTTCCAGAACTACGCACTCTATCCGCACATGAGCGTGGAAGAGAACATGGCCTGGGGGCTGAAAATCCGCGGCATGGGCAAAGGCCATATCGACGAGCGGGTGAAAGAGGCGGCGCGTATTCTCGAGCTGGACGGCCTGCTGAAGCGCCGCCCGCGCGAGCTCTCCGGCGGCCAGCGCCAGCGCGTGGCAATGGGGCGCGCCATCGTGCGCGATCCGGCGGTATTCCTGTTCGACGAGCCGCTGTCTAACCTCGACGCCAAGCTGCGCGTGCAGATGCGTCTTGAGCTGCAGCAGCTGCACCGTCGTCTGAAAACCACCTCTCTGTACGTCACCCACGATCAGATTGAAGCCATGACGCTCGCCCAGCGCGTAATGGTGATGAACAAAGGCATCGCCGAGCAGATTGGCACGCCGGTGGAAGTGTACGAGAAACCGGCCACCCGCTTTGTGGCGAGCTTTATCGGCAGCCCGGCAATGAACCTGCTGGAAGGGCGTATCAGCAGCGCGGGCACGCATTTTGAGCTGGAAAGCGGGATGGCATTGCCGATCAACTGGTACTATCGTGGCTACGCCGGGCGTAAGATGACGCTCGGTATCCGCCCGGAACATATTGGTTTAACCTCTCAGGCGGACGGCGGCGTGACGCTGGTGATGGACACGCTGGAGATGTTGGGTGCAGATAACCTGGCGCACGGGCGCTGGGGCGAGCAAAAAATGGTGGTGCGCCTGGCACATCAGGAGCGTCCGAAAGCAGGCAGCACGCTGTGGCTGCGCCTGCCGGAAAACCATCTGCACCTGTTTGACGGTGAAACAGGACAACGAGTATGAGCAACTGGCCTTATCCCCACGTCGTCGCCCACCGGGGCGGCGGTAAGCTGGCGCCGGAAAACACGCTGGCGGCGATTGACGTTGGCGCGCGCTACGGTCACACGATGATCGAGTTCGATGCCAAGCTGTCGAAAGACGGCGAAATTTTCCTGCTGCATGACGATAACCTCGAACGCACCAGCAACGGCTGGGGCGTGGCGGGTGAACTGCCGTGGCGCGATCTGCTGAAGGTGGATGCCGGAAGCTGGTACAGCGGCGAATTTAAAGGCGAACCGCTGCCGCTGCTGGCGGAAGTGGCCGATCGCTGTCGCCAGCACGGCATGATGGCCAATATCGAAATCAAACCGACCACCGGCACCGGGCCGCTGACGGGCAAAGTCATTGCCCTGGCCGCGCGCGAGCTGTGGGAAGGGATGACCGCGCCGCTGCTGTCATCATTTGAAATCGATGCGCTGGAGGCCGCACAGGCGGCCGTACCGGAGCTGCCGCGCGGGCTACTGCTTGACGAGTGGCGCGAGGACTGGCGCGAGCTGACGACACGCTTAGCGTGCGTCTCTATCCATCTCAACCACAGGCTGCTGGATGAAGCGCGGGTGAAGATGCTGAAGGACGCGGGTCTGCATATTCTGGTCTACACCGTTAACAAACCCCAGCGCGCAGCCGAACTGCTGCGCTGGGGCGTGGACAGCATCTGTACCGATGCAATCGACCTGATCGGCCCGGACTTTAGTTCTGCGGATTAAGCATACTGCCATTCGACTGCGGCGGCAGCATGTGCTGCTGTCCGCTGCCTGACGACGTCATTCCTCCTAACATCCCGCCGTTTTTATTCGGCAGCGGCTGCTCGCGCACCTGCCCCTGCTGCACGCGCTGGGTGTTGGCGTTCATCTGATTTTGCAGGCTTTGCTGCTGCATCTGGGTCTGCGTTTTAAGCTGCTGATTAAGCATCCCTTTCTGCTGCTGTTGCTGGCTCATCATCTCCGTCTGCATTCGCTGCTGGCTCGGGATAACGTAACCCTGCTGGTTCGGGTTGTTCAGGGTGTTGAGTGGCTGTGCGAGCGCGGAAAACGGGATCAGCGCCGTAAGAATCCATAAGCGTTTCATTGTCATTTCCTCCTTTTGAGGTCTCTCTTAAGTTTACCCCGATTTCACCATGACGATGATTTTTTAGGAGTTGTGAACCAGGCTTAAGCGGGGAATATGGATCCCTTCACCTGGAGAACAATAATGATGAAACCAACATTTTTGCGCTGGGTCGCCATCGCCGCGCTGATGGCAGGCGGTACATTTAGCGTGGCGGCCAACCCGCCAGCGGCGCCTCCGGTCTCTTACGGCGTGGAGGAAGATGTTTTTCATCCCGTGCGGGCAACCCATGGCATGGTGGCGTCGGTGGATGCGCTGGCAACCAAAGTGGGCGTCGATATTCTCAGGCAGGGCGGTAACGCGGTGGATGCAGCGGTCGCCGTCGGCTATGCGCTGGCGGTGACGCATCCGCAGGCGGGGAACCTGGGCGGCGGTGGTTTTATGATGCTGCGCACCAAAGACGGCAAAACCACCGCCATCGATTTCCGCGAAATGGCGCCTTCTCAGGCGTCCCGCGATATGTTCCTCGACGATCAGGGTAACCCTGACAGCAAAAAATCCCTGACTTCGCACCTCGCCACCGGCACGCCGGGCACCGTTGCGGGCTTCTCGCTGGCGCTGGAGAAATACGGCACGATGCCGCTGAACAAGGTGGTGCAGCCTGCCATCAAGCTGGCGCGCGACGGCTTTGTGGTAAATGATGCGCTGGCGGACGATCTCAAGACCTACGGCAGCGAAGTCATTCCGAATCACGAAAACAGCAAGGTCATCTTCTGGAAAGACGGTGAGCCGCTGAAGAAGGGCGACAGGCTGGTGCAGAAGAACCTCGCCAAAAGCCTGGAGCTGATTGCGGAGCACGGTCCGGACGCCTTCTACAAAGGGGCAATTGCCGACCAGATAGCCGAAGAGATGCAGAAGAACGGCGGGCTCATCACCAAAGCGGATCTGGCGGAATACAAGGCGGTGGAGCGCGAGCCGATTAGCGGTACCTATCGCGGATACGAGGTCTTCTCCATGCCGCCGCCGTCCTCCGGCGGGATCCACATCGTGCAGATCCTCAATATTCTCGAAAACTTCGATATGCACAAATTCGGCTTCGGCAGCGCGGACGCCATGCAGGTGATGGCGGAAGCGGAAAAACGCGCCTACGCCGACCGGTCGGAATATCTCGGCGATCCGGACTTCGTGAAGGTGCCGTGGCAGGCGCTGACCAACAAGGCGTATGCCAAATCCATTGCCGATCAGATCGACATCAACAAGGCCAAGCCGTCGAGCGAGATCCGCCCCGGCAAGCTGGCGCCGTATGAAAGCAACCAGACCACCCACTTCTCGGTGGTGGATAAAGACGGTAACGCGGTGGCGGTGACGTACACGCTCAACACCACCTTCGGCACCGGGATTGTGGCGGGCAACAGCGGTATTCTGCTGAACAACGAGATGGATGACTTCTCTGCCAAACCGGGCGTGCCGAACGTCTACGGGCTGGTGGGCGGCGATGCGAATGCAGTAGGGCCGAAGAAACGTCCGCTGTCTTCTATGTCGCCCACCATTGTCGTGAAAGACGGGAAAACCTGGCTGGTGACCGGCAGCCCTGGCGGGAGCCGTATTATCACCACCGTGCTGCAGATGGTGGTGAACAGCATCGACTTTGGGATGAACGTCGCCGAAGCGACCAACGCTCCGCGTTTCCATCACCAATGGCTGCCGGACGAGCTGCGCGTGGAGAAGGGCTTTAGCCCGGACACCATCAAGCTGCTGGAACAGCGCGGGCAGAAGGTGGCGGTGAAGGAGGCGATGGGCAGCACCCAGAGCATTATGGTCGGGCCGGACGGGGCGCTGTTTGGCGCGTCGGATCCGCGGTCGGTGGATGATTTATCGGCGGGGTATTGATGGTTTGCCGGGTGGCGGCTTCGCCTTACCCGGCCTACGTTTTTCATTCCCTCTCCCTGTGGGAGAGGGTTAGGGTGAGGGCAACAAACTACTTCATTCGCGCCATATAATACGCGTCCACATATTCACCGTTGCGCAGGGCATAGCGTTTGCCGGTGCCTTCAATTTCGAACCCGTGTTTTTTGTACACCGCAATCGCCGGTTCGTTATCGACAAATACCGTCAGCTCAATGCGGTCAACGCGCAGCCAGTTATCGCACATATCAATCATAGTGCGCATCAGAGCGCTGGCAACGCCCCGGTTTTGCCACTGCGCGCCGACACAAATCCCAAAATCAGCCACATGGCTGCGGCGCGGGCGTTGCGCGACGACGATGCACAGATGGCCGGCGACATGACCGTCTATGCAGGCGACGAGCTGCTTGATGCCGGGCTGGTCGGATAGCCGTTCTTGCCACATTTGCTCAGAGGGATGAGGAACCTGTAGTGTGTTGTGGTACACCTCCGGCTGGGCGTGGATCTGACGAATGGCGTCATAATCTTTCGGTTCCGCATGGCGTATCACTATCTCACTCATTCCTTATTCCTCAGTCAGTTAAACGTCCCTTTCAACATCAATGACTTTAAAATTTGAGTCAACCGCTATTTTTTGCAAAAAGTATTGGACAAGTGCGAATGAGAATGATTATTATTGCTATGCATTCAGGAAGACCGCTACGGGAACCTGAAAGCACGACATTGCTCACATTGCTTCCAGTATTACTTTAGCCAGCTTTTAGCTGGCTTTTTTTTTGTTATGGTTAGACTCAGTAACCTTCCAAAAGGACTGAGCCATGACACTACATTGCGCATTTATTGGATTTGGTAAAAGTACGACCCGCTACCACCTGCCGTATGTTCTCAACCGTAAAGACAGCTGGCACGTCGCGCACATCTTCCGCCGCCGCGCGAAGCCAGAAGAGCAATCCCCGCAGTATTCCCATATCCATTTCACCAGCGATCTTGATGAAGTGCTTAACGACCCGCAGGTCAAACTGGTTGTTGTCTGCACCCACGCCGACAGCCATTTTGACTATGCGAAACGCGCGCTGGAAGCGGGTAAAAACGTGCTGGTGGAAAAACCGTTCACCCCGACCATCGCCGAAGCAAAAGCGCTGTTCGCGCTGGCGAAAAGTAAAGGCCTGACCGTTACGCCGTATCAGAACCGTCGCTTTGACAGCTGCTTCCTGACGGCGAAAAAGGCGATTGAAAGCGGCAAGCTGGGCGACATTGTGGAAATCGAAAGCCACTTCGATTACTACCGTCCGGTAGCGGAAACCCAACCCGGCCTGCCGCAGGACGGCTCGTTCTATGGTCTGGGCGTGCATACGATGGACCAGATCATCTCCCTGTTTGGCCGACCGGACCACGTGACGTATGACATCCGCAGCCTGCGTAATAAAGCCAACCCGGACGACACCTTTGAAGCGCAGCTGTTCTACGGCGACCTGAAGGCCATTGTCAAAACCAGCCATCTGGTGAAAATCGACTATCCGAAATTTATCGTTCACGGCACCAAAGGATCGTTCATCAAGTACGGCATCGACCAGCAGGAGACCAGCCTGAAGGCCAACATCATGCCGGGTGAACCGGGCTTTGCGGCGGATGATTCCGTGGGCATTCTGGAGTACGTAAACGATGAGGGTGTGACGGTGAGAGAAGAGCTGAAGCCGGAAACCGGCGACTATGGCCGCGTCTACGATGCGCTGTATGAAACTCTCACAACCGGCGCGCCGAATTACGTCAAGGAATCTGACGTTCTGACCAACCTGGAAATCCTCGAACGGGCCTTCGAGCAGGCTTCTCCTGCCACGGTAACCCTCGCGAAATAAGCAAAAACGGCTCCTCTGCGCTTGTTCATAATTTTTGAACAGAGGAGTCAATTTTCACCCTCTATGATCCCAGTCGGTTTGCGTCCACACTTACTCCATCGAAACGAACTGAGGGTGAAACAATGATCTACTTACGCAAAGCAAACGAACGTGGTCACGCGAATCATGGCTGGCTGGACTCATGGCATTCATTCTCGTTTGCCGACTACTACGACCCGAACTTCATGGGCTTCTCCGCACTGCGCGTGATTAACGACGACGTGATTGATGCAGGCCAGGGCTTCGGTACCCACCCGCACAAGGACATGGAAATCCTGACCTATGTGCTGGAAGGGGCGGTAGAACACCAGGACAGCATGGGCAACAAAGAGCAGGTTCCGGCGGGCGAGTTCCAGATTATGAGCGCGGGCACCGGGGTGCGTCACTCCGAGTACAACCCGAGCAAAACGGAAAAACTGCACCTGTATCAAATCTGGATCATTCCAGAAGAGACCGGCATCACGCCGCGCTACGAGCAGCGCCGCTTCGACGCGAAACAGGGCAAACAGCTGGTGCTGTCCCCGGATGCGCGTGAAGGTTCTCTGAAGGTGCATCAGGATATGGAGCTGTACCGCTGGGCGCTGGCGAAAGACGAACAGTCTGTGCACCAGATTGCCGCCAACCGCCGCGTCTGGATCCAGGTGGTGAAAGGTGAAGTGTCCATCAACGGCACCAAAGCGACAACCGCCGATGGCCTGGCCGTCTGGGATGAGCAGGCGCTTTCCGTGCATGCCGACAGCGAAAGTGAAATTCTGCTGTTTGACCTGCCGCCGGTGTAATAAATCATAAATAAATGCCCATCCTTCCCTTTGGCAGGGGAAGGATGGGCTTTGTCCGTGATAAACTGAGCAAATCTCTCACTTCAAGATTTCTCAGGACGATGAAAAAGAAACGCCCCGTACTTCAGGATGTCGCCGATCGCGTCGGTGTGACCAAAATGACGGTCAGCCGTTTTTTACGTAACCCGGAACAGGTTTCCGTGGCGTTGCGTGGCAAGATTGCCGCGGCCCTTGATGAACTGGGTTATATCCCCAACCGCGCGCCCGATATTCTCTCCAATGCGACCAGCCGTGCGGTGGGCGTCCTGCTTCCTTCCCTGACCAACCAGGTTTTCGCCGAAGTTTTGCGAGGCATTGAAAGCGTCACCGATGCTTTTGGCTATCAAACCATGCTCGCCCACTACGGGTACAAGCCGGAACTGGAAGAGGAACGTCTTGAATCGATGCTTTCCTGGAACATCGACGGCCTGATTTTAACGGAACGTACCCACACTGCCCGCACGCTCAAAATGATTGAAGTGGCCGGTATCCCGGTGGTGGAGCTGATGGACAGCCAGTCGCCGTGCCTCGATATCGCCGTGGGGTTCGATAACTTCGAAGCGGCGCGCCAGATGACGGCGGCCATCATTGCCCGTGGGCATCGTCATATCGCCTATCTGGGTGCGCGTCTTGATGAACGTACTATCATCAAACAGAAGGGATACGAGCAGGCGATGCTCGACGCGAACCTAACCCCGTATAGCGTGATGGTGGAGCAGTCCTCTTCCTATACGTCGGGTATTGAGCTGATGCGCCAGGCACGACGCGAGTATCCGCAACTGGACGGTATTTTCTGTACCAACGATGACCTTGCGGTCGGCGCGGCGTTTGAGTGTCAGCGTCTGGGGCTCAAGATCCCGGATGATATGGCGATTGCCGGTTTCCACGGCCACGACATTGGCCAGGTGATGGAGCCGCGTCTGGCTAGCGTCCTGACCCCGCGTGAACGTATGGGCCGCATTGGCGCAGAACGCCTGCTGGCGCGCATTCGTGGCGAGACGGTTACCCCAAAAATGTTAGATTTAGGTTTCACCTTGTCACCGGGTGGATCTATTTGAACTGACAAATTTGAAGTAGCTCACACTTATTCACTTCGCGCACGTTTGGATATTGCTTCTCTTTTGCCCCGGCAGGACAATGTTACCGATAACTGTTACCCGTAACAATTGACTGAGGGACACCCTTTGAGCACGACTAATCACGATCACCACGTCTACGTCCTGATGGGCGTTTCCGGTAGCGGGAAATCAGCCGTAGCCAGCGAAGTGGCGCATCAACTCCAGGCTGCGTTCCTTGATGGCGACTTCCTCCATCCGCGCAGCAACATCATGAAAATGGCCTCCGGCGAGCCGCTGAACGACGACGACCGCAAACCGTGGTTGCAGGCGCTGAATGACGCCGCGTTCGCCATGCAGCGCACCAACAAAGTCTCCCTGATTGTCTGCTCTGCGCTGAAAAAAACCTACCGCGACCTGCTGCGCGACGGTAACCCGAACCTCTCTTTCATCTACCTGAAAGGGGATTTCGAGGTGATTGAAAGCCGTCTGAAGGCGCGTAAAGGTCACTTCTTCAAAACCCAGATGCTTGTGACGCAGTTCGAAGCGCTGCAGGAGCCGGGTGAAGATGAGAAAGATGTCTTAGTGGTTGATATCGATCAGTCACTGGAAGGTGTTGTTGCCAGCACCATCGAGGTCATTAATAAAAGGCAGTAAGTTTTGAGTACATTAACGCTAGTTTTGACAGCAGTGGGTTCCGTGTTGCTGCTGCTGTTTTTAGTGATGAAGGCGCGTATGCACGCTTTTGTCGCTTTGATGGTGGTTTCTATAGGTGCAGGTCTCTTTTCCGGTATGCCGCTCGACAAGATCGCCGCGACGATGGAAAAAGGGATGGGAGGCACGCTGGGCTTCCTGGCGATTGTGGTCGCCCTTGGCGCGATGTTTGGCAAGATTTTGCACGAGACGGGCGCGGTCGACCAGATTGCCGTCAAGATGCTGAAATCCTTTGGCCACAGCCGCGCGCACTACGCGATTGGTCTGGCTGGCCTGATTTGCGCGCTGCCGCTGTTCTTCGAAGTGGCCGTTGTGCTGCTGATAAGCGTCGCGTTCTCCATGGCGCGCCATACCGGCACTAACCTCGTGAAGCTGGTTATTCCGCTGTTTGCGGGCGTGGCGGCAGCCGCAGCGTTTCTGCTGCCTGGGCCTGCGCCGATGCTGCTGGCGTCCCAGATGCACGCTGACTTTGGCTGGATGATCCTGATTGGCCTGTGCGCGGCAATCCCGGGGATGATTATTGCCGGTCCGCTGTGGGGCAACTTCATCAGCCGTTACGTTGAGCTACACATTCCGGATGACGTCACCGAGCCGCACCTGGGCGAGGGCAAAATGCCGTCCTTCGGCTTCAGTCTGTCGCTGATCCTGCTCCCGCTGGTTCTCGTGGGACTGAAAACCATCGCCGCGCGCTTTGTGCCGGTGGGTTCCAGCGCCTACGAATGGTTCGAGTTCATCGGTCATCCGTTCACGGCGATCCTGGTGGCCTGTCTGGTGGCGATTTACGGCCTGGCGATGCGTCAGGGAATGCCAAAAGACCGGGTGATGGAGATCTGCGGTGCCGCGCTGCAGCCCGCGGGTATTATCCTGCTGGTGATCGGTGCCGGCGGCGTGTTCAAGCAGGTGCTGGTGGATTCTGGCGTGGGTCCGGCTCTGGGCGAAGCGCTGACCGGGATGGGCCTGCCGATTGCGGTCACCTGCTTCGTGCTGGCTGCGGCGGTGCGTATCATCCAGGGTTCCGCAACCGTGGCGTGCTTAACCGCCGTGGGTCTGGTGATGCCGGTGATTGAACAGCTGAACTACTCCGGTGCGCAGATGGCCGCGCTGTCTATCTGTATCGCGGGCGGTTCGATTGTGGTCTCTCACGTTAACGACGCGGGCTTCTGGCTGTTCGGTAAATTTACCGGCGCCACCGAAGCGCAAACCCTGAAAACCTGGACGCTGATGGAAACCATTCTCGGCACGACGGGTGCCATTGTCGGGATGATTGCTTTCACACTGCTGAGCTGAATGCGGTGATTTAACAAGGCTCAAAAATAAGGCCCGGTAGCGTTAACGCTTACCGGGCCTTTATATTATGCAGAACGCCAGGCCGGGTCAGGTGAAACCACCAACCCGGCTTTTTCACATCACTCGCCCTGCGTCGCGCTCTCGATCGTCAAACGCACATCCGACGTAATGAGTTCGGCCAGCATCTGGTACACCTTCAGCGTCTCTTCCGGCTCTGCATCGCCCGTATCGCTGATGTAGCCTTCATCACGCAGCGTCAGGACCAGAGAGCTGAAGACCGCTTTGTCGAAGAACTCAGGGGCGTTAATGCCGTGCAGAACGGACAGGCGCTGTGCCAGCGTCCGGCTCTCTTTCTCCAGCGTACCGCGGTTGATAGACGGGTTCGCACTCAGCAGCCAGAACGTAATGGCGTAGCGCTGCAGCGTTTCGCGCGCACCGGCCGCAAGCAGTTGCAGAGTTCGGGAACGCGACGGATTGATGTGCAGCTCGTCGTTTGAGACGGTGATCAGCCCCTGACGACGCAGCTCTTCCGTCAGTTTGTCCAGTTCGCCCGCCAGCTCGTCTTTGCTCCAGCGCAGGAACAGCTCCGCTTTCAGCATCGGATAGAGCGTCTCAACGTGACGCAATAGCTCCTGACGCGAAATACGGCGATGCTGGGTGATGATAGCCGCCATGAGCGACGGCAGCATCAGCATATGGGTGATGTTGTTGCGGTAGTAGGTCATCAGCACTGCCTGCTCGCGCGGCAGAATGATGATGTCGCCGATCGTGTCCTTTTCGACTTCAAACTTGTTCATCTGCAGCGCGTGATCGATAAGCTCACTGGCGGTAGCAGAAGGCACGGTTGAATCAACGGAATACGGCACGTTGCGCATCATGTCCAGATAGCAATCCAGCTGCTCCGTGAGCTGTTCGCGGGTCAGCGAGCGCTGACGCGAAGCCAGAAGCGCCGTACAGCACAGGTTCATGGCGTTAGCCGCACCGGCGTTGTTAATGCGCACCATCAGCTCGGACGCGATGCCGTTGACCGTTGGCGTCAGCCAGGCCGGACGAATCGCTTCGATAGGATCGATGGATTCACGCCACTCGGGAACGTGATGGTTCAGATACGTCATCAGCGGCATGGGTTCGCCGAAGTTCACGTAGCCCTGACCGAGATTGCGTAGCTTGCTCAAACCGCGCAGCATCTGCGGCAGGCTCTCTTTCTCTTTTGTCGCACCGCGCAGCTCTTTGGCGTACGTGCCCACTTCCATCACGTGCTCATAGCCAATGTAAATTGGCACCAGCGTGATTGGACGGGTTCCTCCGCGCAGCATCGCCTGAATGGTCATCGACAGCGTGCCGGTCTTCGGATCGAGCAGACGTCCGGTACGGGAACGACCGCCCTCCACGAAGTACTCCACGGAATAGCCGCGGCTGAACAGCTCGCCCAGATATTCGCGGAACACGGTGGAGTAGAGCTTGTTGCCCTTGAAGGTGCGACGGATAAAGAACGCGCCCAGGCGGCGGAAAATCGGACCTGCTGGCCAGAAATTCAGGTTGATACCGGCAGCAATGTGCGGCGGTACCAGCCCCTGGTGATAGAGCACGTAGGAAAGAAGCAGGTAGTCCATGTGGCTGCGGTGGCAGGGAACATAGACAATCTCATGGCCATCGTGCGCCAGCTGACGCACACGTTCAGCATTATGAACGTTGATGCCCTGATACAGGCGGTTCCAGGTAAAGCCGAGAATACGATCGGACAGGCGAATCATCTCGTAAGAGAAGTTCGCTGCAATCTCTTCCATCAGCGCAATGGCGTTCTGCTGGGCTTTCTCATGCGATATTTTCTTGCTGCGCGCTTCGTCTTCAACGGCGCGGGCAATCGCTTTGGAGGCCAAAAGCTTGTTGAACAGATCCTGACGCGCCGGGAGACGCGGCCCTACGGCAGCGAGGCGCTGGCGGGCGAAGTGCATACGCGCCACGCGCGCCAGTTTTTGCGCGATGATCTTGTCGGTACCGTGCTCGTCCGCCATACGACGCAGCGAAACGGAAGGGGAGAAACGCACAAAGCTGTCGCGTCCCAGCCAGGAGACCGCGAAGAACTTCTGAATGCCGTTAAGCATGCGCAGCGGCGGGTTCTCTTCACCTTTTTCACGGCCCGGACGACGACCAAACATCACCGATACCGGCACCATCTGCACATCCAGATCGGGGTTGCTGCGGTGCAGGTCGAGATAGTCATGGAACAGCTTGATGGACTCTTCTTTTGGCGTGTAGTAGGTAAACACGCGCGGTCCACCGTGAATGAACACGTAGCGCGGCAGCAGCGTACCGTCAACTTCAAGCGGTTCAAGCGGGTCCGGTAAGTCATGCGCCAGACATTGGGCGCGAAGCGTCAGTAAGTCTGCCTTCGAGTTATAAGGCAAAACGTACATAATAGGACGCGACGTATCGAGCCCCAATTCCAGCGCGGGTTCTGCTGGGATAGACTTGCTTTTTACCAGGATGCTTAATGGTAAATTAAGTAATTTGTAGTAAATTCGTGGCCAGCCGGACATAAACGATGTAAAGCCTCTGGTTAATAATGCAATTGCGGCGCAAGGATAACAGAAAGCGCGCAAAATTTCTGTTGTTACCCGTCATACTTCAGGCTGTAGCGAAACGCGCTACAGTTCCTGTTACTGACGCTTTTTTTCATAAAAGGTTCTTTTAATGGCCAATAATACCACTGGGTTAACGCGTATCATCAAAGCCGCCGGCTATTCATGGAAAGGTTTCCGTGCCGCGTGGATCAACGAAGCTGCCTTTCGCCAGGAGGGCGTCGCCGCTATCATCGCGGTGATCATCGCCTGTTTCCTTGATGTTGATGCTATTACCCGCGTACTTCTTATCGGTTCCGTACTTCTGGTGATGATAGTGGAAATTCTTAATAGCGCTATTGAGGCCGTTGTTGATCGCATAGGTTCAGATTTCCACGAGCTTTCTGGCCGCGCAAAAGACATGGGCTCTGCTGCCGTGCTGCTGGCGATTATCACTGCCGTTATCACCTGGGTCACGCTGCTTTGGTCACATTTCCGATGAGCCTCGAGGAATAATTAAGTCCCTGGTTTTTTGTGCAGTTTTTGGTTCCAAAATCGCCTTTGACTGTATATACTCACAGCATAACTGTATATACACCCAGGGGGCGGAATGAAAGCGTTAACGACCAGGCAGCAAGAGGTGTTTGATCTCATCCGGGATCATATCGGCCAGACGGGTATGCCACCCACGCGTGCGGAAATCGCGCAGCGTCTGGGCTTCCGTTCTCCGAATGCTGCTGAAGAACACCTGAAAGCGCTGGCGCGTAAAGGCGTGATTGAGATTGTTTCAGGCGCGTCACGCGGTATCCGCCTGCTGGTGGAAGAAGAGACGGGCATTCCGCTGATAGGCCGTGTTGCTGCCGGTGAGCCTTTACTGGCACAGCAGCATATTGAAGGCCACTACCAGGTCGATCCTGGCATGTTCAAACCGAGCGCTGATTTCCTGCTGCGCGTCAGCGGTATGTCGATGAAAGACATCGGTATTCTTGACGGCGATCTGCTTGCGGTGCACAAAACACAGGATGTGCGTAACGGTCAGGTGGTTGTCGCGCGCATAGATGATGAAGTTACCGTCAAACGTCTGAAAAAACAGGGTAACACCGTTCAGCTACTGCCTGAAAACAACGAGTTCTCCCCGATTGTGGTCGATCTCCGCGAACACAACTTCTCTATCGAAGGACTGGCGGTTGGGGTCATTCGCAACGGCGAATGGCTGTAACCTCTTCCTGACAGGCTATGGCGCCGCTGTAGCCTGCTTCATTCTCCACTCCCGGTATTTTTCATGTCACTGCTGACGGAATCAGATAAGGCATTGTGGCGTCTTGCTCTGCCGATGATTTTCTCCAATATTACCGTTCCCTTGCTGGGTCTGGTCGATACTGCCGTTATTGGCCACCTTGATTCGCCTGTTTATCTTGGCGGCGTGGCGATTGGCGCGACGGCAACCAGCTTCCTGTTTATGCTGCTGCTGTTTTTGCGCATGAGCACCACCGGGCTCACGGCCCAGGCTTATGGTGCAAAAGATCCGCTGCGTCTGGCGCGCGCGCTGGTCCAGCCGCTGATCCTTGCGCTTGGCGCGGGAGTGTTAATCGTTTTATTACGTACGCCCCTGATCGACCTTGCGCTCCATGTTGTCGGCGGCAGCGAGGCGGTACTGGCTCAGGCGCGCCGTTTCCTTGAAATTCGCTGGCTCAGCGCGCCCGCCTCGCTGGCAAACCTGGTTCTGCTGGGGTGGCTACTGGGCGTGCAGTACGCCCGTGCGCCAGTGATTTTGCTGGTGGCAGGCAACCTTCTCAACATTGTGCTGGATGTCTGGCTGGTAATGGGCCTGCATATGAACGTGCGGGGCGCGGCGCTGGCGACGGCGATTGCCGAATACGGAACCTTGATTATCGGTCTGTGGATGGTCTGGCGCGTGCTGTCGATGCGCGGGATCTCCCTGGCGCTGCTCAAAACCGCATGGCGCGGCAATATCCGTAAGCTGCTGGCGCTCAATCGTGACATCATGCTGCGCTCGCTGCTGCTTCAGCTCTGCTTTGGCGCGCTGACGGTTTTCGGGGCCCGACTGGGGCCAGAAATCGTCGCGGTCAACGCGGTATTGATGACGCTGCTGACCTTTACCGCCTACGCGCTGGACGGATTTGCCTATGCGGTAGAAGCGCATTCCGGGCAGGCGTACGGGGCGCGCGAAAGCGGGCAGCTTAGGGACGTCTGGCGGGCAGCCTGCCGCCAGTCTGGGCTGGTGGCGCTGGCGTTCGGCCTGGTTTACGCCTGCTTTGGTGAGCAAATTGTCGCGTTGCTTACGTCTCTTCCTGCGCTGCGCGAGCTGGCGAGTCACTATCTCATCTGGCAAGTCATCTTACCGGTGGTCGGCGTCTGGTGTTATCTGCTGGACGGTATGTTCATTGGTGCGACGCGCGGAGCGGAAATGCGTAACAGCATGGCGGTCGCGGCGGCCGGGTTTGGTCTGACGCTGCTGACGCTTCCCTGGCTGGGTAATCACGGTTTGTGGCTGGCCCTGGCCGTTTTCCTCTCGCTGCGAGGGATATCGCTGGCTTTTATCTGGCACCGCCACTGGCAAAACAATACCTGGTTCCCTTCACGTCACGATATATCGTGACGGTTAAAGATTCCGAATATCAAATCAACTGCCGAATCCTTAACTACAATAATTATCACGTCCAGCAGAAAAGAACGTAACGGACGTTACGACCCGACGCTTAACTAAGAGGACACGATGATGAATAAAGACGAAATCGGCGGCAACTGGAAGCAGTTCAAAGGTAAAGCGAAAGAACAGTGGGGTAAGCTGACCGATGACGATATGACCGTCATTGAAGGTAAACGCGATCAGCTTGTCGGTAAAATCCAGGAGCGTTACGGCTACGCGAAAGACCAGGCGGAAAAAGAAGTGGGCGACTGGGAAAAACGCAACGACTACCGCTGGTAACCGGGCTATACCCGCAAGTACAAGGAAGTACACCCTGAGGGCGGCCATGAGCCGCCTTTGCTTTTACTACTGCTAACGCGGTTTTTTCTTCACAAGAATAGAGTGGTCGTGCTGACATGCGTCCTGATGGCGGCAGGCTTCCACTTCCACGCAGGCAGAGCACAGTCCGTGCGCTTCAATCACGTTATGACGCAGGGCAAAACCCATTTTCGCCGCCAGCGTATGCATAATATCTTCCACGCCTTCCGCAGCCTCTTCTTTCACCACGCCGCAGCGGTCGCAGATAAACATCGCCGATGTATGGGTGGGCTGATCGAACAGATGGCACAACACGTAGCTGTTTGTGGACTCAACTTTATGCACGAATCCTTGTTCCAGCAGGAAATCCAGGGCGCGATACACGGTCGGTGGTTTCGCCTGCGGCTCGCTTTCGCGGAGCAGGTCCAGCAGATCGTAAGCGCTGATGGCACCCTGCTGCAGGCTCATCAGACGTAAGACTTCAAGGCGCTGCGGAGTCAGGCGCACATTGCGTTGCGCACACAGCTTTTCGGCCTGCGCTAACAGCTCTTTTGTGGACTTATCCATTTAGCACCCCGGATGTTATAGGACGGAAAACCCTCACTTTATCATGTTCTGGTAAAAACGCCGAGATCCGCCAGTCTGTGCTATACCTGACCCATTGCAAACCGGGAAATAAACAATGAAAAAACCTGACTGTATTCGACATTGGCGCGACGTTGAAGGCGCGGATGATTCGACCTATCCAGATAGCGATGAGCGTTTTTCTATCGGCGCCCCGTTGGCTCGCAAGCTTGGGCTCGGGCGCATTGGTATCCATCACGAGCGTTTACCGCCCGGGCGCAGGACGTCCTATCCGCACGCGGAAAGCGATGAAGAAGAGTTCGTTTATGTGCTCGAAGGTCATCCAGAAGCGTGGATCAATGGCTATTTATGGAAACTTGAACCGGGCGACAGCGTGGGGTTTCCTGCCGGAACCGGTATTTGCCACACCTTTATCAACAACACGGACGAAGAGGTGCGGTTACTGGTCGTTGGCGAGGCCAACAAAAAGCACAACCGCATCTACTACCCGCTCAACCCTGTGTATGCCGCCACGCGTGAGGATCGCTGGGTAGACCACCCGCCCCAGTTTTTTGGACCGCATGATGGAAAACCTGGGAAAAAATAATTTCCTCTTCTATAAATATTGAGGGCCGTCACAAAATATAACAGGCCGTAAGGGAGTTTTACTTAGGGATAGAAATAGCGGGTCTTTTACTACTTATTCACAGCAATAGTTCGTTCCTGTTTGGGTGATAACAGACAGGGGTTATTTCATAACAGACTATAACGGGCATACTGTGAAAAAAAATTTTAAATTTTCGGTGGTTAGTATCGCTGTTTCCTTGTTTATGGCAAATCAGGCGGGAGCAGCCAATACTTGGACAGAATCACGTAGCGACGCAATGGGTGGCACTGGCGTTGCCTCCGGGAGCTATGGTAGCGGGGCGTTAATCAACCCCGCGTTGCTGGCAAAGGCAAAACCGGACGATGATGTGACGGTCATTTTGCCGTCCGTTGGCGTACAGGTGACGGATGAGGACAATCTGCAGGACGAGATTGATACCATCAACGACAAAATCAATCACTATAAGGATGTGGTTGATGACCTCACGCCAAGGGAGATCATCACCAATCCGTTAGGTTCCATTAATCAATTCCAGGGCGCGGCCAAAGATCTGGCCGATGAGCTGGACTATCTCAAGGGTAAAACCGCACGCGCGACGGCAGGTGCAGGGCTTGCCGTGAGTATCCCTAACGATGTGCTTTCCGTGGCCTTTATGGCGAAAGGCTACGCCCATGGCCGGGTAAGCTCGTCTATCGATCAGCAAGATATTGATTATCTGCGCGGTATTCAACAAAGCAAAGCGGTGGCTGCCGGTGTTGCCCTGGACGCTGCGCTGAACGGCACGGATCAGATCACTAAAAATCTCAACTCAACGGCGTCTGGCCGGGCAGCGATTGTGTCCGACTATGGTGTTGCCGTTGCCCGTCAGTTTGACCTCGGCGGCGTCCCGGTTTCCGTGGGGGTGACGCCAAAACTGCAAAAAACCTGGGTCTATAACTACACCACGTCAATCTACGATTACGACAGTAACAAGTGGAACGACAGCCGCTACCGCACGGACGACACGGGCTTTAACGTCGATGCCGGTATTGCGGCTGATTTCGGCGAACACTGGACGGTTGGCGTGAGCGGGCAAAACCTGATGTCGCGCGATATCGACACCAAAGATATCCGTATCCGCAACGGCCGGACGGGAGAAGTGGTGAGCTACAAAGACACCTACCAGATCCGTCCGCTGGTGACCGCCGGCGCCGCCTGGCATAACGACCTGGTGACGCTGACCGCCGATGGCGATCTGACGGAAACCAAAGGCTTCAAGAGCGAAGATACGTCGCAGTACGTGGGCGTCGGTGCTGAGGTTACGCCGCTCAGCTGGCTGGCGGTGCGTGCGGGTTATCGCGCGGACGTGAAGGGTAACGACAGCAATGTCTTTACCGGCGGTGTCGGCTTCGCGCCGTTCAGTACCGTTCATGTTGACCTGATGGGCCTGTACGGCGAGGACGAAACCTGGGGCGCCGGGGCTCAGCTGAGCATGACGTTCTAAAGTCCACCGGAGGCGCTGCGCCTCCGGCTTTTCTTTGTGCTATAGTAGCGCCCCTTTTCCACCAGATGCTTAAAACTTCGCCATGTCGTCAGAATTACAGACCGCTTTCCCTGCACACCGTTTCTCCATTGCGCCGATGCTCGACTGGACGGACAGACACTGTCGCTACTTCCTGCGCCAGCTCTCCCGCCATACGCTGCTGTACACCGAAATGGTGACCACGGGCGCAATCATTCACGGGAAGGGCGACTATCTGGCCTATAGCGAAGAAGAGCATCCGGTTGCCCTGCAGCTGGGCGGCAGCGATCCGGCCGCGCTGGCGCAGTGCGCGAAGCTGGCGGAAGAACGCGGCTACGACGAGATCAACCTGAACGTTGGCTGCCCGTCCGACCGCGTGCAGAACGGCATGTTTGGCGCCTGTCTGATGGGGAATGCACAGCTTGTAGCGGACTGTATCAAGGCGATGCGCGATGTGGTCTCCATTCCGGTCACGGTCAAAACCCGTATCGGCATTGACGACCAGGACAGCTACGAATTCCTGTGCGACTTCATCAACACGGTATCCGGGAAAGGCGAGTGCGAGATGTTCATCATCCACGCGCGAAAAGCCTGGCTCTCCGGCCTCAGCCCGAAAGAGAACCGCGAGATCCCGCCGCTGGACTATCCGCGCGTGTATCAACTGAAGCGTGACTTCCCGCACCTGACGATGTCCATCAACGGCGGCATCAAGTCGCTGGAAGAGGCCAAAGCGCATCTGGCGCATATGGATGGCGTGATGGTCGGCCGCGAGGCGTATCAGAATCCGGGCATTCTGGCGACGGTCGATCGCGAAATCTTTGGGATCGAAGGCGCGGACACCGATCCGGTTGCCGTCGTGCGTGCGATGTACCCTTACATTGAGCATGAGTTGAGCAATGGCACGTATCTCGGCCATATCACCCGCCATATGCTTGGCCTGTTCCAGGGTATTCCGGGCGCGCGTCAGTGGCGCCGCTACCTGAGCGAGAATGCGCATAAAGCCGGAGCCGATATTGAGGTGCTGGAACATGCGCTGCGACTGGTGGCGGACAAGCGATAACTTTCGCTAAAAGTTCGTCAAATTCACCACGCCCTGCGAACGTTCGCGGGGCGTTTTGCTTTAATAACAACAGGTTAATACTGGCATGATTCTTGTAATGCTTACTTCATTACTCGGGAACTCGTGGGAGATCACCATGCTGGAACTACTTTTTGTGATTGGCTTTTTTGTCATGCTGTTAGCGACAGGCGTTTCGCTGCTCGGCATTCTGGCGGCTATCGTGGTGGCGACGGTGGTCATGTTTATTGGCGGATTGTTTGCGCTGACGATCAAACTGTTGCCGTGGCTACTGCTGGCCATTGCGGTCGTGTGGGTGATTCGGGCGATTAAAGCGCCAAAAGTGCCCAGTTATCAGCGCAATAACCGCTTCCGTTACTAAGGTATTGAGGGGTTCGTCACATACTTGTAACTTTTCCGGCGGCATGGCTTAGAACAGAATAGGATTTAGTTATCGAATCTGTCACTATGACTGCCGTTAAAGAATTCATCGAGCTGTACCCTACATACAGCCGAACTAAAAAAAGAAAGGGCTTCCCACGGGAAGCCCAATTTCTTTTTGGGGCTCAGGGAATCAACAAGCTCGACCCCTGCGTCGCCCGGCTCTCCAGCACCTCATGCGCGCGCTGCGCATCGGTCAGCGCGAATTTCTGCGCATCTGCCACATCCACTTTGATGACGCCGCTGGCGATCAGCGAGAACAGCTCGTTGCTGGCTTCCTCAAGTTCTTCCCGGTTGGTGATGTATCCTTGCAGGGAAGGGCGAGTCACATACAGCGAACCTTTCTGATTCAGAATACCGAGGTTAACGCCGGTTACCGCGCCTGATGCATTGCCGAAGCTGACCATCAGACCACGGCGCTGCAGACAGTCCAGCGACGCTTCCCACGTGTCTTTCCCCACAGAGTCATACACCACGCGCACTTTTTTGCCGCTGGTGATCTCCTTCAGCCGCTCAACAATGCTCTCTTCACGGTAGTTAATCACCTGCCAGGCGCCCGCCTGCAGCGCGCGCTGCGCTTTTTGTGCATTTCCGACCGTGCCGATCAGCTTCGCGCCCAGCGCCTTTGCCCACTGACAAGCGATGAGCCCGACGCCACCCGCTGCGGCATGGAACAGGAACTGCTCGTCGGGCTTAATTTCATAGGTTTTGCGCAGCAGGTAGTAAACCGTCAGACCTTTCAGGAACGAGGCCGCCGCCTGCTCAAAGGAGATGGCGTTAGGCAGCAGGGCGGCTTTATCCGCCGGAACGTTGTGGACGGAGCTGTAAGCGCCCAGCGCAGACTGCGCGTACACCACGCGGTCGCCCTCTTTAATATGCTTAACCGCGCTGCCCACTTTGACGACGACCCCGGCTGCCTCAGTGCCCAGGCCGCTCGGCATTGACGGCGGCGGGTAGAGACCGCCGCGAATATAAGTGTCGATGTAGTTTATGCCTATGGCTTTGTTTTCAACTTGCACTTCGTTTTCGCCAGGCGCGGCAGGGGTGAACTCCACCGCTTTCAGTACGTCTGGCCCACCGTGTTTCTGGAATTCAATGCGCGTTGCCATGCTCCCTCCGTAAGAAAAATATGGTAATCTTTCGACCCACTCTTTATCTCGGTAACTCCATTCACTATGGCAGGAAACAAACCCTTCAACAAACAGACTGAACCTCGCGAGCGTGATTTCCAGGTCGCAGGGTTAAAGGTCCCGCCGCACTCGATTGAAGCGGAACAGTCGGTGTTGGGCGGTTTAATGCTGGATAACGAACGCTGGGACGACGTCGCCGAGCGCGTTGTGGCGGAAGATTTCTACACCCGCCCGCACCGCCACATCTTTACCGAAATGGCGCGTCTGCAGGAGTCGGGCAGCCCAATCGACCTGATCACGCTCGCGGAATCGCTGGAGCGCCTTGGTCAGCTCGACAGCTGCGGCGGGTTTGCCTATCTGGCGGAACTGTCAAAAAACACGCCTAGTGCGGCGAACATCAGCGCGTATGCCGATATCGTGCGCGAACGTGCCGTCGTCCGCGAGATGATTTCGGTGGCGAATGAGATCGCCGAAGCCGGTTTTGATCCACAGGGGCGTACCAGCGAAGACCTGCTCGATCTGGCTGAATCCCGCGTCTTTAAAATCGCCGAAAGCCGCGCCAATAAAGACGAAGGTCCAAAAAACATCGCCGATGTCCTCGACGCCACCGTTGCCCGTATCGAACAGCTGTTCCAGCAGCCGCACGACGGTGTGACCGGGGTAAACACCGGCTATGACGATTTGAACAAGAAAACCGCTGGCCTGCAGCCGTCGGATTTGATTATCGTCGCCGCGCGTCCGTCGATGGGTAAAACTACCTTTGCGATGAACCTCGTCGAAAACGCGGCGATGTTGCAGGATAAGCCGGTATTGATCTTCAGCCTTGAGATGCCCTCCGAGCAGATTATGATGCGTTCTCTGGCGTCGCTGTCGCGCGTGGATCAGACCCGCATTCGTACCGGCCAGCTCGATGATGAAGACTGGGCGCGCATCTCCGGCACCATGGGCATTCTGCTGGAAAAACGTAACATCTATATCGATGACTCCTCCGGCCTGACGCCGACGGAAGTGCGTTCCCGCGCGCGCCGTATCGCCCGTGAACACGGCGGCATCGGCCTCATCATGATCGACTACCTTCAGCTGATGCGCGTCCCGTCGCTTTCCGACAACCGTACGCTGGAAATTGCGGAGATTTCCCGCTCGCTCAAGGCGTTAGCCAAAGAGCTGCACGTACCGGTCGTTGCGCTGTCGCAGCTGAACCGCTCTCTGGAACAACGTGCCGACAAGCGCCCGGTCAACTCCGACCTCCGTGAATCCGGCTCCATCGAGCAGGATGCCGACTTAATCATGTTTATCTACCGTGATGAGGTTTATCACGAGAACAGCGACCTGAAAGGGATCGCCGAAATTATTATTGGTAAACAACGTAACGGCCCAATCGGGACGGTGCGTCTGACCTTTAACGGACAGTGGTCGCGTTTCGACAACTATGCCGGTCCTCAATATGATGATGAGTAATTTCTAAGGAATTCAAATGCAAGCGGCAACTGTTGTTATTAACCGCCGCGCTCTGCGACACAACCTGCAACGTCTGCGTGAACTGGCGCCTGCCAGCAAGCTCGTTGCAGTCGTGAAAGCGAACGCTTACGGACACGGTCTTCTTGAGACCGCGCGAACGCTCCCCGATGCCGACGCCTTTGGCGTCGCCCGTCTCGAAGAAGCCCTCCGCCTGCGCGCGGGCGGCATTACTCAACCCATACTGCTCCTCGAAGGCTTTTTCGAAGCCAGCGATCTGCCGACCATTGCTGACCAGCATCTGCATACCGCGGTACATAACGAAGAACAGCTCGCCGCACTCGAAACCGCCAAGCTGAGCGAGCCGGTGACCGTCTGGATGAAGCTCGACACGGGCATGCACCGTCTGGGCGTGCGTCCGGAAAGCGCGGAAGCGTTTTATCAGCGTTTATGCCGGTGCAAAAACGTGCGTCAGCCGGTGAATATCGTCAGCCACTTCGCCCGCGCCGATGAGCCCGAGTGCGGTGCGACCGAGCGCCAGTTGGATATCTTTAACACCTTCTGCGAAGGCAAGCCGGGGATGCGCTCGATTGCGGCATCCGGCGGTATTCTGCTGTGGCCGCAGTCGCATTTCGACTGGGCGCGACCGGGCATCATTCTCTACGGCGTGTCGCCGCTGGAGAATAAACCCTGGGGGCCGGACTTTGGCTTCCAGCCGGTCATGTCGCTGGTCTCTAACCTGATTGCCGTGCGTGACCATAAAGCGGGCGAGCCGGTGGGCTACGGCGGTACCTGGACCAGCGAGCGTGATACCCGTCTCGGCGTGGTGGCGATGGGCTATGGTGACGGCTATCCGCGCGCCGCGCCGTCGGGCACGCCGGTTCTGGTCAACGGTCGCGAGGTGAAGATCGTCGGCCGCGTGGCGATGGACATGATTTGTGTCGATCTGGGGCCTGAAGCCCAGGATAAGCCCGGCGACGATGTCGTGATGTGGGGCGAAGGTTTGCCCGTCGAACGCATTGCTGAAATGACGAAAGTGAGTGCTTACGAACTTATCACGCGCCTGACGTCAAGGGTGGCGATGAAGTACATCGACTGAGACTCGCAGATAGTCGTCCAACGGCATTAGCTGCCGTTGGACGCGTAACGCTTATTTCAACACGTTATAGATCGCCTGATTAGTCAAATAATCCGACGCGAGCCCTGACTCCGGACTGAAGCGCGAACCCTGGATGGACGAGAACCGTTTTCCGGTGCTGCCCAACGAGACATAACGCTCCCCCCCATCGTTTTCCGAAATGGTGTACACCGTTTTCTGCATCTCGGCGAATAGCGGAGCGTTACGCTGAATGGCCTGATGCAATTCCAGCAGCTGCACTCCATCCAGATTGAGCTTTTTATCCAGCGTGACGCCCCATCTTTGCAGGCAAACTTCGGCGAAATGACGCACGATCGTGCCGGGCTCATGGACCACTTTTTCCCCGATATTCCCATTGGCCGAAGCATTCCCTACCAGCGTAGCGTGGCGACCAGACATGGGATAAATATGGACTTTTGTCGCGCTATCGGTCTGCGGAATGACGCACGAGAAACCTTTTGACCGCTCATGTCTGGCATAGAAAGCCACATACTCCTTCACGTTGCTGCCCAGAGTGACTTTGTCCGCCTGGAAATTACCCATGCCCGGAACCGGATCGACCGCAAAAATATTCACCGGAATCGTCGTCAAAAGGGGGTCGGCCAGCATTGCATTGGCAAGCATATGGCAGCTAATTCCGCCCCGGCTCCACCCAACAAGGTTCACCTGAGTGGGCAGGATCTGACCCTGGCGGAAGGTTTTGATGATTTGCTGCTGCAGCGCCTGCTGGGTCACTTTACGATCGCCATAGTCATATTTGCGCCACCAAAATGAGCCGGTAACCTCAACGTCCTGAATCGGTACGCCCGCCTTTTTAAGCTGCTCATAGTTTTCTTTTGTGAGCTTCTCACGCTGCCAGTCAACGTGTCCTTTGATAATATTGATCGCATGCTGAACATTCTCATTCCAGCCGCTGCCCAGAAGCTGGGCGCGAAGCTGAGAATATTCTCCGCTTTTGACCCAAAGCTCATCGCTTTGTAGATTGCCGCTCCCCGGGCCATCAAGAATGACCCATTCGGCGAACTCTTTACCCTTGTTATTGGCTGCCAGAGAAGAGATGAGCTCGCCGTTCCAGTAATTAGCATGAGACTCATCAAATTTATTAGATCCAGTACCACAGAAATACACTGTTAGTATTGTCATAAATGACCTCATTGAAATATTAATATGTAGGTGGATGGCACGCGTGCAGTAAAATAATAAGTGCCAGCAATATTTCTGGGAATATGCTATTGAGCCCAGGCTGTTTTTAATAACGATAAGATCGTTTTTAATTAAATATGGCTATGTCTAATGTGTAGTACTGCTTAACTTTTTGCTTTGGGTATATGACGTTTGCCTTATGCCGAATGCTGTTTTTACAGTTTTGTAATAGCACGCATACTTAATTTCGGAATAAGTTGGTTGAATAGCCTAAGAAAATAGATTTCACACGGGGTTATGCTACGATGAATATATTAATGATCGATGAATTACCGATCTTCATTCACGGTATGAAAACAGAGCTGAAACGCGTCATGCCGGAATGCACTGTTTTTGCAGCGAGCAATTTTGAAGATGCACACGCAATTTTAACCTCTATGCCGGTCAGCATTATTTTGCTGGATGGTGAAATGAAGTGCCGTGATTTTATCACTAATTTGATGACAAACTGGCCTGAGCTACCGATCGTGGTGATGTTACGAAAAACGACGGATAAGATATTCAACTTCTACATCCGCCAAAGCATTAAGGGCATTTTTACCAAGGATCTCCCCGCGGAGAAAATCAGCCAGATACTTTGCATGGTTTCCTCGGGGGTGGTCTGTTTTCCGGAGCAAGCCGTGGTCCAGCGAGAACAACCCACTGGCGGGTTGCCGATCTACTCCCTGAGTCGTCGGCAGAAGGAAGTTCTTAAGCTGCTGGCGAATGGAGGAACAAATAAGCAGATCAGCCGGCAATTGAATATCAGCGCAGGTACGGTCAAAGTGCATCTGGAATCCATCTTTCACCGACTACAGGTCAACAATCGGACGCAGGCCGCAATGCTCTATTTTAAATATATGTCTAATTAGCCGATTTTCAGCAAAGCGAAGGGCTGCAGTCAAAATGCGTTAAAAGAAAAGCGCAACAGACAGACCTCTGTTGCGCTTTGTTTTTTTAACGGTACTGAGATTTGAAATAATATATCACCACCACCAGCGTTCCGAAGTCCTGCAATAGCCAAAATGGAAAGCTGTCACTCAGTATATCAGCACCGGTAAGAATAAATTTCATGTTTAAGCTGCTCTCACCAAAAAAACCAAAGGCGAGGGCGGCTAAGCCAATTTTACACATTACCGGCAGGGCATGGACTCTTCGGCTATAGGCGGCAAACAAAATCAGCAGCGATGTTATCAGGTCGACGAAGATAATAAAGGGAAGCACCCAGCCATTCATTATGTTAAGCATTTATTCTCCATCGGGTTTGTTGTGGGTTAAATCAGGCGGAGAAAGTGATTCATGTCTGACTTTACTTTTGATGACGCTTGCAACATCAAAAATATCGCGCTGTTCATGCCGGCGAAAAAAGTTTGCCAGCCAGACGATCAGGCCATTACTCATTGCCCCGAGGATATACCCTAAACCAAGCGTGATATCGGCCTGATTAAGGTCTATCTTTAACCAGCGGGCTGCTAATCCACCTAATGCGACGGCCGCGCCCATGCTGATTCCACCAAAAATAATGCCTGCCATAAATCGGCTGTGCTGGTGCAATCGCTGCGGTTGCCAGAAAAACGAGATACTGACGCCGCCAAATAAACCTGAAAAAGCCAGCAAGGCTTCACTGATGAGGGTCGGGAGATAGATGTCAGACATACGTTCATCCTCTGCAAGGATAAATCCCCTCGGAAAAGGGGATTTATTATCGTAACGGGCGCTTATTATTGGCAGGGATCCAGCTCAACAATATGCTGATACTTATCGGTCGTAATAAAGCGCTGTTGCCCTGACAGGCTGTAAATCAAACGCTTGGGAGAGCGATACCCCTTCACGACATCGATATCCGCGCTAAGCCAGGGCTGACTGGAAGGAAGAGCGCGATCGCTGTATTTATCGCCACCGATCCATTTTTGATTGGTGGGTTTAAGACCCCAAAGCGATTCGCTTTCACTTCCCGACCAGCCGAGGCGTTTGGCCTCATCCGAGGTAATATAGCGGTCGGGCAGGCGCCCAAAATTTTTTATATGACGAAGCGTTGTCGCCAGATCGGTCACGTTATTGACGGGCACCATACCCTGAGAAGATAAAAAGGCGTTGGCTTCCTTTATTTCCTCTTCGCAGGTTGGCATGGCGGCGGTTGCCTGTAACACGTTGAATAACGAAACAGACAGTACGGCCATTTTCACTATGTAAAGTGGTTTCATTGTAATTTTCCTGTTGAATTAACTAAGAAATAGCTTCATTTCCGCCTCGCGGCGTCGGGTAAGCCCGGTCAAAACCTTACCGCCTGCCTTATTCCAGCTTTTGAACTGCAGTGCGGCGCCCTGGATATCGCCTGCGTTGAATTTTTTGAGCAGCGTGGATTTCTTTAAATTGCCCACGCCAAGGTTGAAGGCGAACGAAACCAGCGCGTCGAATTGGTTCTGCGTCGAAGCGTTGTTCAGCAGTTTTTTCACGCCGTCCTCGGTGCGTTTCAGATCTTTGCGCAGCAGATCTTTGGCTTCACCGGTGGTAATTTTGGTGAGCTTTTCCATCTCCTCTTTGAGGATCAAATGGCCGTAGCCGATGGTCCATAAACCTACGGCATCGCGATAACGCTCCAGCCTCAGCCCTTCAAACTGGCAAATAAGCTGAATGCCCCTGTCACCTGTACGTTCTGGTTGTTTTTGCATTACGGAGTCTCCTCTGCTTTCGGGCGGGGAATCACCTTGTTGGTGTATTCGTCAATCAAACGCATGACGCTTTCCGGTGGCTCAAGTGCGGTAAATTGCATCTCTACATCGACGTGGCGGCTGTCACGCCCGCCTTTGTTATCGCTGGAAGGCGAAAGGCTGACGTGAAAGCGGCCAAATTCGTTTTCACCGGACTGGCGGGAAGGCGCCTGCATGCCTTCCGTGCGGATCGTCAGGTTGACCTTCATCTTTTCCAGCATCAGCCCGCGCGGTGTCGAAAGCGCGACCAAGGGCAGGTCAAAGTAATGCTTTTCATCCAGCGCCAGCTGTACCGTGCGTGGAATTAACGAACCGTCTTCTGCGGGTTCGAAAAAGGGATCCAATGCCTTCATATACTGCTGAGCAATCAGTTCGTTGGCCGCAGTGGCCGCGTACTGCATCCCACGCGTGATATCTTCAAGCGAGATCGGCACGCCGGGAATATCGGCTGGAGGCGCTGGAGGCGTGTTTTCCTGTACCGATGGCGTGCCTTCATCCTCTTTGCCCGCCCTGTTTTCCGGCTCCTCATCCTTGCCGCCGCGCAGCCATTTTTTAAAAGACATATTTCGCTCCTGGAAAAAGGGCTACCCGGGTAGCCCCTGCGTTACGGAATCGCACGTATGTCGCGGCGTGGAAGATTATTGCGCGGCGACAGGCTTGGTTTTGGCGTTGGTCAGGTAATCAATCACGCGCTGCAGAGCTTCAGGTGGCTCCTGGCGTTTAATCTGGGTATGAATGGAATATTTCGCGCGTGTATCGGTCGAACGGGTCTGCTCCGATTTATGGGAGACCTTGCCGGTCATTTTCGCTTTGAAAACGCCCCAGCCGACGGACGCTTCCACGGAGGCCTCCGCTTCGGTGCTGCTGGAACTGGCTTCGCTCTGGCTCACTTCCAGCTCAAAGTCGATGGTACCGTCCTCGATACAGATGATGGGGTGGGTGACCGCCGCCAGGAGCGGAATACTCATCTTGCGAGTCACGCTGCCTTTATTGACCCCCTGTTCGTCTACCACGGTTTCGTCGTAATCGAACTCGATCGCGACAGCTTTGCCGTCTTTAATACAGACGGAGAGCAGGAAGTCGGTATAGGCCTTGCTCGCCTGGACCTGTGCTTTGATCATCGCCTGCAGCGGACCGCCGATCATATGTTCCAGCGGCAGGGCGTTAATAACTGAACCAATAAATTGTGAATCCATGATGTGAACTCCTTGAATCAGTGAATGCGCGGTTGCGCAGGAGCCACATTACGGAAAGCGAGAAGGGGAAAATATTGGGTAAATGTCATGGCGAGAGGACGCAAAAAACCTATGCCGATCGCAGGATAATCTTAAGGGGTGGTGTTGAGTGATGTTCCGGTTTATTGTTGAAATCCCTGCCTCATCGAATTCCGGAGAACCATCGCGTGTTTCAGAAAGTTGACGCCTATGCCGGCGACCCTATCCTCTCCTTAATGGAGCGTTTCAAAGAAGATCCTCGCAGCGACAAAGTGAACCTCAGCATCGGTCTGTATTACAACGAGGATGGCATCATTCCTCAATTAAAAGCCGTTGCCGAAGCCGAAGCGCGTCTGAACGCTGTTCCACACGGTGCTTCTCTTTATCTGCCGATGGAAGGGTTAAACGCCTACCGCAACACCATCGCTCCGCTGTTATTCGGTGCCGATCACGCGGTGCTCGCGCAAAAACGCGTGGCGACCATCCAGACGCTGGGCGGCTCGGGTGCGCTGAAAGTGGGTGCAGACTTCCTGAAAAAATACTTCCCGGATTCAGGCGTATGGGTCAGTGACCCGACGTGGGAAAACCACGTTGCGATCTTCGAGGGCGCAGGTTTCAACGTGGCGACCTATCCGTGGTTCGACAGCGAAACGAACGGCGTGCGCGTTGAAGCGCTGCTGGAAAAACTAAACACGCTGCCGGCGCGCAGCATTGTGCTGCTGCACCCATGCTGCCATAACCCGACCGGGGCGGATCTCACCAACGCCCAGTGGGATGCGGTGATTGAGGTACTGAAGGCCCGCGACCTGATTCCGTTCCTCGACATCGCCTACCAGGGCTTTGGCGCGGGCATGGAAGAAGATGCTTACGCCATCCGCGCCGTGGCCAGCGCCGGGCTGCCAGCGCTGGTCAGCAACTCCTTCTCTAAAATCTTCTCCCTGTACGGTGAACGCGTTGGCGGTCTGTCCGTGGTCTGTGAAGACGCCGAAGCGGCGGGTCGCGTCCTGGGCCAGCTGAAGGCGACGGTGCGCCGCATTTACTCCAGCCCGCCAAACTTTGGTGCGCAGGTGGTGGCGACGGTTCTCGGTGACGAACAGCTGAAAGCGTCCTGGCTTGCCGAAGTGGAAGCGATGCGTAAGCGCATCCTGTCCATGCGTCAGGAGCTGGTTAACGTGCTGAAAGAGGCCGTGCCGGGACATAACTTCGACTATCTGCTCAAGCAGCGTGGGATGTTCAGCTATACCGGTCTGAGCGCGGCGCAGGTCGATCGCCTGCGGGAAGAGTTCGGCGTCTACCTGATCGCCAGCGGCCGTATGTGCGTGGCGGGCCTGAATGCCAGCAACGTTCATCGCGTGGCGCAGGCGTTTGCTGCTGTAATGTAAGTATTCACTTACTTGCATGCTATATGTAGGCCGGGTAAGGCGCAGCCGCCACCCGGCTTTTTTTGTTTGCGCCGGTGCCAATCATTGCCCGGTGGCGCTTCGCTTACCGGGCCTACACGCCTCTTCCACGCTTTGTGATCGTCTTCTTTTTATTCCGCTTCATAAGCAAAAACTCCTTCCCTTCACCTCCCGCTGGGGTTATGGTCGGATAGTTTTTTGACCATCTACTCAAATTAAAACGATAACAAACTGAATATTCAGGGGAAAATATGCGCAAGATCACACTGGCGCTCAGCGCCGCCTGCTTATTGTTCTCGCTTAACAGCGCCGTCGTCGCACGAGCTTCTGCCCCGACGCCGCTTTACACCGGCACCACCGCCGCCATTCTTGCCGAGCAGGCGCCCATTCACTGGGTTTCAGTGGCCCAAATCGAAAACAGTCTGATCGGCCGCGCGCCAATGGCCGTGGGTTTTGACATTGACGATACCGTGCTGTTCTCAAGCCCCGGCTTCTGGCGCGGGAAGAAAACGTATTCACCCGACAGCGAAGCGTATCTGAAGAACCCGGAATTCTGGGAAAAAATGAATAACGGCTGGGACGAATTCAGCATCCCGAAAGAGGTTGCCCGTGCGCTTATTGCCATGCACGTGAAGCGCGGCGACAGCATTTATTTTGTTACCGGCCGCAGCCAGACCAAAACCGAAACCGTCTCTAAAACGCTGCAGGATGATTTCCAGATCCCGGCGACCAGCATGAGCCCGGTCATTTTTGCCGGTGACAAAGAGGGGCAAAACACCAAGACCCAGTGGCTGGAAAAGAAAAATATCAAAGTATTCTACGGCGATTCGGATAACGACATCACCGCCGCGCATGACGTGGGGGCCAGAGGGATCAGGGTATTGCGCGCCTCTAACTCGACCTATCGACCGCTGCCGATGGCCGGAAAGTTTGGCGAAGAGGTGATCGTCAATTCGGAGTATTAAGTACCCGGCAGCGGGTTTGACTCTTTTTTAATCAAATCTCGCTGCTGCGGGTTTTACCTTTCGTCTTCTTGCTGCACACTTAGAAAGATTCATCTTTCATCACGGAGCAGCACATGTGGTACCAACAGACCCTGACCTTAAGCGCTAAACCACGCGGATTTCACCTGGTGACGGATGAAGTCATCGGGCAACTCCGCGATCTGTCGCGGGTGAAAACGGGTTTGCTGCATCTGCTGCTTCAGCACACGTCAGCCTCTCTCACGCTTAATGAAAATTGCGATCCCACCGTCCGGTCCGACATGGAGCACCATTTTCTGAAGAGCGTCCCGGACAACGCGCCTTACGAGCATGACTATGAGGGGGCGGACGATATGCCTTCCCATATTAAATCTTCCCTGCTGGGCGTGTCGTTGATGCTGCCGGTTCACAACGGGCGGCTGCTGTTGGGAACGTGGCAGGGGATCTGGCTGGGAGAGCATCGCATTCACGGTGGTTCGCGTAAAATTATCGCCACGCTACAAGGGGAATAAAGATGACAATTTCGGAGATACTTCAGTACTGCATGAGCAAGCCCGGCGCGGAGCAGAGCGTTCATAGCGACTGGAAAGCCACGCAGATTAAGGTGGGAGATGTCCTGTTTGCGATGGTGAAAGAGGTGGAAGGCCGTCCGGCGGCGTCGCTGAAAACCAGCCCTGAACTGGCGGATTTGCTACGCCAGCAGCATGATGACGTGAGGCCGAGCAAGCACCTCAATAAGGCGCACTGGAGCACCGTCTATCTGGATGGATCGATTCCTGGCTCGCAGATTTACTACCTGGTGGACGCGTCCTATCAGCAGGCGGTTGAGCTGCTGCCGGAAACCACCCGACAGCAACTCTCCGTGTGACAATTACAGCAACGGTTTAAGGAAGCGCGCGGTGTGCGAGGCTTCGCACTCTGCAACGGTCTCTGGCGTACCGGAGACGAGAATTTCACCGCCGCCGCTGCCGCCTTCCGGGCCGAGATCGACAATCCAGTCCGCGGTTTTAATCACGTCCAGGTTATGTTCGATGACCACGATGGTGTTGCCCTGGTCTCTGAGCTGATGCAGAACCTCGAGCAGCTGCTGGATATCGGCAAAGTGCAGGCCGGTGGTCGGCTCGTCCAGAATGTAGAGCGTCTGACCGGTGCCGCGTTTTGACAGCTCACGCGCCAGCTTCACGCGCTGCGCTTCACCGCCGGACAGCGTGGTGGCCGACTGCCCCAGACGAATGTAGGTCAGGCCGACGTCCATCAGAGTCTGCAGCTTACGCGCCAGCGCAGGGACGGCGTCAAAGAACTCGCGCGCCTCTTCGATGGTCATGTCCAGCACTTCGTGGATGGTCTTGCCCTTGTACTTAATCTCCAGCGTTTCGCGGTTATAGCGTTTCCCTTTGCACTGGTCGCACGGCACGTAGATATCCGGCAGGAAGTGCATCTCAACCTTGATCACGCCGTCGCCCTGGCATGCTTCGCAGCGGCCACCGCGCACGTTAAAGCTGAAACGTCCTGGCGTATAGCCGCGTGAACGCGCTTCCGGCACACCGGCAAACAGTTCACGCACGGGCGTGAAGACGCCGGTATAGGTTGCCGGGTTAGAGCGCGGGGTACGGCCAATCGGGCTCTGGTCAATGTCGATAACTTTATCAAAATGCTCCAGACCCTGGATGTCGCGGTACGGTGCAGGCTCGGCCAGCGTCGCGCCGTTTAGCGCCGTCTGCGCAATCGGGAACAGCGTATCGTTGATCAGCGTCGATTTGCCGGAACCGGACACGCCGGTGATGCAGGTAAACAGGCCAACCGGCAGCGTCAGGGTGACGTCTTTCAGGTTGTTGCCGCGCGCGCCGGTCAGCTTCAGCACTTTTTCCGGATCTGCCGCTACGCGCTGTTTCGGCACCTCAATCTTACGCTTGCCGCTCATGAACTGACCGGTCAGCGACTCGGGCACCGCCATGATGTCCTTCAGCGTCCCTTCCGCGACCACCTGGCCGCCGTGTACGCCAGCGCCAGGGCCAATGTCGATGACGTGGTCAGCCGCGCGGATCGCATCTTCATCGTGCTCGACCACAATTACCGTGTTGCCGAGGTTGCGCAGGTGAACCAGCGTCCCGAGCAGACGCTCGTTGTCGCGCTGGTGAAGGCCGATGGACGGCTCATCCAGCACGTACATCACGCCGACTAAGCCCGCGCCAATCTGGCTCGCCAGACGGATACGCTGGGCTTCACCGCCGGAGAGCGTTTCTGCCGAGCGGGAAAGCGTCAGGTAGTTCAGGCCGACGTTCACCAGGAACTTCAGGCGATCGCCAATCTCTTTCAGCACTTTTTCGGCGATTTTCGCGCGCTGGCCGGAGAGCTTCAGGTTGTTGAAGAAGTCCATCGCATGGCCGATGCTCATGTCTGAGATGGTCGGCAGCGCGGTGTTTTCCACAAACACGTGGCGCGCTTCGCGACGCAGACGCGTGCCTTCACAGGTGGCGCAGGAGCGGTTGCTGATGAATTTCGCCAGCTCCTCGCGTACCGCGCTGGATTCGGTCTCTTTGTATCGGCGCTCCATGTTGTGCAGCACCCCTTCGAACGGGTGGCGACGCACGGAGGTATCGCCGCGATCGTTCATATACTTGAACTCGATGTTCTCTTTGCCGGAACCGAACAGGATCACTTTGTGTACGTTCGGGCTCAGGCTCGCCCACGGCGCTTCGACGTCGAACTTGTAGTGCTCCGCCAGCGATTTCAGCATCTGGAAGTAGTAGAAGTTACGCTTGTCCCAGCCGCGAATGGCCCCGCCCGCCAGCGACAGCTCCGGGTTCTGGATCACGCGGTCCGGGTCGAAATACTGCTGCACGCCCAGGCCGTCACACGTCGGGCACGCGCCCGCCGGGTTGTTGAATGAGAACAGGCGCGGCTCGAGCTCGCGCATGCTGTAGCCGCAAATCGGGCAGGCGAAGTTGGCGGAGAAGAGCAGCTCTTCCGCTTTTGGGTCGTCCATGTCGGAGACCACGGCCGTGCCGCCAGAGAGTTCCAGCGCCGTTTCAAAAGATTCCGCCAGACGCGTGGCGAGATCGTCGCGCACCTTAAAGCGGTCAATCACCACTTCGATGGTGTGCTTCTTCTGCAGCTCCAGCTTTGGCGGGTCGGACAGGTCACACACCTCGCCGTCGATACGGGCGCGGATATAGCCCTGGCTTGCCAGGTTTTCCAGCGTTTTGGTGTGTTCGCCTTTTCGCTCTTTAATGATCGGCGCCAGCAGCATCAGGCGTTTGCCTTCCGGCTGCGACAGCACGTTATCCACCATCTGGCTTACGGTCTGGGCCGCCAGCGGGACGTCGTGGTCCGGGCAGCGCGGCTCGCCCACGCGAGCATACAGCAGACGCAGATAGTCATGAATTTCGGTAATGGTACCGACCGTTGAACGCGGGTTATGCGAGGTGGACTTCTGCTCAATAGAGATAGCAGGGGACAACCCTTCAATGTGGTCGACATCCGGTTTTTCCATCAGCGACAGGAACTGACGCGCGTACGCAGAGAGCGATTCAACGTAACGACGCTGTCCTTCGGCATACAAAGTGTCGAAAGCCAGTGAGGATTTGCCAGACCCCGAAAGCCCGGTCACGACAATGAGTTTGTCGCGAGGGATTATGAGGTTGATATTCTTGAGATTGTGGGTGCGGGCGCCCCGAACTTCGATCTTATCCATTCACCTTTCCCGGTTGGAACACGGATTGCCTGATTTGTTTGAAGGACAAACGGCTGTCAGAAACGGCTAATTATGACACAATTTGACCTGTTTGAATATACAGTATTGGAATGCATTTTCTGATTGGCTGTGTAACAATGTAGAGTCCGCGAGAGATTTCTGAACCGACTACGCAACTATGCAAATTGCCGCGTGGAAATGGTACACTCGCGCGTTTACACTATTAAGAAACGTATTCAGGAGACACGAACATGGCCAGCAGAGGCGTAAACAAGGTGATTCTCGTCGGTAATCTGGGCCAGGACCCGGAAGTACGCTACATGCCGAGTGGTGGCGCAGTTGCCAACATTACGCTGGCTACTTCCGAATCCTGGCGTGATAAAGCGACCGGTGAGATGAAAGAGCAGACCGAATGGCACCGCGTAGTGCTGTTTGGCAAACTGGCCGAAGTGGCCGGTGAGTATCTGCGTAAAGGTTCTCAGGTCTATATCGAAGGCCAGCTGCGTACCCGCAAATGGACCGATCAGGCCGGCGCTGAGAAGTACACCACAGAAGTCGTGGTCAACGTGGGCGGTACCATGCAGATGCTGGGTGGCCGTCAGGGCGGTGGCGCACCGGCAGGTGGCGGTCAGAGCCAGCAGCAGGGCGGTTGGGGTCAGCCTCAGCAGCCGCAGGGCGGCAACCAGTTCAGCGGCGGCGCACAGTCTCGTCCGCAGCAGCAGTCTGCTCCGGCGCCGTCTAACGAACCGCCAATGGATTTCGACGACGACATTCCGTTCTGATTTCCGCGTGCTGAAAACAAAAAACCCAGACTATCGTCTGGGTTTTTTTATTCCGGAAGGGATCAGGTAATCACCATCGGCCAGTCTGGCGGCGTGTGGCTCATCGCCTCAACCATCACCACTTTAATATTTTCCCAGACGGCGGCGATATCCAGCAGGGTGATGCCAAGCAGGCCCGTTGCAAACCAGCAGGCCGCACCCAGCCCCAGCAGGGTGCTGATAACTGCAAGACCCGCATAGTCAGATTTACGAAACTGAATGTTCAGCGTGCTGGCTAAAAACATCAGTACCGCACTCAACAAAGGCCAGCGCAGGAGAACCATGCTGGTAGTAATGGTTGCCATAAAACCCATCCTCTATAAAACAGACGAACTGAATGAAACGGTGTTTCTCGTTACAGAATATGTGTGAACTATATCACGTTTGTTGATTTATTCGCCAGCGTCTGTGCGATCAAAAAAGAGGATTTTATTCCTCAGAAAAGGCGATTGTGCGGGCTGGTCCTGCCTTCGGCGCACGAGGAGGCGGAGCCACAGCGTGCCGAAAACGCGCTTCGGGCAAGTGGGGATAGCGCAAATTCAGTTTTTATAAGAGGGGCGTTATTCTCACCCAATCCTGAAAATATTGTGGTGAAGGCTGACTATTTATAAATCAACGGACACAATACCCCAGAGCAAATAGCATAAAACGTCATGATGAAGTTGTACTTTTTTCATGCTGTCAGACGTTTGGCTTAATCAACGATTGTCTGTTGTGTTATCTTCCCGTCTGCCTGACGGGCTGGATAATTATTTTCCTTAATTGAAACGGAACGAATACTTACAGTTTAACTTACGGGAAAATATTATCGGCATAACGAAATTTAAGATTTTTAATACTAAAAGTCAGTTGCTAACTTCACATGATTCATGCAACGTAATCACCTGTTTAACAAAGCATCCGGCCTTAAGTACTACAGGCGTACAACATGCAGGGATATAGGGCGGGAAATGAATCGTAGCGCGCGGCGCAAAATGCTCAGGGTGGTAGGGATCATCATGGTAGTTATGCTGCCGGTGATGCTTGCGCTATGGTTTGCCCAACTGCGTGCCGTGTCTGAAACAAGCGCCCAGCTACGCACATTTGCTGAACTGGCTTTAGACAAAACAGAGCTGGTTATTCAACAGGTTGAGCTGGCCAGGGACGAGGCGGTAAAATATCAGGGCGAGCTTTGCACGCCGGGACACCGTCAATATATGCTGAACGTTGTTCGTGGCCGCCTGTTTGTCGCCGATTTAATTTACGCTGAAGGTCAGAATTTTCTTTGTTCGACCGTTTTTACACCGGATCACCCCTACGCCATTCCTGTCGCTAATTACACGCGCAAACCTGACGTCGCTATCTATTATTATCGCGATACACCATTTTATACTGGCTATAAAATGACATATATGCAGCGCGGAAATTATGTGGTGGTCGTCAATCCGCTTTCATACAGCGAAGTCATGTCCGCGGATCATTCTCTCTCCTGGGGTGTGTACGACACGGTAACCAATGCTTTCTTTTCCGTCAGCCAGAAAGCCAATGTTTCTTTATTAAATTCGATGATTCGGGATAAGGAATCGGTATTTCAAAAAGATAACCGCTTTTATACGATCGTAACATCTCCCAAAAGACCGATTGCGGCCATTGTGTCGACATCGAATAAACGCTTTTATGAAACGCTTTATCACCAGGCGACGTTGACGCTACCGCTGGGCATGATCTGCAGCATTATTATTTTGCTGGTATGGTCGCGTACCCATCGTGAGCTTAATTCGCCGGGGCGCTTACTGCACCGGGCGCTGAACAAACGACAGCTTTGCGTTCACTATCAGCCGATTATTGATATTAAGAATAACCAGTGTGTGGGCGCGGAGGCGCTGTTGCGCTGGCCTGGCTTTGACGGGCAGGTGATGAGCCCGGCTGAGTTTATCCCGCTGGCGGAAAATGAGGGAATGAGCGAGCGGATTACGGACTATGTCGTTGAGGAGGTGTTCAACGATCTGGGCCATTTCCTGGCCGAGCATCCGCATCTCTATATTTCGATTAACCTGTCGGCCACGGATTTCCACTCCTCGCGGCTGATCGCCATGATTTCCGACAAGGCCCGCCACTACGCCGTCCGTGCGCAGCAAATCAAAATAGAAGTGACGGAACGCGGTTTTATCGATGTGCCAAAAACCACCCCGGTGATTCAGGCTTTCCGTCAGGCGGGTTATGAAGTCGCGATCGATGATTTTGGTACCGGCTACTCGAACCTGCACAACCTCTACTCGCTGAACGTGGATATTCTGAAAATCGATAAATCGTTTATCGATACCTTAACGACCAACAGTACCAGCCACCTGATCGCCGAGCATATTATCGAGATGGCGCAAAGCCTGCGGCTGAAAACCATTGCGGAAGGGGTAGAGACGGCAGAGCAGGTAAGCTGGCTGTTGAAGCGCGGCGTCCAGTTTTGTCAGGGATGGCACTTCGCGAAAGCGATGCCGCCCCAGGAATTTATGACCTGGCAGCAGCAACCTTTGCACTGAGGGTGATTAATTCAACTGGTGGCGATAGTCGCTCGGCGTGCGGTCAAACTCGCGGCGAAACACGCGGGAAAAGGTTTGTTGCGACACATAGCCAAGGTCCATCGCGATATCAAAAATGGGCCGCTGCGTTGAGCGTAGCGCCTGCGCCGCCAGCAGCAGTCTGCGCTGGCGAATGTACTCGCCCAGCGTTTGATGCATGACCGTGCGGAACATTCTCTGTAAATACCATTTCGAATAGCCCGACTTTTTAGCGACCACATCAATGTTCAACGGTTGGTCGATATGTTCATCAATCCATTCAATAAGCGTCTGAATAATCTGCTGATGCGACATAAGGTTGCCCCTCTGTAGATACAACTATCTCGGTTAATTCGTCGTTTTCTCTGCGGGCGAGTATAATTCCTCAAGTTAACTTGAGGTAAAGAGGTTTTATGGAAAAGAGATTGCCGCGCATTAAAGCGCTGTTAACCCCCGGTGAAGTGGCGAAGCGAAGTGGCGTTGCGGTATCCGCGCTCCACTTCTATGAAAGCAAAGGGTTAATTAAAAGCATCCGCAACGGGGGCAACCAGCGTCGCTATACCCGCGACGTGCTCCGCTACGTGGCGATTATCAAAATTGCGCAACGAATCGGAATTCCCCTGGCCACGATCGGCGAGGCGTTTGGCGTGCTGCCGGAAGGGCATACGCTTAGCCCGAAAGAATGGAAAGAGCTGTCGTCCCAGTGGCGTGAAGAGCTGGACAGGCGTATTCATACGCTGGTCGCGCTGCGTGACGAGCTGGATGGCTGCATCGGCTGCGGCTGCCTGTCGCGTAGCGATTGTCCGTTGCGTAACCCCGGCGACAGGCTGGGCGAGCAGGGGACGGGGGCGCGGTTGCTGGAAGAGGAATGAGTATGTGCGACCGGTTTGCCGGGTGGCGGCTGCGCCTTACCCGGCCTACAAAACCGGGAACGTAGGCCGGGTAAGCGAAGCGCCACCCGGCAAAAGCATTATAAAGAACTAAAGCGCCACATAAGGGCGCTTTAGTTTTTCCCGGTCTTTGTCTTTCACTCTATCCCGCTGGTTCACGGGAGGGTTTCCCCCGACATCAGCACCCCTCAGTGTCGAGCTGGTTGGGGAGGTTCCGGATTGTGCTGACACTTTAATTCTATGCAAGACCCGTTTTTTCGCCAGCCTCACCGACCGTTTTTTAGACGAATTTTTTTCGCGGTGTTGTTCAATTTTCTATAGTTAAAAAGTATGAATAACAGGAGAAAACCATGCTCACGGTACACCACCTTAACCAGTCGCGCTCGCACCGCGCGATCTGGGCGCTGGAAGAACTCGGCCTGCCTTATGAGATCGTTCACTACCAGCGCGAAAAGAACATGCTGGCACCGGAGGCTCTTAAAAAGGTGCATCCGTTGGGCAAATCGCCGGTTATCGAAGATAACGGACTGATCCTTGCGGAGTCCGGCGCCATCCTGGAGTACCTGCAGGAGACGTACGATCCCGAGTCACGCCTTAAGCCTTTAGACCCGTCGCATAAGGTGCAATACCGCTTCTGGCTGCATTACGCCGAAGGATCGCTGATGCCGCTGCTGTTAATGAAGCTGGTCTTCAACAGCCTCGGCAAGCCGCCGGTGCCGTTTGGTATCAGAACCCTGGGCAAAGCGCTGGGGCAGGGGGTGCAGAAAGCGTATCTCAACCGTCAGCTGGAAACCCATGCGCGCTTTATTGAGTCACATCTTGCCGAAAACAGCTGGTTTGCCGGGGATTCGCTCAGCATGGCCGATATCCAGATGAGCTTCCCGATCTTTGCGCTGCTGGCGCGCGGCGGTATCGCTAATCTGCCGCATATTCAGGCGTGGAAGACAAAAGTTGAGAACACCCCAGGCTGGCAAAGAACCCTGGAACAGGGGGGACCGTTATCTATCCCGGGCGAGGACTGAAATGTAAACAAATTGCGCATAGACGATAACGTTTGCGCATCCTCTGTTTATTTCTTCAGCGTCATAAGGGAATTTTAGCGAAAAACGATAAAGTTCAGTTGAAAAGGGCGGGGATTACGCTAGATAATCGTTTGCCTTAATTTGACCACCCGTTTGTAAGCGCGGAGCTAAACGTTTGCTTTTTTTGTGACGCCCTTTCGTCACAAACGCAACACAAGGATTTGACGTTCAGCTGGCAGTGGCGTCTCCACCTCGCTTACGGACTTCCTAAAAAACTCTCAGGGGATGTTTTCTATGTCTACGCCATCTGCGCGTACTGGCGGTTCACTTGACGCCATGTTTAAAATTTCGGCCCGCGGCAGCACCGTGCGCCAGGAAATTGTTGCCGGTTTGACAACGTTTCTGGCGATGGTTTATTCCGTCATCGTTGTGCCGGGCATGCTGGGCAAAGCAGGCTTCCCGCCAGCGGCTGTCTTTGTGGCGACCTGTCTTGTGGCCGGCGTGGGCTCCATCGTGATGGGTCTGTGGGCGAACCTGCCGCTGGCGATTGGTTGCGCCATTTCTTTGACCGCGTTTACCGCGTTCAGCCTGGTGCTGGGTCAGCACATCAGCGTACCGGTTGCGCTGGGTGCCGTGTTCCTGATGGGTGTGCTGTTTACCGTGATTTCAGCGACCGGCATCCGTAGCTGGATTTTGCGCAACCTGCCGCAGGGCGTGGCGCACGGTACCGGCATCGGTATCGGCCTGTTCCTGTTGCTGATCGCCGCCAACGGCGTCGGTCTGGTCATTAAGAACCCGCTGGACGGTCTGCCGGTAGCGCTGGGCCACTTCGCCAGCTTCCCGGTGATTATGTCGCTTATCGGTCTGGCGGTGATTATCGGTCTGGAAAAACTGAAGGTGCCTGGCGGCATTCTGCTGACCATTATCGGCGTTTCTATTGTCGGCCTGATTTTCGATCCAACCGTACACTTCTCCGGTATCTTCGCTATGCCGTCGCTGAGCGATGACAAAGGCAACTCCCTGATTGGCAGCCTGGATATCGTTGGCGCGCTGAACCCGGTGATCCTGCCAAGCGTGCTGGCGCTGGTGATGACCGCCGTGTTTGACGCGACCGGTACCATTCGTGCGGTGGCCGGTCAGGCGAACCTGCTGGATAAAGACGGTCAGATTATTGATGGCGGCAAAGCGCTGACCACTGACTCCCTGAGCAGCGTCTTCTCCGGCCTGGTGGGCGCGGCGCCTGCGGCGGTGTACATCGAGTCCGCAGCGGGTACGGCGGCAGGCGGTAAAACCGGCCTGACGGCGATCACCGTCGGCGTGCTGTTCATGCTGATCCTGTTCCTCTCTCCGCTCTCCTATCTGGTTCCGGCGTATGCGACCGCGCCAGCGCTGATGTACGTTGGCCTGCTGATGCTGAGCAACGTAGCGAAAATCGACTTTGCGGACTTCGTGGACGCGATGTCTGGCCTGATTACCGCGGTCTTCATCGTCCTGACCTGTAACATCGTGACCGGCATTATGATCGGCTTCGCGTCGCTGGTGATTGGTCGTCTGGTCTCCGGTGAATGGCGCAAGCTGAACGTTGGCACCGTGATTATCGCCGTTGCGCTGGTAGCGTTCTACGCGGGCGGCTGGGCAATCTAAGTTGTCCATTGATGCGAAAACGGGTGGCTCAGGCCGCCCGTTTTTATTTTCAGGACTCATCCTGTTGCCTTTTGCGTTACTCTGGAGAAGATAGAATAAAAGGCACGACGCCTTCCGGAGTACATAAGCAACACAGCAAACAGGGAACGCATGGAAATCTTCTTCACAATACTCATCATGACCCTTGTGGTCTCGCTATCCGGGGTGGTTACACGCGTACTGCCCTTTCAGGTCCCCCTGCCATTAATGCAAATTGCCATCGGCGCGCTGCTGGCGTGGCCGACGTTTGGCCTGCACGTGGAATTTGACCCCGAACTGTTCCTCGTGCTGTTTATCCCGCCGCTGCTGTTTGCCGATGGCTGGAAAACGCCCACCCGCGAATTCCTTGAGCACGGGCGCGAGATCTTCGGCCTGGCGCTGGCGCTGGTGGTGGTCACCGTCGTCGGGATTGGTTTTCTGATCTACTGGGCGGTACCGGGTATTCCATTAATACCGGCTTTTGCGCTGGCCGCCGTGCTGTCGCCAACCGATGCCGTGGCGCTGTCTGGCATTGTGGGTGAAGGCCGTATTCCGAAGAAAATCATGGGGATTTTACAGGGTGAGGCGCTGATGAACGACGCCTCCGGCCTGGTCGCCCTGAAGTTTGCCGTGGCCGTTGCGATGGGCACGATGGTCTTTACCATCGGCGGCGCAACCCTTGAATTCTTCAAGGTGGCGATTGGCGGTATTCTGGCGGGCTTCGTGGTGAGCTGGCTGTACGGCCGCTCATTGCGCTTCCTCAGCCGCTGGGGCGGCGATGAGCCCGCAACGCAGATCGTACTGCTGTTCCTGCTGCCGTTTGCCTCTTATCTGATTGCCGAACATATCGGCGTGTCGGGCATTCTGGCTGCGGTTGCGGCGGGGATGACCATCACCCGTTCCGGCGTAATGCGTCGCGCGCCGCTGGCCATGCGTCTGCGTGCCAACAGCACCTGGGCCATGCTGGAATTTGTCTTTAACGGCATGGTGTTCCTGCTGTTGGGCCTGCAGCTGCCGGGCATTATGGAATCCTCGCTGGTGGCGGCGGAGGCCGATCCGAACGTTGAGGTCTGGATGCTGTTTACCGACATCGTGCTGATCTACATGGCGCTGATGCTGGTGCGTTTCGGCTGGCTGTGGACGATGAAAAACTTCAGCGTACGTTTCCTGAAGAAAAAGCCGATGGAGTTCGGCTCGTGGACAACGCGTGAGCTGCTGATCGCCTCTTTTGCGGGCGTACGCGGGGCGATCACCCTTGCCGGTGTGCTCTCCATTCCGCTGCTGCTGCCCACGGGCGACGTCTTCCCGGCGCGCTACGAGCTGGTCTTCCTGGCGGCGGGCGTGATTCTGTTCTCCCTGTTTGTCGGCGTGATTATGCTGCCGATTTTACTCCAGCATATTGATGCCGGTGATTCGACCCAGCAGCATAAAGAGGAGCGTATTGCCCGGGCGGCCACCGCCGAAGTGGCAATTGTCGCGATTCAGAAAATGGAAGAGCGTCTGGCCGCGGATGCGGAAGAGAACATCGACAATCAGCTGCTGACGGAAGTCAGTTCCCGCGTGATTGGTAACCTGCGCCGCCGCGCGGACGGGCGTAACGATGTGGAAAGCTCGCTGCAGGAGGAAAACCTTGAGCGCCGGTTCCGCCTGGCGGCGCTGCGCTCCGAGCGCGCCGAGCTGTACCATCTGCGCGCCACGCGGCAGATCAGCAACGAAACGCTGCAAAAGCTGCTGCACGATCTGGACCTGCTGGAAGCGCTGTTGATAGAGAATCAGTAGCGCTGTTTTTGCCCGGTGGCGCTGCGCTTACCGGGCCTGCGTGCTCGATCGGTTCCCTCTCCTTGTGGGCTGAGGGTTTCCCACAACTGCACGGACGACCCCCTCTCCCTTGAGGGAGAGGGCTGGGGTGAGGGGGAACATACGGCTGTGGAGGTCATTCCGTTCACTTTATGTTCCTTGCTACTCTGTAACGACATGACCGGTGAACGTGCCAGGGTGGCTCAATCGCCACCACCCTGGCGACCCGGGCTCCCGGCGGTAAATCGCCGCTTCGCGGTGCCCTCAGCTTATTCCTTCAGGCTATCGGGTCGGGCATGAGCCTGCATCCCTGCAGGCCACGCCCTCTCGGCGCATCCCTGCGCCTCGCCCCGGCCTTACGGAAACGCTTCGGCGATTTACAGCCGGACCAGGGCGTCGCTGTAACTCATTAATTTTGCAGAAGAAGCGTTCATCGCTTCAGGTAAAAAATTACTGGGGATTCCTCAGCCCTGTGGGAGAGGGTTAGGTTGAGGGCACCCAAAACCCCTCACAACACTGCAGCCACGCCTGCGCGCTCTGCGATAAATACACCCCTTCGCGCCAGATCATCCCCAGCTGCCAGTGCAGGTCGCTCTCCAGCGGGATCCAGCGCAGCGTGTTTTTATCCAGACGCTCGCAAATCGGCTGCGGCAGGATGGCAATCCCCACGCCGGCCTGCACCATCGCCGCCAGGAAATCCCACTGTCCGCTGCGCACCGCTATGCGCGGCTTGACGTTATGCTGGTTAAACAGCGTCATTAGCTGGCGGCTGAGGGCGAAGTCTTCGTTGTAGATCAGCAGAGGGTGCTCGCCGAGCAGTTCAGGTCTCACCGAGTCCAACTTCAGCCAGTCGCCGGAGCGGGGAACCAGCACGCACAGCGGGTGGCTAAAGAGCGGAAGCGTCGCCAGACCGCTCTCTTCCTCAACGGGGAGGGCGGTCATTGCCACGTCGAGCTCGCCGTTGGTGACGGCCTGCTGGACGGTTAACCCACCAAACTCCGAAATCTTCAGCTCAACGCCGGGATAACGCTGGCGAAACAGGCTAATCGGCCCGGCCATCATCATCCCCACCATGGGCGGAATGCCGAGGCGAAGCACACCTTTCTTCAGATGATTGATATCGCCCAGCTCTGCTTCCAGCTGGCGAAACTCCGCCAGAATCGCCAGCCCGCGTTCGAATACTACGCGTCCGGTGTCGGTCAGCAACAGCTTGCGCCCGTCGCGGATCAGCAGGGTACAGTTCAGTTCATCTTCGAGGTTTTTCAGCATCTTGCTGATGGTGGGCTGGGTAACAAACAACTTCTCCGCTGCGCGGGTAAAACTTTGCTGACGAACCACTTCGACAAAATAGCGCAGCGTTCTTATGTCCATGATTATTCCTCGAAACTATACCTTTGATGATTTTAATTCATTTCAGTCCATACCGTGCGCTCTCTATACTGGCGCCTCGTCTCATTTTTGAGGAAAACCCCCATGGCTGTGGCGTTAAGCCGTGTTACGCCTGCCGTTGTGCAACGACTCCAGGTCCCGGTGCAGGTACTGCTCTACGCGGGACTGTTTGTTTTCGCGGAATATCTTGTCGGCTGGCTGCATCTGCCGCTGCCCGCCAATCTTGTCGGGATGCTGCTGATGCTGACGCTTATTCTGTGCCGCGTGATCCCCCTTAACTGGGTACGCGCCGGGGCGCGCTGGCTGCTGGCGGAGATGCTACTGTTCTTTGTTCCGGCGGTGGTGGCGGTGGTGAACTATGCGCAGCTGCTGATGGTGGACGGCTGGCGAATCTTTGCGGTTATCGCGCTGAGTACGCTGATGGTGCTGGGGGCAACCGCCTGGGTGGTGGATAAAGTGTATCGCTTTGAAATCAGCAGGCACAAACATGACTAATTTTCAGATCAGCGTCTTGTGCCTGATTGCGACGCTGGCGATCTACTTTGCCAACAAGCGGCTGTATCGCCGCTTTCATGCCCTGCCGCTGATGCCGCTGGTCTTCACGCCGATCCTGCTGGTGCTGATGCTGGTCTTCGGCCACATCTCCTGGCAGAACTACATTGGCGAATCCCACTGGCTGCTGTGGCTGCTCGGCCCGGCGACCATCGCTTTTGCCGTCCCCGTTTACGACAACCTGGCGATTATCAAACGCCACTGGATGTCGCTCAGCGCGGGCGTGATCACCGCCACGGTGGTCGCGGTGTGCAGCTCCGTCTGGCTGGCGCGGCTGTTTACGCTGCCCGATGAAATTCAGCGCAGCCTGGCGGTGCGTTCGGTAACCACGCCGTTTGCGCTGGCGGCCGCTAAACCGCTCGGCGGGCAGCCGGACCTGGTGGCGCTGTTTGTTGTCGTGACGGGTGTGTTCGGTATGGCGGTCGGCGATATGTTGTTCCTGCGCTTGTCGATCCGGGAAGGGATGGCGAAAGGCGCGGGGTTTGGCGCGGCGTCACACGGGGCGGGCACGGCACGTTCGTATGAGCTGGGGCAGCAGGAGGGCGTTGTCGCAAGCCTGGTAATGATGCTCTCAGGCGTAGTGATGGTGCTGATTGCGCCGCTGGTGGCGTGGGTGATGTTTTAAGCTCCCCGGCCAGAATGACCGGGGAGAAAGGCTTAGTGCGCGCGGCCCTGCTCAACGCCCAGGCCGGTTTGAGAACGGATAAACTGGGCGCGGAATTTCTCACGCTCCAGGTTACCCTCCGGCGAATTGTCGGTGGCCGAGAAGAACCAGATGCCGATAAACGCCACGGCGATCGAGAACAGCGCCGGGTATTCATACGGGAAGATAGCGCTTGCGTGACCGAGGATCTGCACCCAGATGGTCGGGCCCAGAATCATCAGGATCACCGCCGTCAGCAGCCCCAGCCAGCCGCCAATCATCGCGCCGCGCGTGGTCAGCTTCGACCAGTACATGGAGAGCAGGATGATCGGGAAGTTACAGCTTGCCGCAATCGAGAAGGCCAGCCCCACCATAAAGGCGATGTTCTGCTTCTCGAACAGAATGCCTAACAGAATCGCCACGACGCCCAGCACCAGCACGGTGATTTTCGAGACCTTCAGCTCGTCGCGCTCGCTCGCGCCTTTGCGGATAACGTTGGCGTAGAGGTCATGCGACACCGCAGACGCGCCGGCGAGCGTCAGCCCTGCAACCACCGCAAGAATGGTGGCGAAGGCCACGGCGGAGATAAAGCCGAGGAACAGGTTACCGCCCACCGCGTCCGCCAGATGCACCGCCGCCATGTTGTTACCGCCAATCAGCGCGCCCGCCGCGTCTTTAAACGCCGGGTTCGCCCCCACCAGCATGATCGCGCCAAAGCCGATGATAAAGGTCAGGATATAGAAGTAACCCATGAAACCGGTGGCGTAGAAGACGCTCTTGCGCGCTTCACGCGCATCGCTCACGGTGAAGAAGCGCATCAGGATATGCGGCAGGCCCGCGGTACCGAACATCAGGCCGAGACCGAGCGAGAGCGCGGATATCGGGTCTTTCACCAGCCCGCCCGGGCTCATGATCGCTTCCCCTTTCGGGTGGACCGCCATCGCCTCGGTGAACAGGTTATTGAAGCTGAATCCGACGTGCTTCATCACCATAAAGGCCATAAAGCTGGCGCCGAACAGCAGCAGGACGGCTTTGATGATCTGCACCCAGGTGGTTGCCAGCATGCCGCCGAACAGCACGTACATCACCATCAGCACGCCAACCAGCACCACCGCGACGTGGTAGTTCAGGCCGAACAGCAGTTCGATCAATTTACCCGCGCCGACCATCTGCGCAATCAGGTACAGCGCCACCACCACCAGCGAACCGCAGGCGGAGAGGGTGCGAATCGGCCCCTGCTTCAGGCGATATGAGGCCACGTCAGCGAAGGTATAGCGGCCCAGGTTACGCAGGCGTTCGGCAATCAGGAACAGGATGATCGGCCAGCCGACGAGGAAGCCGAGGGAATAAATCAGGCCGTCATAGCCGGAGGTGTACACCAGCGCGGAGATCCCGAGGAACGAGGCGGCGGACATAAAGTCACCCGCAATCGCCAGCCCGTTCTGGAAGCCGGTAATGTTGCCGCCAGCGGTGTAGTAATCGTTACGGGAGCGCACGCGTTTCGACGCCCAGTAGGTGATGTACAGCGTCAGCAGGACGAAAATCAGGAACATCACAATGGCCTGCCAGTTGGTTGGCTGGCGCTGGACCTCGCCGGTAATGGCATCCGCCGCGTGGGCGGCAAAGGGAAGCGTGGCGGCGAGCGCCGTCAGAACTCTCTTCATGATGCTTTTACCTCTTGCAGTACCGCTTTATTAAGTCGATCGAATTCACCGTTCGCGCGCCAGACGTAGACGCCGGTCAGCAGGAATGAAATCACAATCACGCCAATGCCAATCGGAATACCGCGCGTTACGCTGGTCCCCTCGTGCAGCGGGGTGCCCAGCCAGTGCGGGGCAAAGGCGATCAGCAGAATAAAGCCGACGTAGATAACCAGCATGATGATGGAAAGGATGAAGGCAAACCGTTGCCGCTTATCGACGAGCTCCCTGTAGTGCGCACTATTCTCTATCTGCTGACAAATATCGTTATTCATCACAGAGTCTCCAAAGGTAAGGTAGGTTTGTTTTTAGTCCCCTCTCCCTTTTGGGGAGAGGGTTAGGGTGAGGGGAGGAAGGTGCGGTCTGATGCCCTCACCCCAGCCCTCTCCCACAGGGAGAGGGAGAAAACACTAGGAAGGCATCGCGATGGCCTGCTTCTCTTCGAGCAGTTTTTCCACCACGCCAGGATCCGCGAGCGTTGAGGTATCACCGAGGTTGCTGGTGTCTCCAGCCGCGATTTTGCGCAAAATACGACGCATAATTTTGCCGGAACGGGTTTTCGGCAGCGAGTCGGTCCAGTGCAGCACGTCCGGCGTCGCCAGCGGGCCAATCTCTTTACGCACCCAGTTGCGCACCTCAGCGTAGAGCTCAGGCGACGGTTCTTCGCCGTGGTTCAGAGTGACATAGGCGTAAATCGCCTGGCCTTTGATGTTATGCGGAATGCCCACAACCGCCGCTTCGGCAATCTTCGGATGCGATACCAGCGCCGATTCAATCTCAGCGGTGCCCAGACGGTGGCCGGAGACGTTCAGCACGTCGTCCACGCGCCCGGTTATCCAGTAATAGCCGTCTTCGTCACGACGCGCGCCGTCGCCGCTGAAGTACATGTTTTTAAAGGTCGAGAAGTAGGTCTGCTCGAAGCGATCGTGATCGCCGAACAGGGTACGCGCCTGACCCGGCCAGGAGTCTGTGATCACCAGGTTGCCTTCGGTGGCGCCTTCCAGCGGGTTGCCTTCGTTATCCACCAGCGCAGGCTGCACGCCGAAGAACGGGCGGGTTGCGGAACCGGCCTTGAGCTGCGTGGCGCCCGGCATCGGAGTGATCATGAAGCCGCCGGTTTCGGTCTGCCACCAGGTGTCCATCACCGGGCATTTCTCGTTGCCGATTTTCTTCCAGTACCACTCCCAGGCTTCCGGGTTGATTGGCTCACCCACGGAACCGAGGATGCGCAATGAAGATCGGTCAGTGCCTTCGATGGCTTTATCGCCTTCCGCCATCAGTGCGCGGATCGCCGTTGGCGCGGTGTAGAGAATGTTGACCTGGTGTTTGTCGACCACCTGACACATACGCGCCGGGGTCGGCCAGTTTGGTACGCCCTCAAACATCAGCGTTGTTGCGCCACAGGCCAGCGGTCCGTACAGCAGGTAGCTGTGTCCGGTAACCCAGCCCACGTCGGCGGTACACCAGTAGATGTCGCCCGGATGGTAGTCGAAGACGTATTTGAAGGTAGTGGCCGCATAGACCAGATAGCCGCCGGTGGTGTGCAGGACGCCTTTCGGCTTACCGGTGGAGCCGGAGGTGTAAAGAATGAACAGCGGATCTTCGGCGTTCATCTCTTCCGGCTGATGCTGGTCGCTCGCGTTCTCAATCAGGTCGCTCCACCACAGGTCGCGCCCCTCGGTCCAGTCGATTTTGCCGCCGGTACGCTTAAGGACGATGACGTTACTGACCGTTTTGACGTTCGGGTTTTTCAGCGCTTCGTCGACGTTTTTCTTCAGTGGGATACCGCGTCCGGCGCGCACACCTTCATCGGCGGTGATCACCAGTTTTGAACTGGAATCGACAATACGGCCCGCAACCGCCTCTGGCGAGAACCCGCCGAAAATCACCGAGTGGATCGCGCCGATACGCGCGCAGGCCAGCATGGCCACCGCAGCTTCCGGCACCATCGGCATATAGATAGCGACCACATCGCCTTTTTTAATGCCCTTTTCCAGCAGGACGTTGGCGAAGCGGCACACGTCGCGGTGCAGCTCTTTGTACGTAATATGTTTGCTTTGCGAGGCGTCATCGCCTTCCCAGATGATGGCCGTCTCATTCCCGCGCTCGGCGAGGTGACGATCGAGGCAGTTCGCCGCCAGGTTCAGGGTGCCATCTTCATACCATTTAATGGAGACATTGCCGGGCGCAAAGGAGGTGTTCTTCACCTTCTGATAAGGTTTGATCCAGTCAAGGATATGACCCTGCTCACCCCAGAAGGTGTCCGGGGCGGTGATAGATTGCTGATAATTCTCGTGGTACTGCTCCGGGGTGATCAGGCAACGGTCCGCAATATTTGCGGGAATGTCGTGTTTATGTATTTGGCTCATGGCTTTTTTTCTCCTTGTAAGATGTTAATAATATGTCGCAAAAACGTTAATTGTAGGGGCTTTACAAGCTTTGTTTATTATTTGGGCTACAGATCACGCATTGTTTGAAGAGTATGAAAATTGAGCGAATGAAACTTTGAAGGAAAATAATTGATGCTGACGATTATTCACATTTATGTTTAAAAAAGCGTTTTTATAACAAAAGGTTATTTGTCAGAATTAGAACAAACTCCCGTCATCGTCGCTTTTGTGAGTGAAACGCGTCGTTCTTTAAGGCTTGCGCAACAGGTCGCGCAAATGATACTCATACGCCGCGTTAAAAAATCCCATAAACCAACGCAACACAATTCATACCCTTTCAGTATGTCTCCCTGTTCATGCAGTTTGAGTGAATAAGGCGCTTCATTGAGGAAGTCAGTTTCTATGAAAAACGTTAAAGTCAGCCTTGCCTGGCAGATCTTAATCGCCCTTGTGCTGGGCATCTTGCTGGGCAGTTACCTCCACTATCATAGCGACAGCCGCGAATGGCTGATTGCGAACCTGCTTTCACCGGCAGGGGATATCTTTATTCATCTGATCAAGATGATTGTGGTGCCGATTGTGATCTCGACGCTGGTGGTCGGTATTGCGGGCGTCGGCGATGCGAAACAGTTAGGCCGTATTGGTGCGAAAACCATTATCTATTTCGAAGTGATCACTACGGTTGCGATTATCCTCGGTATCACGCTGGCGAACGTGTTCCAGCCGGGGTCCGGGATCGATATGTCGCAGCTGGCAACGGTGGATATTTCGAAATACCAAAGTACGACCGCTGACGTGCAGAGCCATGCGCATGGCCTGATGGGCACTATCCTGTCGCTGGTGCCGACCAACATCGTGGCGTCGATGGCGAAGGGCGAGATGCTGCCTATCATCTTCTTCTCGGTGCTGTTTGGTCTGGGGCTCTCTTCCCTGCCGGCGACGCACCGTGAGCCGCTGGTGACCGTGTTCCGCTCTATCTCCGAAACCATGTTCAAAGTGACGCACATGGTGATGCGTTACGCGCCGGTAGGGGTGTTTGCGCTTATCGCCGTCACCGTGGCGAACTTCGGTTTTGCCTCCCTGTGGCCGCTGGCGAAGCTGGTGCTCCTGGTGCACTTCGCCATTCTGTTCTTCGCGCTGGTGGTGCTGGGGATCGTGGCGCGCCTGTGCGGGCTGAGCATCTGGATCCTGATTCGCATCCTGAAAGATGAGCTGATTCTGGCGTACTCCACGGCAAGTTCTGAGAGCGTGCTGCCGCGAATCATTGAGAAGATGGAAGCCTACGGCGCGCCTGCCTCTATTACCAGCTTCGTGGTACCGACCGGCTACTCCTTTAACCTGGACGGTTCGACGCTGTACCAGAGCATCGCCGCCATCTTTATTGCGCAGCTGTACGGCATTGACCTGTCGCTGTGGCAGGAGATCGTACTGGTGCTGACGCTGATGGTGACGTCCAAAGGTATTGCAGGCGTTCCGGGCGTCTCCTTCGTGGTGCTGCTGGCAACGCTTGGCAGCGTCGGTATTCCGCTGGAAGGTCTGGCGTTTATCGCCGGTGTGGACCGTATCCTCGACATGGCGCGTACCGCGCTGAACGTGGTGGGGAATGCCCTGGCGGTGCTGGTTATCGCCAAGTGGGAACACAAATTCGATCGTAAAAAAGCGCTGGCGTATGAACGCGAGGTGCTGGGTCGTTTTGATAAGACGGCTGACCAGTAATGTTAAAAGCCGGGTGGCGGCTTCGCCTTACCCGGCCTACACAAGCCGTAGGCCCGGTAAGCGCAGCGCCACCGGGCAATGCTTTACTCTCCGCTCAGCGCATCAAACTCTTCGCATCCGGTATCAAACCCTTCAGTGCAGCTCAGGTTCAACCAGTACAGCGCTTTCTGTTTATTGGGCGTGATAAAGCCTTTCTCACCCTGCCTGAACAACATCCCCGCCCAGTACTCGGCGTAGCCCGTGCGTGAAAGTGCCGAGCTCCGCTTGAACCACGAGGCGGCCTGCACGTCGTCCTGGACCACTTCAACGCCGTTGGCATAAATCAGCCCCAGCAGCATTTGCGCATCTACCGCAGAGTCGTTGTCGATATCTTCGGTCGCCGTTTGCAGCAGTTTGATGGCCTGGGGATAGTCGGTTGTACCTGCCTGAGTGTTGACCAGCACGCGCGCCAGCATGATCGCGCCGCGCTTGCTGCCCGCGATGGTTGCCTGCTGCGCCAGTGCCTTAGCTTGCGCATAATTTCCCTGGGTATAGAGGATTTGCGAGAGCAGCCCCATGGCGTCGACATCGCCACCTTTAGCGGCTTTCTCGGCCCACAGCGCGGCCTGCTTGCTGTCACCGGAGCTAAAATATGTATCGGCCAAATAATACTGGGCACGGGCGTCACCCGCTTCAGCCTGTTCTTTGTACTGGCTGCCAATCTCGTCGGCACGGACAAGCGATGTAAAAAGTAACAACAACAGAAAAATATGTTTCATGGGGTCTTATCATCGGGGTACACGCCGCGCAGTATAATCGCGGCGACAGAAGAAAAAAATGGGTGCATTAAGACCTCAGCATCCTGCAAGCCGGGCGGAACCTTGGTTCCGCCCGTAGAGGTTAGCCTGCGTTACAGGCTAATTTTGCCGCCACCTCCTGATGTTCACCCTTTATTGAAAACTCGCATAACTTACCTCGAGTAATAAAGGTAAAGATCACTATCGTCAGGCAAATAATAAAGACGATGCCTAACGCAGTTTTTAATGGCGTCATGCCTTTTACTCCTTGTCAAAAAAAGAATAAGAGGCTACTCTCAACTTGTCGGAGTTGAGGGAGAGTAGCCTCGGGTAAATGAAAATTTCCCGGGGCTTTCTACTTTCTGTCCCTCAACAATGCTCAAGACAGAAAGTCTTAAGCACCCGCCGCACATCTTATCCCTCTGAATTAAAATGCAAAGATGTAATTCTTTTTCGCGAAAATTACATTATTTCTGCGAGCCGCTTTCCAGAATAATAATTCATATATTTGATGAGTTAATCGGAAATAAAAAGGGAGTGAATATCTCACTCCCTTTATTCACTGATTAATTAACGGCTTCAGCCCATTGCGCTTTCGCGCAGTCGGGCTTTCAGCTTGTTATATTCGTCGATGACATACTGTTCCGCAGCGTGCTGATCCGCAATCGGCTCCACGCGTACGGCGCAGTATTTATACTCCGGCGTTTTGGTTATCGGACTTAAGTTCTCCGTCACCAGCTCGTTACAGGCGCCAATCCACCACTGGTAGGTCATATAGACCGCCCCTTTGTTCGGACGATCGCTGACCTGCGCACGGGTAATGATCCGGCCTTTGCGCGAGTTCACCCACACCAGCGCTTCATCCTCAATGCCGAGGCGCTCAGCGTCGGCGGTGTTGATTTGCGCGTAGCCCGGTTCGTCCGCCAGCGCCGCCAGCGCGGCGCAGTTGCCGGTCATCGAACGACAGGAATAGTGGCCCACTTCACGCACGGTGGAGAGCACCATCGGATACTCGTCGGTGAGCTTATCGATTGGCGCGACCCAGTCGCAGGTGAAGAACTGCGCCAGCCCGTTCGGGGTGTCGAACTTCTCTTTAAAGAGGTATGACGTCCCCTGATCGGCTTCGGACTCATCGCGACACGGCCACTGGATGTATCCCAGCTCACCCATTTTTTCGTAGGTTGCCCCGTAGAAGTCCGGGCACAGACTGCGCAGCTCGTCCCAGATCTCCTGAGTGTTGTTGTAGTGCATCGGGTAGCCCATGCGGGTGGCGATTTCGCTGATGATCTGCCAGTCCGTTTTCAGGTCCCACTTCGGCTCGACCGCCTTAAAGAAGCGCTGGAAGCCGCGGTCCGCCGCCGTGTAGACGCCTTCATGCTCGCCCCAGGAGGTTGACGGTAGAATCACATCCGCCGCCGCCGCGGTTTTGGTCATGAAGATATCCTGGACAATCACCAGCTCCAGATCCTCAAACCCTTTGCGCACAGCAGACAGCTCGGCGTCGGTCTGAAGCGGATCTTCGCCCATGATGTAGGCCGCACGCACTTCGCCGTGCGCCGCGCGGTGCGGCAGCTCGCTAATGCGATACCCGGTGTGTTCCGGCAGGCTTTCCACGCCCCAGGCCTTCGCGAACTTAGCGCGGTTTTCCGGGAACTTCACGTACTGGTAGCCCGGGTAGGTGTCCGGCAGCGCGCCCATATCGCAGGCGCCCTGGACGTTATTCTGACCACGTACCGGGTTAACGCCGACGTGCGCTTTACCCAGATTGCCGGTCAGCATCGCGAGGCTTGTCAGAGAACGCACGGTTTCCACGCCCTGATAGAACTGGGTCACGCCCATTCCCCACAGGATGGCGGCGGTTTTCGCCCCGGCATACATCCGTGCCGCCTGGCGGATCTCCTGCGCGCTGACGCCGGTGATTGTTTCCACCGACTCTGGCGTATAGCCTTCGACAATTTTCCGATACTCTTCAAAACCTTCCGTACGGGTCGCGACAAACGCCTGGTCGTACAGGTTCTCCTCAATAATGACGTGCCCCATTGCGTTCAACAGCGCGATGTTCGAGCCGTTTTTCAACGCGATGTGCATATCCGCAATGCGCGCGGTTTCAATTTTGCGCGGATCGCAGACGATGATTTTCGCCCCGTTCTGCTTAGCGCGAATAACGTGGTTCGCGACGATAGGGTGAGAATCCGCCGGGTTATAACCAAAGATGAAGACGAGATCGGTGTTATCTATCTCGTTGATGGCATTACTCATTGCGCCGTTACCGACCGACTGGTGCAGACCTGCAACCGATGGGCCGTGTCAAACGCGAGCGCAGCAGTCGACGTTATTGGTTCCAATAACGGCGCGCGCGAATTTTTGCATCACATAGTTGGTTTCATTCCCCGTCCCGCGTGAAGAGCCGGTGGTCTGAATTGCATCCGGGCCATACTTGGCCTTGATGGCGCTCAGACGCGTGGCGACGTAATCCAGCGCCTCGCTCCAGGAGACGGCTTCCAGCTTGCCGCCGCGCTCGCGGCGGATCATAGGGGTTTTCAGGCGCGGGGTGAGGATTTGGGTATCGTTAATAAAATCCCAGCCGTAGTAACCTTTCAGGCATAGCGTGCCCTGGTTGGTTTTCCCCTGTGCGGCCTCCGCCCGGACGATTTTGCCGTTATCGACCACCAGGTGGATCTTGCAACCTGAGGCACAATAAGGGCAAACCGTGACGACTTTTTTCATCAGTCTGCTCCAGTTAATCGAATCATTCGCACCCACTATGCAGCTTCTATGCCATGTTTTTTGTATGGGTATACCCTGACTTTACGGTCCCTTCGCGGTGAAAACCCTGACAAAAAGCAGCCAATCGTCAAAATTGACGTGTCGACAGGGCAGCGGATGTGACATGGGTTGAATTTCCGTCACTGAAAAAACCATTTGACTGGAGCCGACGGCAGAATGGTTCAGACTTAACATAATCCCCTGACGGAAGCATACGATGAAACCGGCGATCCTGGTGGTTGATGACGATACGGCAGTCTGCGAACTGCTTCAGGACGTGCTGAGCGAGCACGTCTTTAGTGTGCTTGTCTGCCATAACGGCCAGGATGCACTGCGGCAGGTACAGCAGGAGCCGAATATCGCGCTGGTGCTGCTGGATATGATGCTGCCGGATATCAACGGCTTACAGGTTTTGCTGCAGCTGCAAAAGCAGCGCCCAGCGCTGCCGGTGATCATGTTAACCGGGCTGGGCAGTGAGTCAGACGTGGTGGTGGGGCTGGAGATGGGGGCTGACGATTATATCGGCAAACCTTTCAACCCGCGCGTGGTGGTCGCCCGCGTAAAAGCGGTATTGCGCCGTACCGGCGTGCTGGCGGCGGAAGTTCCCGCAGCGCCCGTCGCGGGCATTGCTTTTAACGGATGGACGCTCGATACCACCCGCTGTGAACTGAGCGATCCGCAGCGTAACCCTGTCCCCTTAACCCAGGGCGAGTACGGCTTGCTGCTGGCGCTCACGCAAAATGCCCGTCGGGTGCTGAGCCGTGACCGGCTGCTTGAGCTGACCCACAGCGAAAGCGCGGACGTGTTCGACCGCACGATTGACGTGTTGATCATGCGCCTGCGCCGGAAGATAGAGGCTAACCCGCATCAGCCTGCGCTCATCAAAACCATCCGTGGGCTGGGCTATGTGTTTGCCACCGACGTTTCCCATAGCGAGAAAGCGGCCTAGGTATTCTCTTTGATAAACAGCTGCAGCTCGGCCAGCGTTTTCGCGCCGTCAATCGCGTTGGCGGCCAGCAGGCTGGCCCGCGCGCAGGCGTGTGCCAGATAAATGCTCTCCGTGAGCGGGAGCGATTCATGGCAGCCGTATAAAAACCCCGCGCAAAACGCATCGCCCGCGCCAACGCTGCCGACAATCTCTTTCTGCTCCAGTAACCATGAGGGGATCCAGCGACCTTGCTCACCCGGCGCTTCGCCCCATGCGCCTTCCGGACAGTGGATCACCACCCGCTGACGCACGCCTGCCGCCAGCAGCTGCGTCGCGGCATCGGCGATATGGGCGATATTCAGCGCATCGTCGGCGTCGCGCATCTCCAGTCCGCTAAACTCCCCGGCTTCCAGCTCGTTAATCACCAGATAATCAAGGTGGCGCAGGGCTGGGAGCACCAGCGGCTGATAGCGCGGGTCGCCCTTGCGGGAAACCAGATCGAGCGACGTTTCATACCCCTGGTCGCGCATCTGCGCCAGCAGGCGCGCGCTGCGGGTGCCAAACTCGTCATCGGGCATATCCAGGCTGTCGAGCAGCAGCAGGTAGCCGAGATGGAAGATCTTCATCGATCCGTCTAAGCGATCGAAGGCGGGAAGATCCAGCAGGCGGTTGGCGCCCGGCGAGTGGAAAAAGGTGCGCTGTCCGCTGGGATCGGTCATCACCTGCGACATGGAGGTTGGTGCAAAGGTGGTGCGCTGGACGCGCTGGCGGTTGACGTGGTACTGGTCCAGCATCGCCAGAATGTAATCCCCGTCGGCATCTTCGCCAATCAGCCCCACCGCCTGCAGCGGCAGGCCAACGTGCATTTTCGCCAGCGTCAGCAGCACGTTGAGCGGCGCGCCGCCGGTTGAGCGTTCGCTGTGGGTGATTTCCGCCAGCCAGCCGCGCTCCGGCCACTGCACGATCTGGTGGACGTGATCCACCAGCATGTTGCCTGCGGCGATGATACCTTTGCGTTCCATTATGCCTGCCCCGCGCTGCCGAAGATGCGCATCTGTTCGGCGACCGTATCGGCAATCGCCTCTTCTATCCCCAGCAACAGCTCGGCAAATTCATCGTACAGCGGCTGGCGGTTCGCCATGCGCTGCTCAACGGCGGCGAGTGCGGCCTGCGACATGCCGGTGTAGAAGTTAATTTTATGAATGCCGAGCTCGATGGCGCGGCGGAAGTCGGCATCGCTAATCCCGGAGCCGCCGTGTAAAACCAGCGGCAGCCCCGTCTGCTGGCGAATGGCGTCCAGGCGTGGGAAATCGAGTTTCGGCTCGCCTTTGTATTTGCCGTGCGCGTTGCCGATGGCAACCGCCAGCGCGTCAATGCCGGTTGAATCGACAAATTCGCGCGCCAGCTGCGGATCGGTAAAGAACGCTTCATCCGCATGACCGTACAGCGCGCCGCCTTCATCGCCACCGACCGCGCCCAGCTCCGCCTCCACCGACACGCCGACCGCGTGGCACATCTTCACCACCTCCCGCGTCTGGCGAATGTTCTCCTCATAGCTCAGCGTAGAGCCATCGAACATTACCGAGCTGAACCCTAAGCGCAGGGCGCGCACCACCGCCTCGAAATGCAGGCCGTGGTCGAGGTTGAGCACCACGGGAATATCGTGACGGGCGGCTTCGAACTTAACCGCTTCGACAAGCGAATCCAGGGAGACGTACTTAAAATGCACTTCGGCGATGTTGATGATAAACGGCGAGCGTTCCTGCTTCGCGGCGGCGAACAGCGCGCGCAGGAAGTGGGAGTCGAGCACGTTAAACGCGCCCAGCGCGTAGCGATGCGCCCTGGCGTGCTCCAGACCGTCGGCAAGAGAGATCAATGGCATCATTTACTCCTTATATCCGGAACAGGTTGTACTCGTTGCACAGCACCAGCAGCGCCGGTTCGTCTTCTTCGATGTTGTTATAGCGGGCAACGGGCTGCAAAAAGTGGTTGTCGTGCTCGTCGTCGTTTACCGATGACACCTCCCCAACCAGCACGTCGCCGAAGCCGCGTTCGCCCCAGAAGCTGTGGTACAGAGTGGGTGTCAGGCAGATGCTTTCCCCTGGTGTGAGGCGCAGCTGGCTTCCGGGCGCGTGGGTCTGACGGCAGCCGTCGACGGTGACCGTCACGTCGGTGTTTTCCGTCTCTTCATGCGCCCCGGCATTCCATAACTCAATAATCAGATTCCCGCCGCCCCGGTTGATGATGTCTTCCCGCTTGCGCCAGTGAAAATGCATCGGCGTCACCTGGCCGTCGCGCACGTGCATAATTTTTTCGGCATAGCACTTTTCATAAGGCACGCCGTTGGGCGAGCCGTTGCGCAGGGTAAACAGCGTCAGGCCCTCAGCGGCAAAGCTGTTGCCGCCGAACGCCGTCACGTCCCAGCCGAGCTTGAGGTCGAACACTTCCTGCCATGCGGCCTGGTCAAGCTGCTGCCATTTCGTTGGCGGAAAGCTGGCAAAAGGCGGGAGGTGCACGTCGTGCATGGAAAAAAACTGTCGCGTGTGGCCGAGAATTTCATTGATGTCGGAGCGTTTCATGGGGACTCCTTGAATTTTATGCCATCCCCTCACCCCGGCCCTCTCCCTCAAGGAGAGGGGGAAATAAGTTCCCTCTCCCTGTGGGAGAGGGTTAGGGTGAGGGCATCAGGCCGCAACGAGGTTACTTAACCGTCCACCCCTTATAGGTCCCGACGTTCTTTTTATCGATCATCGTCACCGGGATCAGCACCGGCGCTTTCGGCGCAGGTTTGCCCTGTAGAATGTCATAGCCGATCTCCACCGCTTTTGCCGCCATCACCTGCGGATCCTGCGCCGGGGTCGCGACAAACAGCGAGTTTTCGCGCTTCAGCGCTTCCTCACCGTCCGGGCTGCCATCCACGCCGACGATAAAGAACTCGTTGCGCTGAGCCTGCTTCGCGGCCAGATCGGCACCGATCGCCGTCGGATCGTTAATCGCAAACACGCCGTCGATCTTCGGATTGGCCGCCAGCAGGGAGGTCATGACTTCCAGACCGCCTTCACGACTGCCCTTGGCGTTTTGGTTATCCGAGAGCACCTTGATATCCGGATGTTTTTTGAATTCCGTCTGGCAGCCTTCCACGCGGTTTTGCACCGCAGAGACCGGCGGTCCGTTGATGATCACCACGTTGCCTTTGCCTTTCAGGCGATCGGTAATGTACTTACAGGCCATTTCGCCCGCCTGGGTGTTATCGGAGGTGATGGTCGCATCCGCCCCTTCCGCCGCCACGTCAACCGCAACGACCACGATCCCGGCGTCCTTCGCGCGCTTCACCGCCGGTCCGATCCCTTTGGAATCCGCGGCGTTGAGGATGATCATGTCCACCTTCGCGGCGATGAAGTTATCGATCTGCGCCACCTGCTGGCCCAGATCGTAACCGCTGGAGACCAGCGTCACCTTGACGTTATCGCCAGCCAGCTTGCGCGCTTCCAGCTCGGCACCTTTGGTGATCTGCACAAAGAACGGGTTGGCCAGGTCGCCCACCGTCACGCCGATGGACTTCAGATCTTTTGCCTGCGCAAACGGCGTTGCGGCAAGCAGCGCGCCAGCACAGAGCGCGGTCACTAACGGTTTCAAACGCATGTTGTTTTCCTCGAAGCTGTAGGGTTTTGTTGTTATGCACTTTGATGGTGTCGGGTACGGTATTTGTCGATCAGCACCGCTATGATGATCACCGCCCCTTTGATCACCAGCTGCCAGAAGTAGGAGACGCCCATCAGCGTCATGCCGTTGTTGAGGGTGGCGATGATTAATGCGCCGACCAGCGTGCCGGTGATCGTGCCGATCCCGCCGACGAAGCTGGTGCCGCCGAGGATCACCGCCGCAATCGCATCCAGCTCGTAGCCCGTGCCGAGGTTGCCGTTGGCGCTGTAGAGGCGCGAGGCGCTCATCACGCCGCCGAGCCCGGAGAGCAGGCCGCTCATGCCGTAGACAAACAGCAGCACCAGCCAGACCTTGATGCCGGTCAGTCGCGCCGCCTGCATGTTGCCGCCCACCGCGTAGATGTGGACGCCGAGCGTGGTGCGGCGCAGGATGAACCAGCACACCGCAATCACCGCAAGGGCAATGACAACCAGCCACGGGATCGGGCCGAGGTAGTTATTGCCGATCCACTCGAAGCTGATGTTGGAGTTAATGACCGTCGTGCCGTCCGCCAGCAGATACGCCGCGCCGCGCAGCGCCGTATAGGTGCCGAGCGTCACGATGAAGGGCGGCAGCCCGGCAAAGGCCACCAGCGCGCCGTTGAACAGACCCAGCACCATGCCGAGCATCAGCGCTGCCGGAATGGAGAGCATCGCAAATTCAGGGATAAGCGAGACCACCATCGCCGCTACCGCCGTGGTGCCCAGAATCGAGCCCACGGAGAGGTCAATCCCGCCGGTTAAAATGATGAAGGTCATTCCCGCCGCCAGCACGATGTTGATCGACGCCTGACGGGTAATGTTGAGCAGGTTGCTCTCGGTGAAGAAGTTCGGGGCGATAAAGCCAAATACCGCCACAATCAGGATAAGAATCGGCAGGATGCCGACCGTTTGCATCAGATCGCTCATCAGCATTTTTTTGGCGGAGGCGGATTTCGCCACCTGCTGCGGATGGGTTGGAGTTGTCATGATTGCACCGCCTGATGATGAGTGTCGTTCACGCCGGTTGCCAGCGTCATAATGTTTTCCTGAGAGATGTCGCGCCCGTGGAGTTCACCCGAAATGCTGCCTTCCCGCATCACGTACACCCGGTCGCTCATGCCCACCACTTCCGGCAGCTCGCTGGAGATCATTAAAATCGCCACCCCTTTGCGCGCCATCTGGTTCATGATGCGGTAGATCTCGCTTTTCGCGCCGACGTCCACGCCGCGCGTGGGTTCGTCCAGAATCAGAATGCGCGGACCGATGGCCACCCAGCGGGAGATCAGCAGCTTTTGCTGATTGCCGCCGGACAGCCCGCCCGCCCGAACCTGCGAATGGGGCACGCGGATGTTAAGCAGGGCAATGGCGTCATCGGAAATGGCCTGCGCTTTTTTGCGGTTTAACATACCGAAGGTCGCGTCGCGCTCCAGCGTCGCCATGGTGATGTTCTCCTGCGCCGCCAGCTCCAGAAACAGCCCCTGCTCCTTGCGGTTCTCGGTGAGAAAACCGATGCCGTTTTCGATGGCCGCACGCGGGGAGTGGATCACCACCGGCTCGCCGTCGACCTCAATCATGCCGCCGGTGGCTTTACGCACGCCGAAAATCAGCTGCGCCAGCTCGGAGCGCCCGGCCCCCACCAGGCCCGCCAGCCCAACGATTTCGCCGGAACGGACCTGCAGGCTGCACGGCTGTACCTTTTTACCGTCGGTGAGGTGGTGGACGTTGAGGCGCGGGCTGCCGAGGGGAATATCACGCTCTTTGTTGAACAGATCGCTTAACGGGCGGCCCACCATCATGCGCACCAGCTCGGAGGCGTTCAGCTTGTCGCGCGTCAGGCTGCCGACGTACTGCCCGTCGCGCAGAACGCTGACGCGGTCAGAAAGTTCATACACTTCCGCCATGCGGTGGCTGATATAGATGATCGCCATCCCTTCATCGCGCAGGCGCAAAATCAGTTCGAACAGGCGGTGCGTTTCCCGCGAGGAGAGGGCGGCGGTGGGTTCATCCATCACCAGAATGCGGCTGTTGCGGTGCAGCGCGCGGGCGATTTCCACCTGCTGCTGCTCGGCGATGGTCAGCTTCATCACCAGGTCGGTGGCATTGAACTGTGCGCCGAGGCGCTCAATCACCGCCTGCGCCTGGGCGGCCATCTCTTTGCGCTGCACCATCCCGCCGCGCGACAGCTCGCTGCCAAGAAAAATATTTTCGGCAACGGTCAGGTTGGGCGCGAGCTGCATCTCCTGATAAATCAGGGTAATGCCTGCGGCCAGCGCATCTTTCGGCCCTTTAATGTGAAACGGCTGACCGTCGATCAGGATCTCACCGCTGGTGGCGGTATAGGCTCCCGCGAGAATTTTCATCAGCGTGCTTTTTCCCGCGCCGTTTTCGCCCATCAGCGCGTGGATCTCTCCGGGAAAGACCGTCAAATCCACACCCTTGAGCGCGTGGAAACTGCCAAACGTTTTGGCAATGCTGCGCATCTCTAATACCGGGGTTCTGGTCATGGCGGATCTCCTGCGAATGCCGATATCTGCACTTCATCACAGGTGCGTAAATGCAAAATGTCAGAAGCTGTTCATATTTGTCATAGTTATGAATAGCTAATGTAGATCACAGTTATTGAACTACCCTCACCCCGGCCCTCTCCCTGAAAGGGAGAGGGAGCAAATCATTCCCTCGCCCCTTTGGGGAGAGGGTTAGGGTGAGGGGACACCAAACCGCTCAGGAGCCCAAACCCATGCCATCACGCCGTCCGCCCTTTTTCGCCAGCGCCCGAGGCCGCCTGCTGATTTTTAATCTGCTGGTGGTCGCCGTGACGCTAATGGTGAGCGGCGTGGCGGTGCTCGGCTTTCGTCACGCCAGTCAAATCCAGGAGCAGGTTCAGCAGCAAACGCTGGACGATATGACCGGCAGCATGAACCTGGCCCGCGATACCGCCAACGTGGCGACGGCGGCGGTGCGGCTTTCGCAGGTCGTCGGGGCGCTGGAGTACAAAGGCGAAGCCGAGCGCCTGAAGCAGACGCAAATGGCGCTGCGCCGCTCGCTGGAACAGCTTGCGGAAGCGCCGCTGGCGCAGCAGGAGCCGGCGCTGGTGGCGCGTATTATTCAACGAAGCAATGAGCTACAGCAGAGCGTGACGGAGATGCTTGAGCGCGGCCAGCGGCGCCATCTGGAGCGTAACGCGCTGCTGAGCTCGCTGTATCAAAGCCAGAGCTACCTGCGTCATCTGCAGGACATCAACCGCCGTTACGACAGCAACGTGCCGGATGCGCAGCAGCTGATGGAGATGGACCGGCTGATCGCCGCCGCCATCGACACCCCTTCGCCGCGCGCGACCGTTCAGCAACTGGACGCCGTGGCCGCAGCGCTGCCCCGGAGTGCCGTACAGCCGGTCGTGAAGGGGGTTCTGCCTGATTTTAATGCCGAGTTAGGCAAGCTCGCCCCGCTGTCGAAGCAGCTGGAAGAGAGCGACCTGGCGATAAGCTGGTATATGTTCCACATTAAGGCGCTGGTGGCGATCCTCAACAGCGACATTAATCAGTACGTCGGGCAGGTGGCGCAGGCTTCCCGGCTTCGCACGGCCCAGAGCCATCACGAGCTGCAGTCCATCAGCGTGTTTATCAGCTTCTTCGCCGTGCTGGCGCTGATCATCACCGGGTGCGCCTGCTGGTATATCTACCGCAATCTGGCCTCTAACCTGACGGCGATTTCCCGGGCGATGTCGCGCCTTGCTCACGGCGAACAGGATGTCTCCGTTCCCGCCCTCCAGCGGCGCGATGAGCTGGGCGAGCTGGCGCGCGCGTTTAACGTTTTTGCCCGCAATACCGCCTCGCTTGAGCACACCACGCGCCTGCTGAAAGAGAAAACCACGCAGATGGAGATCGACCGCGTTGAGCGTCAGGGGCTGGAAGAGGCGCTGCTGCACAGCCAGAAGATGAAGGCGGTCGGACAGCTGACCGGCGGGCTGGCGCATGATTTTAACAACCTGCTGGCGGTAATCATCGGCAGCCTTGAGCTCACCGACCCCGAATCAAAAGACGCGCCGCGCATTACCCGGGCGCTGAAGGCGGCCGAGCGGGGTGCCTTACTGACGCAGCGCCTGCTGGCGTTTTCCCGCAAGCAGTCCCTGACGCCGCATGCGGTAGAGATGCTGCCGCTGCTGGAGAACCTCCGGGAGCTGATGCGCCACTCCCTGCCTGCTACCCTCACCCTGGAGATTGAAGCGCAAACCCCGGCGTGGCCCGCGTGGATTGACGTTAGCCAGCTGGAAAACGCCATCATCAACCTGGTGATGAACGCGCGCGATGCGATGGAAGGGCAAGGCGGGGTGATTAAAATCCGGACCTGGAATCAGCGCGTCACCCGCAGCGACGGGCGCAGGCAGGATATGGTGGCGCTGGAGGTGATTGACCGCGGCAGCGGCATGTCGCAGGAGGTGAAATCCCGGGTCTTTGAACCGTTCTTCACCACCAAGCAGACCGGAAGCGGAAGCGGGTTAGGCCTGTCGATGGTCTACGGCTTTGTGCGTCAGTCCGGCGGCCGCGTGGAAATTGAAAGCGCGCCGGGGCAGGGAACGACCGTTCGGCTTCACCTCCCGCGCTCGGTGCTGCCTGCTGCGGCAGACGATGAAGCGCTGTCAGCCACCGCCTCCGTCGATAGCGAGCGGCTGGTGCTGGTGCTGGAAGATGAAGCCGATGTTCGGCAAACCCTGTGCGAGCAGCTGCATCAGCTCGGCTACCTGACGCTGGAAGCGGACAACGGCGAGCAGGCGCTGAATATGCTGGCGGCGTCGCCGGATATTGGCATGTTTATCAGCGACCTGATGCTGCCCGGCAGCCTCAGCGGCGCCGAGGTGATTAACCATGTGCGCAGCCATTATCCGCAGCTTCCTGTGCTGCTGATCAGCGGCCAGGATCTACGGCCCGCGCATAACCCTCAGCTGCCGGACGTCCCGCTACTGCGTAAGCCGTTTACGCGGGTGCAGCTGGCGCAGGCGCTGCGCAAGGTTATGGTAATTTGAGATTCCTCCGCTACCCCGGCTTCCCGCCGTTCATTATCGTAAGGCCAGTTCACCTGCGAGTCTGGCCTTATGAAACGTTACTCAACTGCTCTGTTATTCGGTCTGCTGTCACTCACCAGCCAACTGGCTCATGCCGATATTGTTGATGATGCTATTGGCAACATTCAGCAGGCGATCAACGATGCCTATAACCCCGGCAGCAGCCGCAGCAATGACGACGACGATCGTTATGACCGCAGCCGTCAAATCGACAGTCGACAATACGACGATCGTCGTCGGCAGCTTGAAGACAGACGCCGTCGTTTAGATGAACGTCAGCGTCAGCTGGATGACGATCGCCGTCGGTTAGAAGAGGATGAGCGCAGGTTAGAAGACGATTACGATCGAGGCTAAGTGCGGCCTGTTGCCCTCAACCACGGGAGAGGGAGAAAACCTAATCCAGCACCAGCACCATCCCGTCATAGCCCGCTTCTATGCCCTGCGGCAGCGGGTTATCCATCATCCACACGTCAAACTGATGGCTGATATGCGTCAGGATCACCTGCGGGCAGCCAATCGCTTCGTTTAACGCAATTACGGTATTTAAGTCGCAATGGTTTCGCGGTGTTTCCTCGCGCGGCTCATGGCTGCAGTCGAAAATTATTGCCTGCGGCTGGTTGTTGAGCAGGAACTTCACCGTTTTCTCCGGCAGTCCGGCGGTGTCGGAGAGCCAGGCCACGCGGCTGTGGGCCGATTCCAGCAAATACCCGAAGGTCAGTTTCGAATGGTTGAGCGGCAGCGGCGTGACCCGCAAACCCTGAAGCTCAAACATCACAAACGGTTCGACCGTGTGGCTGAAATCCAGAATGCCGGGGTGCTTAAACAGGTCGTCGCATCCGGCGTCGTCCGGCGGACCGTAAACCGGGATCGTCGCCCCCACGCCCCAGCGCAGGGGGAACAGCCCCTGAACGTGATCCATATGGTAATGGGTGAGCAAGAACTGCTGGAAGCTGCCCGCCGGCCAATCGTCCATCAGGTGCGGAATACCGGCATCCAGCAGGGTGACGGCATCGTTGAATTTCACCACCGCGCTGCACGGGCGACGGCGATAGTTATCCTGCAGGCGCGCCCGGCGACACGCCGCGCAGTCGCAGCCAAAGACCGGCACCAGCTGGGCGCCACCCGTTCCCGTCAACGTGATGGTCAGACTCATAGCGCACCTCTACAGCGGTTTGGTGAATCGGAAATGGCTCTGCGTGTATCCTTCACGAACGTAAAAACGGTGCGCGTCGGTGCGCTTCACGCTGGTGGAAAGTTCGGTCAGCTCCGCGCCGGCCTGTCGCGCTACCTCTTCCGCCCAGGCCAGCAGGTGACTTCCGACCTTTAACCCTCGCGCCTGCGGCATTACGACCAGCTCCTGGATCTCGCCGATCCAGCGCGCATGGTGCAGGTGAAACTGCATGTGCAGGCCGATCATGCCGATGACCTGTCCCTCTCTCTCCGCAAGCTGGTAGCGCATGTTGCGATCCTGCAGGTTGGCAAGAAACCCGGCGTGGAACGCCTGATGGTCGAACTCTGCCTGCTTGAGCTCGCAGATCAGGGCGTAAACACTCTGCGCATCGTCGGCGGTGGCGGGGCGAAGCTGGCAGTCAGGCATGCTGTTTCTCCTTCTGACGGATAAGCGATAAAAAGGTCTCGACTGACTGTAGCAAACTTCCGTCGTTATTGAGGATGTAGCAGTCCGACGGGGCATAGCGGGCCGCACGCTCAAGCCGCTGATCGATCTCACGGGCTGATTCACGCCCCCGACTCTGCAACCGGCTGCGCAGAACGTCCGGCGAAACCTGCAGGCAGACCGGCAGCAGGGCCGCCTCATAGCGGGCGCGCGCTTGCGGCAGATGCGCACGCGAGCCGTTAACCAGCACGTCGAACCCCGCATGCAGCCAGAGGTCGATTTCGATGCCCACGCCATAGTAATAACCGTTGGCGTGCCAGCTCAGCGCCAGCAGGTTTTGCCCGGCGCGGATGAAAAACTCCTGCTCGCTCAGGGCGATATGGTTTTCACTCCCGGCATTGGCCGCGCGGGTAATATAGCGGTGTGCGACCAGCAGCTGCGGATGTTCCCGCTGCCGTAAGGCGGACAGCAGGCTGTCTTTACCGGAGCCGGAGGGCCCCATTAACCAGATGAGCCTTCCCATCAGAACACCCTTTTTCCCTGACGCCAGACGTGGTCGATGTGAACGTGCTCGCCCTTGCGGTGGGCCAGCACCAGATCCGCGCGTTTACCCTCGGCGATTTCCCCGCGATCCTGAAGATTAAGCGCCGAGGCCGGGTTTTTCGTCACCAGGCGAATCGCCTGCGGCAGCGTAAAGCTGTTGCTCTCGTCGTCGGCGACCCGGAACGCCGCATCCAGCAGGCTGGCGGGGTAGTAGTCGGACGAGAGAATATCCAGCAGATCCAGGGAGGCAAGCCTGCTTGCCGCGACGTTGCCGGAGTGCGATCCGCCGCGCACGATGTTTGGTGCGCCCATCAGCACGTTCATGCCGTGCCTGCGGGAGGCTTCAGCCGCTTCAAACGTGGTGGGAAATTCGGCGATCACGCTGCCAAGCTGGTGGGATTCGCGCACGTGATCGTGCGTGGCATCGTCATGGCTGGCCAGCGCGATATTGCGGTCACGACACATCGCGGCAATCCTGAGACGGTTTGGCTGCGACCACTGGGCGGCAAGCGCCAGCTGCTCTTCCTCGTAGCGGGCCATCTCCGCATCGCTGAGAGAATATTTGCCCTGATAGTATTCGCGATACTTTTCAATGTTGGCGAACTGGCGCTGCCCCGGCGAGTGGTCCATCAGGGAGACCAGCGACACCGGCTCGCGCCCGACCAGTTTTTCAAACAGCGGCAGGGTGGTGTGGTGCGGCAGCTCGCAGCGCAGGTGCAGACGGTGCTCGGCGCGGTTGAGGCCGCGTTTTTGCGTCTCCTCTACGGCGTTGATCATCTTCTCCAGATTCTCCAGTCGATCGCCGCCGTCGCGCACGTCGCCAATCGCCACCGCGTCCAGCACGGTGGTGATGCCGCTGGCGACCATCAGCGCGTCATGGCTGCTCATCGCCGAATGGGCGGGCCAGTCGACCTTCGGGCGCGGGGTGAAAAATTTGTCCAGATTATCGGTATGCAGCTCAATCAGCCCCGGCAGCAGCCAGCCGCCTTCACCGTCCATCGCTTCAGGGGTACGGCTTTGGGTTTCGGCAAAGGCGCGAATAACGCCTTCATGGACTTCAACCGAGCCATTAACGACTTCATTTTCCAGCACCAGCCTGACGTTATTGATAATCATGCGTGGATCCCCATCGGGTGCAATCTGTCCGCCACGCGGCTGCGTACGGCGTCGTCGTGGAAGATCCCGACGATCGCCGCGCCGCGCGCTTTGGCCTGTTCGATCAGTTCCACCACGGCCGCGCTGTTTTTGCCGTCGAGCGAGGCGGTGGGTTCATCCAGAAGTAAAATCGGGTAGTCGACGATAAACCCGCGGGCGATATTCACGCGCTGCTGCTCGCCGCCGGAAAAGGTCGACGGAGCGAGGTGCCACAGGCGCTCCGGCACGTTGAGGCGCGTCAGCAGGCTGGCGGCTTTGGCGGCGCAGGCTTCTCGCGGCACGCCGAGATCCAGCAGCGGCTGCATCACCACGTCCAGAGCGGAGATCCGCGGGATCACCCGCAGAAACTGGCTGACCCAGCCGATCGTCGTGCGGCGCACTTCCAGCACTTTGCGCGCGGGGGCCTGCACCAGATCGACCCATTCATCGTTGTGGCGAATGTGAATGTGGCCTTCATCCGGCAGATAGTTGGCGTACAGGGAGCGTAGCAGGGTGGATTTTCCGCTGCCGGAATGGCCGTGCAGCACCACGCATTCGCCGCTGTTGACCTCTAACGAGGCATTTTGCAGCACCGGCAGACGCACGCCGTTTTGCTGGTGGAGCACAAAGGTCTTACTTACGTTTTGTACGTGGATCATGTTGGCCTCGCGATACGTTTTGCCGGGTGGCGGCTTCGCCTTACCCGGCCTACAGGTGCGGTGTTCGTAGGCCGGGTAAGCGCAGCGCCACCCGGCAACAGCAACCTCAGTTCTGCAATACGGACGACACCAGCAGCTGGGTGTACGGATGGTGTGGATCGTCGAGCACCCGGTCGGTTAACCCACTTTCCACCACCTGGCCCTGCTTCATCACCAGCAGACGGTCCGCCAGCAGGCGCGCGACGCCCAGATCGTGGGTGACAATCACCACCGCGAGGTTCAGCTCCACCACCAGGCCGCGCAGCAGGTCGAGCAGGCGCGCCTGCACGGAGACGTCCAGCCCGCCGGTGGGTTCATCCATAAACACCAGCTTCGGATGGGTGACCAGGTTGCGCGCAATCTGCAGGCGCTGCTGCATCCCGCCGGAGAAGGTTGTCGGCAGGTCGTCGATGCGCGAGGCGGGGATTTCCACATCGATCAGCCAGTTCTGGGCGGTGGCGCGGATGTTGCCGTAGTGGCGCGCGCCGGTAGCCATCAGGCGTTCGCCGATGTTGCCCCCGGCTGAGACCTGACGGCGCAGGCCGTCCATCGGGTGCTGATGCACCACGCCCCACTCGGTGCGCAGCAGGCGGCGGCGCCCGGCCTCGCTCATGCCGTACAGCGAGGCGCCCTCATACAAAATGTCGCCGTTCTGCGGCGTCAGGCGTGCGGAGATGGACTTCAGCAGGGTGGTTTTGCCGGAGCCGGACTCGCCGACGATCCCCAGCACCTCGCCCGGCCACAGCTCGAACGACACGTCGCTAAAGCCTTTGCCCGGCGCATACAGGTGAGTCAGGTTATTAACCGAAAGCAGCGGTTTCATTGGCCGTTCGCCTCGCTCTGTTGGCGGCAGTAATCGGTGTCGGAGCAGACAAACATCCGTTTGCCCGTGTCGTCCAGCACCACCTCGTCCAGATAGCTGTGTTTGGATCCGCAGATGGCGCACGGCTCGTCCCACTCCTGCACCGTAAACGGGTGATCGTCGAAATCCAGGCTTTCCACGCGGGTGTAAGGCGGGACGGCGTAGATGCGCTTTTCGCGCCCGGCGCCGAACAGCTGCAGGGCGGGCATCATGTCCATCTTCGGGTTATCGAATTTTGGGATTGGCGACGGGTCCATCACGTAGCGCCCGTTCACCTTCACCGGGTAGGCGTAGGTGGTGGCGATATGGCCGAAGCGGGCGATATCCTCATACAGCTTCACCTGCATGACGCCGTACTCTTCCAGCGCGTGCATGGTGCGGGTTTCCGTTTCGCGCGGCTCGATAAAACGCAGCGGCTCCGGGATCGGCACCTGGAAAATCAAAATCTGATCTTCAGTGAGCGGGGTTTCCGGGATGCGGTGACGGGTCTGGATCAGCGTTGCGTCTTCGGTTTTTTCGGTGGTATTGACGCCGGTTACGCGCTGGAAGAAGCTGCGGATCGACACGGCGTTGGTGGTGTCGTCGGCACCCTGGTCGATGACCTTCAGCACGTCCGCCTTGCCGATCACGCTGGCGGTGATCTGAATACCGCCCGTGCCCCAGCCGTAGGGCATCGGCATTTCGCGGCCGCCGAACGGCACCTGATAGCCCGGAATGGCCACCGCTTTTAAGATGGCGCGGCGGATCATGCGTTTGGTTTGCTCATCCAGATAGGCAAAGTTGTAGCCGCTTAAGTTAGCCATTTTTGCGCTCCCGTTGCAGGCGTTTCAGCAGTTCCAGTTCGGCCTGGAAATCGACGTAGTGCGGCAGCTTGAGGTGCGAGACGAAGCCAGCGGCCTCAACGTTATCCGCGTGGGCCAGCACAAACTCTTCGTCCTGCGCCGGGCCTGCAACGTGCTCGCCGTAGTCCGGTGCCTGCAGGGCGCGGTCGACCAGCGCCATGGCCATGGCCTTGCGCTCGCCGAGGCCGAACACCAGCCCGTAGCCGCGGGTAAAGTGCGGGTCTTCGTCTTCCGGGGCGACGAAACCGTTCACCATTTCACACTCGGTCATTAGCAGTTCGCCGACGTTCACCGCAAAACCCAGCTCTTCCGGTACGATTTCAATGTCGATATAGCCACTGCGAATTTCGGCCGCAAACGGGTGGTTGCGCCCGTAGCCGCGCTGGGTGGAGTAGGCCAGCGCCAGCAGATAGCCTTCGTCGCCGCGCATCAGCTGCTGCAGGCGGGACGAGCGCGAGCACGGGTAAACCGGCGGCGTGCGGGTGATGTCATCCGGCTGCGCGCCTGAATCTTCTTCCGTCTTCGCCAGGCCCTGTTTTGCCAGCAGGCTGAAGACGTGCGGAGACGGTTCCTGTTCGGCGTCGGAGGTGCTGAGCTGCGGCGATTCGCCGTTCGCCAGCAGGGTGAAATCCAGCAGGCGGTGGGTGTAGTCGTAGGTGGGGCCAAGCAGCTGGCCGCCGGGAACGTCTTTATAAACGGCAGAAATGCGGCGTTCCAGGCGCATCTCCGCCGTATTCACCGGCTCGCTGACTGCCAGTTTCGCGAGCGTGGTGCGGTAGGCGCGCAGCAGGAAGATGGCTTCCACGTTGTCGCCGCTGGCCTGCTTCAGGGCCAGCGCCGCCAGCTCGCGATCGGCGATGCCGCCCTCGGTCATCACGCGGTCGACGGCGAGATTTAGCTGCTGCTCAATCTGGGCGACGCTCAGCTCGGGAAGCCGTTCATCGCCCCGTCGTCTGTGCGCCTGTAGCGCATGGGCGGCGGCGATGGCCTTCTCGCCCCCTTTGACGGCAACGTACATCAGCACACCTCCACGTGGGTGGTCCGCGGGATTGCCAGCAGGCGCTCGCCGCAGGTCAGGATCAGGTCAATGCCCAGCGGGAACGGGTGCGGGCGCTCGGTCAGCTCGTGAATGATGCACTCCGGCAGTTGCGGCGCGACCATGCGCTCGTCGGCGATGCCTGCCCCCGTGAGGCGCAGCATGCGGCCGCCGCTCAGGCTGGAGACCTGCAGGATCAGCGTGGCGCTGGTCTCCGGGGCGACGGCGCTGCCTTCGCTCAGGGCGTTCAATTGCTCATGGCTGATTTGCTCGTCAGCCACGGCAAAAACCGCCTGCTGGGGCTGATCGACCAGCGGAGCGCTGGTGTGAAAACGCAGGTTCTGGCTGGCGATATCGTTCGACAGCGCGCCCGAAAGCCACACCGGTGTGTCGTTGTCGGCAAGCGTCAGCAGCACGCTGGTGGTCGCCAGGTTCAGCGGCAGCCAGCCCTGGGAGAGCTGGTGCAGCGAGACGATCACGCCCGGCTCGCTCATCGCTTTCAGCAGGCGACGAAAACTGTGTTGGGCATCCTGGACGGCCAGGGTAAAAGCAGGTTGAAGCGTCATGCGTTGTCTCCGCGAACGAGCGTAAAGAAGTCGACCCGGCTGGTATTCACTTCGGCCTGACGTGCGGCAATGCGCGCGGCGCGGTCGGCTTCCAGCGGGGCAATAAGGGTTTCCATTAACGTCTGGAAATAGGGTTGTTCCTGTAAAAGCGCGTCGATCACCGCGCAGCGCTCGGCGTGCGCTTTGTCGCGCCCCAGCACGTAGCTGTAGCCCAGCGTGCCGCTGTTCAGGCGGATTGCCGCGCGGGTGAGGGTGGCATCTCCGGCGAAAAAGCGTTCTCCGGTGCCGCCCATGCGCGCCTGGATCTGAACGAGGCCGATCTCCGGGGCGCGAAGGGTGTCGTAGTCTGGCGTCAGGCTGAGCGCGTTCATGCGGGCAGCCAGCGCGGCAGGCTGGCTGTGGGCCAGCACGCGCATCCAGCGCTGTCGGGTGGCGGTGTCGAAGTGCATTCAGTGCTCCATGGTGAATTCGATCATGTCGGCGCGGGTCAGGCTGACGGAGTATTCCGTCGCGTTGATCTCGCCGTCACGGTGGTTGAGGGTGCGCACGCAGAGCAGCGGGGCCATATTGGGGATTTCGAGCACTTTGCTCTCTTTCGCCTGCGCGCGACGGGCGCTGATGCGGGTCTGGGTGCGCTTGAGCGCAATGCCGGTCGCATCCTGAAGAAAATCATGCAGCGAGCCGCTGGAGAAATGCTGGAGCACAGGCCAGAGGGCGAGGTCCGCAAAGTAATGGTCTATCTGGCATACCGCCACGCCGTTAACGCGACGCAGGGTACGCAGGTGAATGACATCGTCGCCCTCCTGAATGCCCAGCGCGTCCGCCACGTGGCTGGAGGCCGGACGCAGTACCGAGAGCAGCTTTTCGCTGGTCGGGTGGCTGCCCTGATCCAGCAGGTTCTGGCTAAAGCGCGCCTGGGCGTTTAGCGGGTAGTCGAACGGGCGCATCAGCACCAGCACGCCCACGCCCTGACGGCGCTGGACCCAGCCGCGCTCGACCAGCTGGTCAATGGCGCGACGCAGGGTGTGGCGGTTCACTTCATAGCGGTCGGCAAGCTGCTGCTCGGCGGGCAGGTAGTCCCCGCAGCGGTAGTGTGTGCGCAGCTCCACTTCGAGCTTTGCCGCAATCTCTTGCCAGCGGGTGGGATAACTGGTCGGATGTCTGGATAAGTGCATAGAAAACAAAGCCTCGCTTCTCAGATGAAGTGCTTACGCAAACGTTGAGAGAGGAAATCCAGCAGGCTGACGGTGACGATGATGAGCACCATCAGGGCGCAGGTTTGCTGGAACTGAAAACCGCGAATCGCTTCCCACAGGGTGACGCCAATCCCGCCTGCGCCCACCATGCCGACTACCGTCGCGGAGCGGACGTTGGACTCAAAGCGGTACAGGGAGTAGGAGATCAGGAGCGGCATAACCTGCGGCAGGACGCCGTACAGGATCTCTTCGATTTTGTTGGCGCCCGTTGCGCGGATGCCTTCCACCGGGCCGGGCTCGATGGCTTCGACCGCTTCGGAGAGCAGCTTGGAGAGCACGCCGGTGGTGTGGATGAACAGCGCCATCACGCCGGCGAACGGACCCAGGCCAACGGCGACCACGAACAGCATCGCAAAGACCATTTCATTGATGGCGCGACAGGCGTCCATCAGGCGACGCATCGGCTGGTATACCCACCACGGCACGATGTTTTCGGCGCTCATCAGGCCAAACGGAATGGAGAGAACGACGGCAAGAGCGGTGCCCCAGACGGCGATTTGCAGGGTGACCGCCATTTCGCTGAGGTAATCCTGCCACTGGCTGAAGTCCGGCGGGAAGAAGTCGGCGGCGAAGGTCGCCATGTTGCCCGCGTCTTTGAAGAGCAGCAGCGGATCCATTTCCGCGCCCTTCCAGGAGATAACCAGCACCGCCAGCAGGATGGCCCAGCTTATGAGCGAGAACCAGCTGCGCTTCGGCGGCGGGAGGGTGATGGTTTGCATGTTGGCTCCTTTGGGTTTAGTCCCCTCTCCCTTGAGGGAGAGGGTTAGGGTGAGGGGGAAATGTGCGCGCTGATGCCCTCACCCCGGCCCTCTCCCACTGGGAGAGGGAGAAAGGCACTACTGCACCGCTTTATTCACGCTCGTCATCGCACCGAGCGCGGCGGTCAGGCGGTCGAGGTCTTCCAGCTGGGCTTCAATTGCGGCCACTTTGCTGGTCTTCTCCTCGTCCTTCAGCCCTTTGTTGTCCTTCACGCCCTGCATCTCTTTAAACAGCGCCAGCTGGCGAATCGGGACCAGCTGCAGGTCGCTTGACGGGCGGAACGGTGCCCAGCCCAGACGCGCCAGGACCGCTTTCTCTTCCGGCGTTTTGCCATAGGTCATAAAGAAGTCGTACACCTTGTCCTTGGTGCTCTCGGACAGGTTTTTACGCCACACGATCGGGTCGCCCGGGATCAGCGGCGATTTCCAGATAACCTTGATCTCTTTCAGCTTGTCCGGCGCGGAAGTTTTCAGCTTGTCGAGGTTCTCGGTGTTGTTGGTAGCAACGTCCACCTGCTTGTTGGCCACGGCCAGGGCGTTGGTTTCGTGGCTGGCGTTCACCGTGCGTTTGAAGTCGCTGGCGGAGGCGTTGTTTTTGGCGAAGACGTAGTAGCCAGGGACAAGGTAGCCGGAGGTCGAGTTCGGGTCGCCGTTGCCGAAGGTCAGCTCTTTGCGTTTGGCGAGCATGTCGTTGAGGTTGTTGATCGGGCTGTCTTTGTTCACGATCAGCACGCTCCAGTAGCCCGGGGAGCCATCTGCCGCGACGGTCTGGGCAAAGACCTGGCCGTTCGCGCGGTCCACCGCTTCCATGGCGGAGAGGTTGCCGTACCAGGCGATGTCCACTTTATTAAAGCGCATCCCCTGGATGATGCCCGCGTAGTCCGGGGCGAAGAAGGCGTTCACTTTGATCCCCAGCTTAGTTTCCATATCTTTCAGGAACGGTTCCCACTGAGGCTTCAGGTTCTGCTGTGATTCCGTCGAAATAATGCCGAAGTTCAGCGCTTTTTCCTGCTCTTGTGCATACGCCGGGCTTAACAGGGTGCTGAGGCTGAACATGCTGGTAAAGGCCAGCGCGGCAACGGCTTTGTAGCTCATGTACTTTCCTCGGATCGGGTTTAATTAAGCAGCCTGCGCGTTCTCTTCGACGCGGTTAATGCTGCGGTAGAGATGGTCAAAACGTTCGTTATCAAACTGATGGCTCGCGCCATCAAAGAACACATGTCCCTGACGCAGGGCGACAATGCGTTCGCAGTAGCGCAGGGCGTAATCCACCTGATGCAGCGTGACCACTACGGTGATGCCGTCGTTCTGGTTAATGTCGCGCAGGGTTTCCATCACGATGCGGGCAGACTCCGGGTCCAGCGAGGCAATGGGTTCGTCTGCAAGAATGATTTGCGCTTTCTGCATCAGCGCGCGCGCAATCGCCACGCGCTGCTGTTGCCCACCGGACAGGGTGGAGACGCGCTGGTGGGCAAAATGCGCCATGCCGACGCGGGTCAGGGCCTGCAAGGCTTCCTGCTTCTGTGAAGGAGAGAACCAGCGCAGACAGGTGCGCCAGAACGGGGTGCTGCCGAGCGCGCCAATCAGCACGTTCTCCAGCACCGTCAGGCGGTTCACCAGGTTGAACTGCTGGAAGATGTAGCCCGTCTGGGCGCGGCTCTTGCGGATATCGCTGGCGAGACGCCCCGCGCGCTGCACGGTATTGCCCAGCAGCTCGACGTGGCTTTCCGGCGTTTTATCGCAGGTGATAAGACCGCTTAAATGACGCAGAAGGGTGGATTTACCTGAACCGGATGGCCCCAGCAGCGCCACCATTTCGCCCTGCTGGACGGTCAGATCAACGGCATGCAGAGCCTTATTGTGATGGAAGGTCTTGCTCAGTTTCTCGACGCGGATGACGGTTTGCATGTGCTGGGCCTCACGATAAATGTGGCCTCATGCTGGCGCATCAATGTGACATTTGGGTTAAGTCTGGGTTGCGGGAGTTTGAAGAGTTGAAGTGAAAGCGATGACAGTCACCGTAGGCCCGGTCAGCGCAGCGCCACCGGGCGCTGTTGCCGGCTGCGCTGCGCTTATCCGGCCTAAGACGTTTGCTGCTGCTTAACGACGTTAATCATCCACGGCACGCCGTATTTATCGGTGACTTTACCGAAACCGTGTGCCCAGAAGGTTTCCTGCCAGGCCATGTCGATATTCCCGCCCGCGGCGAGGTTGTCGAACCAGCGTTTGCCTTCATTAACGTCCTGGGTGTCGAGAACCAGCGTGAAGCCCGCGTATTGCGAGTTGCTGCCCGGCGGCATCCCGTCGCTCATCATGATATCGCTGCCCGCAATGCGGACGTTGGAGTGAGCGATAGCCGAATCCGGAAATTGCATACCGGACGGACAGCCTTCTTCGCTGTTATCGCTTTTTGGCATTTCGCCGAAGGTGATTTTATAGAGAAGCTCTGCGCCGACGGCTTGCTGGTAGAAAGAAGTGGCTTCTGCACAGTTGCCGGCAAAAGAGATGTAGGGACTTAACGGCATAATCTTTACCTCACGTAAGAAAAGCCCGTTAAGTGTAGTTCCCGAAAACCCGGTAAGCGAAGCGCCACCGGGCGGGTAAATCAGTTCTTTTTCACGAACTCTGATTTCAGCTTCATCGGACCGAAGCCGTCAATTTTGCAGTCGATATTATGATCGCCTTCAACCAGACGGATATTCTTCACTTTGGTGCCGATCTTCAGCATGGAAGAACTGCCTTTCACTTTCAGATCTTTAATCACGGTTACGCTGTCGCCGTCCGCCAGCAAATTGCCGTTCGCATCTTTTACGACAAGTGCATCAGCATCGTGTGATGGTTCGGCATCGTTCCATTCGTGAGCGCATTCCGGGCAGATGAACATGCCATTATCTTCATAGGTGTATTCAGAATTGCATTTTGGGCAGTGTGGGAGTGACATATCGGTATCCTCAAAAAGTGTAAACGCGCTGGAAAGTGCCAGCTAAATGACGGCAGCGTGCCGAAAAAGGCGGCAAGTATAGCGCAAATCCACACGTTTGTCGGTGACATTATGAATTAAAAAAATGCAAAAAGCGTATCGGGAGTGACACTTCCTGTCAGTCAGTTAAGCGATGCTTACCTCATTAACACGTTGGGAAGAAATGACGCTAAATATATCGAATATTTTATTGCAGCAAATTGCTACGCTCCTTCATTTCGGATAAGGTGAAGCGACACATTGTTATTTATCTCCTGACTTCGCTGCCATCCATATCTTTTGGCAGGGGCGTATTACCTCTCTTTTTAGGTGGGTAAATAATGATGATATATCCTGAAGTTTCTTAAAATTGGGCTACGCTTTTTTCCTTTGGCCGTCAGGCCAGGAGGGGAGCTATACACGCCATGCAAGGATAGCGAATTATTTCTGATTATCATCAATCAGTTATATTTCGGCGGACATGTTTTCCACACGTGATCATATAAGCCTGAACAACATAATTAATACCAGTGGCTTAATAAAAGTAATAAATTTGCGTTAAGGAAAGGCTTTTATCATGCACACACAGACCATTTTTGAATTAAGCCAGGAAGCTGAGCGTTTGCTACAGCTCGCCCGGCAAAACCTTGATACGTTGAAATCAATGCCGACTGCGATGCTGGAGAGCACCGCGGCTGCTATTACGGGTGAAAAGAACAACGTTTTACCTTTGCATTTTAGCGCGCGCGGTGTCGAAGCGCAGCAGGCGATGCTGAATAATGAATTACGAAAAATAACCCGGCTGGAAATGGTCCTGGCTATTGTTGGCACTATGAAAGCGGGGAAATCGACCACCATTAATGCGATTGTGGGGACCGAAGTGTTGCCGAACCGCAATCGTCCGATGACGGCGCTTCCTACCCTGATTCGCCACACGCCGGGTCAGAAGGAGCCGGTGCTGCATTTCTCACATGCCTCGCCCATTGATGAATTGATCCAACTGCTTCAGAAAAAGCTATGCGATTACGATCGCGGAAAGCTGGCCCAGCATCTGGAAATTGATAAAGACATGAATACGCTGCTGGAGCGCATTGAAAAAGGAGAGGCTTTTGAGAAGCATCACCTGGGCGCGCAGCCGATATTTCATTGTCTGAAAAGCCTCAACGACCTGGTGAGGCTTTCCCAGGCGTTAGGGGTGGAGTTTCCGTTCTCTGAGTATGCGGCTATCGAACATATTCCGGTGATTGAAGTGGAGTTCGTGCATCTTGCGGGTCTTGATGCTCACCTCGGACAGCTGACGCTGCTCGATACGCCCGGGCCGAATGAGGCCGGACAGCCGCACCTGCAAAAAATGCTCAGCGAGCAGTTGTCCCGCGCGTCGGCGGTGCTGGCCGTGATGGATTATACCCAGCTTAAATCCATCTCTGATGAAGAAGTCCGCCAGGCCATTTCCGCGGCGGGAAAATCCGTGCCGCTGTATGCGCTGGTCAATAAATTCGATCAGAAAGATCGCAATAGCGACGATGAAGAGCAGATCCGGGCGATGATCTCCGGCACCTTAATGAAAGGCAATATTTCGCCTGGCCAGATCTACCCCGTTTCGTCTATGTGGGCCTATCTGGCGAACCGCGCTCGCTACGAGATGAGTACCCACGGACAACTGCCGGATCATCAGGAGCAACCCTGGGTGCAGGATTTTGCCGAAGCGGCGCTTGGGCGGCGCTGGCGTACGGCGGACCTGGACGATATCGACCATATTCGTCATGCTGCCGATTTGCTCTGGGAAGATTCGCTTTTCGAACAACCGATACGCAAACTGATTTACGCCGCCTATGCCAATGCCTCGCTTTACGCGCTGCGTTCGGCCTCGCATAAGCTGCTCAACTACGCACAAAATGCCCGGGAGTACCTCGACTTCCGCTATCAGGGGCTGACGGTTGCCTTTGAGGCGCTGGAACTGAATATCGCACGTCTGGAAGAGGACATGGCGCTTCTCCAGACGCGTCAGAGCGTGGTGAGCGATGAGGTGAAACATGAAGTTGAGGAGGCGCTGAACGCCACCGCGGACTTTATGGGAGCGCAAAAAACCGCGCTTAACCAGGCGATTGGCGAGGTGTTCAGCGCTCAGCATATTCTTGATTTAGCAGGCATCGATCGGCAGAACCCTCACGGTGACGAGCTGAAGCAGCTGGTTCTGGACGATGAAGGGCAGGCGCAGATCGCGCTGAGTAAAATTCGCTCCTCCTGCGAATTGGTGATGCTGGATGCACAGACGAAAATCTGCCGGGAGCTGGCGTTACGCTTCGACCAGCTTGAATCTACGCTGGCGCGTTCCCTGAACGAAGCCATGCGCCCCATCGAAACGCGTATTAAAGAGCATCTGAGCCATGCGGGTTTTCGGGCGCGAATCAGTTTCCCGGCGTTTCAGGCTCACCAGCTCAACTTCAATACGCGGGCGCTGTTTAACGACGCGATAGCGCCTGATGACAGCCAGGCAGGCCCGTCATCAGGCGGGAGCAGCATGCGAGAAACGGTCTCTCGCTGGCTCAATAATCCGGGCTGGGGCTGGGATGAGTATGTGGAAACGCGCACGCGATATGTTATCGATATTGCGCAGCTACATGACAAATTTAAGCAACATATTGAGCTGTTTTGTGAACAAATACGTAAAGCTTTGTCCGCGCAGGTCGATGTCTCTGTTACGGCAGGAATGGCGACGTTCTTTGCAGAATTCTCGCTGTGCCTGACCGGGTTACAGGAAAGCTTGCGTGATAGCCTCGCAGTGCGTCAACAGAATGAGCATTCAACCCGAGCGCTCTGCCAGCTGTTGAAGCAAAGTATTACGACTGCGGCGTGGATACAGGAAGATACCCGACTGTTACGCGATGATATTCAAACTCTATTCGCGGCAGAGCAACCATGACAACACCACTACTGGACGGCCCCGGGCGAACGCTGGAGTGTATTAATCCAAAATTTATGGTCGATCTGGTTCAGGGAGTGGACGCGGCGCGTCATCCTCACCTGGGACCACAACAGCTTCAGTTTCGTGAGCGTTTGACTCAAGAAATCATGACGCATACCCGGCTGCGCCCCTGGGCGATGGCGGGTATGCTCAATGAAAATGCGGCGCTGCGCCTGGGGCTGGCGGAAAAACTGGCCGGCATGCTTGACCCGGGTCATCTCGCGCTGACTCTGATGGCAGAGAAACTGATTGCTTTGCGCCAGCAGACGCACCCGCGCGCCCAGCAGTCCCCCGGTCTGATGCAGCAGTACGCTGAACTCGCTTCTCATTTTACCCAACGCGCCGCCTATAAAGAGAAGGCGCTAACCCAGCGCGGGCTGACGGTGCAGGCGGGTGAGCATAGCGAGCAGATTTTTACCCGCTGGCGGGCCGGGCATTATGATGGCTGGTCGCTGGCCGGGCGCTGTTTTATCGTCCTGGAAGAGCTGCGCTGGGGGGCATTTGGTGACGCATGCCGCCTCGCGAATGAAGATGTGGCGGCAATGCTTAAGGATAACCTGCGCAGCATGGCGTCTAACTATCTGGCACAGGGCATCAATGCGTCACCCACGACCCGCCATTTCTATCACCAGTGGCTGACAACGCCAGCCTCTCCGGGGTTAATCGATCATAAAGACATGCTGGGGTGGCTGGGGGACTGGTGTCAGGCGGATCAACATCCGGTGAGCTGGTCAGTGACGCAAAACTGGCAGACCGTCGCTCTGGGCATGCCGAGGCTCTGTTCGGCAAAACGGCTGGTGGACGGGATGGTGGAAGAGATTTTTGGCTAAATCTCTCCCCCTCTCCCCATTGGGAGAGGGAACGGTGCGGTGTGTTAATGATTCATTTCTATCGGCTTCGGTTCAGGCAGGGTCTCTTGCATATTCCCGTAGCGTTTCGCATACAGCGCCGTGATGATGGGGACCAGAATCGCGGTGACGATCACGCTCGCGGCAACCAGCGCCGTTGCTGAAGCGGCGACCGGTTCGAAGGCCGGGTTAATTTGGGCGATAATCACCGGGTTTGCGACTGCAGCACCGGCGGCTGAAGAGGCGGCGACGCCGGCCGTGCCGTTTCCTCCTCCGATGACGCGGTCAGCAATAATCAGCGGAATACCGGTGATGACGATCACGGCGACACCCAGCACAATGCCCAGCAGGCCGGTATCGAGAATGACCTTCAGGTTGATGGTGTTCCCCAGTGCGAAACCGAAGAACGGGATCAGCACCGGCGTGGCTTTGCTGAAGAAATCACGCAGATCGCGATCGAGATTGCCAAGGGCGAAACCGACCAGGAAGGGCAGGATCGCGCCGACAAAGTGGTGGGGTTCAAACGAGGCCAGGCCAGCAGACCCCAGGATCAGCATCGTCATCAATGGGCCGGACTCCAGAGACATCAACACAAATGCGCCGGACTCTTCTTTCGTCCCGTACTGATTCATCAGGCTGGCGTACAATCCGCCGTTGGTCATATCCATCGCCGAGACGATCGCCAGGACCGATAAACCCGCAAAGAACCCGGTCTGAATTCCATTCTCCGGAATGAACATCGCGCATATCATTGCCACTGCCCAGGCTACGGCTATTTTGGTGATCACCAGCGTGCCGGATTTCCGTAATACTGTCCCCGTTGCCCGTAAATTAATGGATGCGCCGATACAAAAAAACCAGACGGCAAGAATGGGAACCGTGCCTGTTATCATGCCTTTTGTGAAACCGCCAAAATAAGCTCCGGTATTGGGAGCAAGGGTATTCAGGATCGCGCCCAGTACCAGCGGAACCAGCATCATGCCGCCGGGTATACGTTCTATCGTGGCTTTAATCTTCATAGACAAACCTCACATCGGATCCCGCAGCACGGGGGATAGGTGTTAAAAATTAGTCAATAAATTCAATTGATTGCTCGTATTGCTTGTGGTGTTTTTTCGAAAGCCCTGCAACAAAATTAAATGCGTGCTCTCAATTAACCTTTTCCTTAAACACGTAAAACGCTGAATTCGGATTTATGATGCGATCATTGGAATATTGATTCAATGTAAATAAAACATCGTTTTAGTTATCTTTATCACATATTCAATGTAAAACCTGAGGCTGGTTCCTGCTGATGAAAATTTATGTAAACCTGATGTGAATTAATGTGGTTTGTTTTTCTGTTACGAAAGAAATAATGACGTGCGGGAGGATGTTCTTTAGGTGGGATAAGGAAGTACTTATTGGCACTCCTTGACAAAAATTTGCCTGAGCTGACCAGACACGAAAATATGTGTGAAGTTGATCGCAAATATAAACGCTGGTAGGGTAAAAAGGTCATTAACTGCCCAGGCAGGCGTCAACAGGTTCGGTTGTATCGTCGTAAAACGTCAATGTAAGTAAACCTGCTACGCTTGAATAAGGCGATTCGCATGGAGCGGATCCCATGGTTCACAGAACGCTAACTGAACTGTGAAACAGACAGGGCCGAGTCAACGAGGATAGCTATGCTGAGAAGGAAAAAGATTAAACCCATCACGCTTCGCGACGTCACCATTATTGATGACGCAAAGCTGCGTAAAGCCATTACCGCAGCCTCGCTCGGTAATGCGATGGAATGGTTCGATTTTGGTGTCTACGGCTTTGTGGCCTATGCGTTAGGTAAAGTGTTTTTCCCCGGGGCCGATCCCAGCCTGCAGATGATTGCCGCACTGGGTACGTTCTCCGTTCCCTTCCTGATTCGCCCGCTGGGCGGTCTGTTCTTCGGTATGCTCGGCGATAAATATGGTCGTCAGAAGATCCTGGCCATCACCATCGTCATTATGTCGATCAGTACATTCTGTATCGGCCTTATACCGTCTTACGCCACCATCGGCATTTGGGCACCGATTCTGCTGCTGATTTGTAAGATGGCGCAGGGCTTCTCCGTAGGCGGTGAATATACCGGTGCCTCGATCTTCGTTGCCGAATATTCCCCGGACCGTAAGCGCGGATTTATGGGGAGCTGGCTGGACTTCGGCTCGATTGCCGGGTTTGTCATGGGCGCGGGCGTAGTCGTACTGATTTCAACCGTGGTGGGTGAAGATAACTTCCTCGACTGGGGCTGGCGTATCCCGTTCTTCCTGGCATTGCCGCTGGGGATTATTGGTCTTTACCTGCGTCATGCGCTGGAAGAGACGCCTGCTTTCCAGCAGCACGTCGAAAAACTGGAACAGGGTGACCGCGAAGGGCTGCAGGATGGTCCGAAGGTGTCGTTCAAAGAGATTGCCACTAAGCACTGGCGCAGCCTGCTGACCTGTATTGGTCTGGTGATTTCGACCAACGTGACCTACTACATGCTGTTGACCTACATGCCGAGCTATCTGTCGCATAACCTGCACTACTCGGAAGATCACGGTGTGCTGATTATTATCGCCATCATGGTGGGTATGCTGTTTGTCCAGCCGATTATGGGCCTGTTGAGTGACCGTTTTGGTCGTCGACCGTTCATTATCCTGGGAAGCGTTGCGCTGTTTGCTCTGGCAATTCCGGCATTCATTCTGATTAACAGTGATGTGCTGGGGCTGATTTTTGCTGGTCTGCTGATGCTGGCGGTGATCCTTAACTGCTTTATCGGGGTGATGGCCTCCACGTTGCCCGCGATGTTCCCGACGCATATTCGCTACAGCGCGCTGGCCGCGGCCTTTAACATCTCGGTGCTGATTGCCGGTCTGACCCCGACGCTTGCCGCCTCGCTGGTCGAGAGCACGCAGAACCTGATGATGCCTGCTTATTACCTGATGGTGATTGCGGTGATTGGTTTGATTACCGGTCTTACCATGAAGGAGACGGCGAATCGCCCTCTGAAAGGCGCAACGCCTGCGGCGTCTGACATCCAGGAAGCGAAAGAGATCCTGCGCGAGCACTACGATAACGTAGAGCAGAAGATTGAGGATATTGACGCAGAGATTGAAGAGCTGCAGAAAAAACGCTCCCGACTGGTGGACCAGCATCCACGCATCAACGAGTAATAAAGAAACCCGCCAACGGCGGGTTTTCTTTTATTAACATCCGGCAGCGATGTAGTCGCCATTGGCGCTGACGGGGATCACCGTCAGGAACAGCACCGTCGCAAACAGGATCAGGACTATCCCTCCGGCTATTTTGACTGCCGGTACCAGCCATCTCAATGAGGCGCTTTCTCCGAACCAGGTCACCGTGCGCTCGCGGGCGTAACGTACAGCCAGGGAAAGCCCCACAATAGAAAGTGCGGTGCCCAAAGACATGGTCATGACCGCGGCCACTCCCCAGGTGACAATGCCCAGCGCGTTCGAAAACATCAGAATCATGATCGCCCCGCTGCACGGGCGTGCGCCAATCGCCAGAATGACGCCCAGGCGCGTTTTCCAGTCGCCTTGTGTCAGGTTTACCCCCACGCCGTGGTGGCCGCAGCCACAGTGTTCATCATGCTGATGAAGCGGCTTGATGGCGGAGATAGTCATCCTGTGCGGGCGCAGGCTCTTCAGCGCCTGATAAATGACAAAAGCACCGAATGCGCCAATAAGCACTGCGCTTATCTTCTCCACGTACCAGCGGCTGGTACTGATATCCCCTGAGGCGAGGTTAAACCCCACCGCCAGAATAAAGACAAACAGAATGGCGCTGACGCCCTGCATCAGACTACCCAGGAAGGGGACAACCCGGGCGGCCAGTTCGGTTTCCTTATTGGTGGTCAGATAGGTCGTCACGATGAACTTTCCGTGTCCGGGTCCGATGGCGTGAAGGACACCATAAAGGAAAGCCCCCGTTAACAGCCATAATCCGCCGCTGTACTGGTGGTTATTAAGCTGCAGCAGATACATCACCAGATAGCGGTGCAGCGTAATTTGCGTGGCGAGACACCACTGGATAAAAGCGTTCCAGTGCGCATGCAGGGTAAAACCCGCAAAGAGGATTGCCAGCAGCAGCAAACCTGCGGTAGGGAGACGCCAGTCGCGGGCGAGGCGTTGTGTGGTCATGAGGGGGGCCTGCACAGGGGAGATTATTTGCCGCTAGTATAGTTGATCTTCCCGCTCAATTCGTAGGATCGCATCGCGATTCGCTCATGATTGTGGATAACTTTGTGCATAAAAGGGTATAAGGCGGGGTTTTGCTGTGGAATGCAGCAGTCAGTCATTTTTCTGACATTTAGCGGTTGCGGCCTGCTGAGAACTCCCTATAATGCGCCTCCATCGACACGGCGGATGTGAATCACTTCACAGACAACGCGGTCGGTTGAAGAGAAAAATTCTGAAATAACGGGTTGACTCTGAAAGAGGAAAGCGTAATATACGCCACCTCGCAACGGCGAGCTTAACGCCGCGTTGCAACTGCTCTTTAACAATTTATCAGACAATCTGTGTGGGCACTCAAAGTGACATGGATTCTTAACGTCGCAAGACGAAA
>NZ_JASEYI010000016.1:0-105170 GCF_035064085.1 Enterobacter sp. R-1.6.2
CTGATATACCAGTCAGAAATACGGGCGAGAAGCTCCGTTATTTTCGCCATATCCAGACACCGGCCCTGCCACGGCGCAACCAGGGCCTGCTGCGTTTTCGGGGAAATGAGGGTCGTGCCGGAAAGGGTAATGGTATCAATGGTGAAGCAGGGCCCGGCGCCGGCTGCAGGCAGAGGTCTGGCAGGCGCGGGACGAGGAATACTCCGCTCCAGCTCTTCACGCTGTTGCTGGTTCTTTAATAAAAGCTGCTGCTGTTGCTGCTGAATAGTGTCGCGATCGGCTGGCGACAAGGGTGCAGCGTTAACGCTCGCTGAAAAAAGCGCACCCGATAAGATAAAAATAATATAATTTGCTAATGAAATTATTCTTCTTTCTATTTTATTGCTATTCATCCATGCCACAAAAATTATTCGCAATTAATATTTTCGGAATATAGGAGCATTCTTAATGCGAGTATATCTAATTTGCGTTAGGGCGAAGCAAATATAATATTTTTTCAGAAAAATGAGAGGTGGATTAAGAAAAAATAAGAAGTGATTTAACTAACCCTTAAATCTTGAGTTAGCCGTAATACACTAGCTGTGAAGACGAAACGTTTTTCTCCATTCCGCAGGACTCACCCCAAAACGCGCCTTAAACTGCTGTCGCCAGGTGACGGCGGAATTAAATCCCACCAGCTCGGCCACGCGTTCAATCGGCATATTTCCGGCTTCAAGCAGGAGCTGGCTGCGCCGCAGGCGTTCGGCGGTAAGCCAGTCGGCGACGCTCATCCCCGTGGCTTGAATAAAATGACGGGTCAGGGTGCGGCGGCTCATCGAAACCACCTCCGCCAGTGAGTCCAGGCTATGCGGTTCGGTGATGTGCCGCTGCAGGTAGTCGATCAGGCAGTTAATGCGTCCGTCGCGGGTATCTTTGGGTACCGGCTGGGCGATGAACTGCGCCTGACCGCCCTCGCGGTGGGGCGGAACAATCATCCGACGGGCAATCTGGTTGGCGACCACGCTGCCAAAGCGCTGACGAATGATATACAGGCAGCAGTCCAGCGCCGCCGCGGTTCCGGCGGAGGTGATGATATTGCCGTCATCCACGTAGAGCGCATTGATATCCAGCTGAACGTGCGGGAAAAGGGACTGGAACTGATGCTCGAACTCCCAGTGGGTGGCCGCACGTTTGCCGTCGAGGAGCCCCGCCCAGGCCAGCACAAACGACCCCAGACACAGCCCGACGATTTCCGCGCCGTTGTCTCTCGCCTGCACCAGGCTGTCGAGCAGCGTCTGGGGCGGGCGTTCAAGAACGTGCTGCCAGTAGGGAACGACGACAATATCGGCCTGACCAAGGGCGGTAAAATCCTGCGTGGCGTTGAGGGCAAATCCGTCTTTTGAGGTGAGAAATCCCGGCGTTTCGGCGCAGATCGTCACGTTAAAGCGCTTTTCGCCGGAGACCGAATCGCCAAACAGAATGCAGGGAACGGAGTAGTGGAACGGGCTGAACCCGTCTACCGCGACAATCGCGACGTTGATTAGCGACATCAGATCCTCCTTTCCCCTTAACGCGCTCAGAATATAACGGTTTCGCCATCCTGGGGAATGCTCACTGCGTCACTCACCTGATTGGCTTCAACGTACTCACGCAGCGCGCTGCGGGTCAACAGGCAGTGGTTAATCGCCTCCATATGGATCGCCACAATGCTGGCCTGCGGCAGCAGGAAATGAACGTTGAGCACGTCCTCCTGCCCCATAATAATGGGCCCAAAACCAATAACGTGGGCATAGCCCGCGTTCAGCACCACCACGTCCGGCTGGTGCTTTTGCAGATCGGCCGCCACCTCGTCACGCCAGACGGTATCCCCGGCAAGATAGAGCGTCTTCTCATCGGGATGACGCAGCACCACGCCGCAGGCCTCACCCAGACGCTCCGCCAGCTCGGGCACGGCGTAAGCGCGATCGGTGCCGTGCTGCCCGCCGTGGGTTTTCGTAATCTGAATATCGCCGAAGAAGGTCGCGTCGGTCATGACCGTCAGGTTGCTGAATCCCTGGCTGCGCAGCAGCGCGGCGTCACGATCGTTTTGCACGTAGATCGGTTTGTCTTTGGCGATCAGCTCCGCCGCAGTGAGATCCCAGTGATCGTCATGAGTATGGGTGACGATCACCGCGTCGGCGTCCAGCAGCGTGTTGACGTCAACGGGGAGTTCGACCGTCGGGTTACGGCGTTCGGCATACGCCGTGCCGGGAAAGCCCGGATAAGCCCCCTTCGGGGCCAGCATCGGGTCGATTAAAAGACGTTTTCCGGCGTAGGTAATCAGCTGGGTGGCGTTGCGAATGTGGGTAATGTTCATGGGCTATCCTCCGGTGGGTGTGATAAGGAGGATAGCCAGCCGTCGCAATTGCCGCAGTGGGTTAAAGGGCGATTACCGATGGAATCGGGCCAATTTAAGCAACCCGTTTTCAGTCAGATCGTTTACCAGCCCGGCACCGCCCCGCCGTTAAAGATCGTCTCCGCCGCTTTCGCTACCTCAGACGACTGATACGACTGGATAAATTCCTTCACGTTCTCCGCGTCTTTGTTGTCTTCGCGCGTCACTACGATGTTCACGTACGGCGAGTTTTTGTCTTCAATAAAGACGCTGTCATGCACCGGCGACAGCCCGGTTTGCTGAATATAGGTAGTGCTGATGATGGCGACATCCACTTTCGGGTCGTCCAGCACGCGCGGCAGCTGCGCCCCTTCTAGCTCCATAATTTTCAGCTGTTTAGGGTTGGCGGTAATATCCAGCGCCGTCGGCAGCAGCCCGGTGCCCGGCTTCAGGGTAATGAGCTTCTCCTTTTGCAGCAGCAACAGCGCGCGGCCAAGGTTGGTCGGGTCGTTTGGAATGGCAATCGTCGCCCCATCCTTCAGGTCAGAGACGGATTTGATTTTGCGGGAATAGCCGGCCATCGGAAAAACAAAGGTGTTCGCCACGGCCACCAGCTTGTAGCCATGCGCCTTGTTATCCTCAGCGAGGAACGGGCGATGCTGGAAGACGTTGGCATCCAGTTCTCCCTGGTTGGTGGCATCGTTGGGCAACAGCGAGCCGCTGAAGCCGACCAGCTCCACGTCCAGGCCATATTTCTCTTTTGCCACCTTTTTGGCGATTTCCGCCACGTCCTGTTCAGCGCCGTTGATGACGCCCACTTTAATGTGTTTGGCATCGCTGCCACTTTGATCGCACCCTGCCAGCAGCAGGCCAGCAAGTACCAGAGCACCCAATCGACGTTTCACAAGACAGTTCCTTTTGCTAAATGTTGTAGTGACTATATCGACAACGAGGCGGTGAAATAAAAACCGAAAAAGAATCAATAAGAAGGATAAGTTATATGCGGGTTTTGCCGGGTGGCGCTGCGCTTACCCGGCATGAGGGATCACGACGTTGTCGTCCAGTCCTCGACGGTAAGCTCCTGCACCATTCTGAATGCACGATCGTTAGTCACAATCGTTGTTCTCCGACTGATAGCATGCGCAGCGATCAGTTGATCGAGATCGCCCATCACTTTTCCTCTCTTCTCCATTGCTGCGCGGAGTTCGCCGTACGTTGCGGCGGCGTCACTATCCCAGTCGCAAATCGTAATGGTTTTAAGAAATTCCAGTATGGTTTTTTGTAATGTGTCGTTTTGCTTTTTGGCTATCCCATAAAGCAATTCAGCCTCCGTTACGCTTGAAATACACATTTTTTCAGTTGGGGTGCGAGAATATTGTTCCAACACCCCAGGATGTTGTCTCACGAGATGGCTTACCATGTTTGTATCCAACATATGCAGCATATTCTAGAGTCCTTCAAAGGGATCTCTTGTTGTATAGCTCTGATTACGTTCCTCTTTGCTGAGGAATGAATCAGGAACATGGGTCTGCTTCAATAAACGTAAAAAGTTATCTCGATGCCGCTCTTTCTCCGATCTCGCAGTCAAAACGACATTCCCCTCCTCATCCCGCCGGATGTAGACGCTCTCCGTATCAAACGCGAATTCAGCAGGTAGCATTACGGCCTGATTCCGCCCCTTTTTGAAGAGTTTTGCTGTGCGTTCCATTGCCATCTCCATGGTTTACTTGACCAGGCCAAAGCATGCGCCAGGGCCTGAAAAGAAGACAAGCAACACGCTTCAAATTAGGAATGCGACTCGCAATAAATAGCTGAATCCCTAATCACAGAAACGGATTTAAAGCGCTTTCGCCAGATAATGCCGCTGCATGCCCGGATAAGGATAATCCTGCAAAGACATTTGCAGCTGGTACCCCTGTTTTTCATAGAACGGGCGCGCCTGGAAGCTGGCGGTATCGACCAGCGCGTGCTTACAGCCTTTGCGTCTGGCTTCCTCTTCGGCCGTTTTGATGAGCTGGCTGCCCACGCCGGATCCGCGCACGGTCTCGCTGACCCAGAGATAGTCGATATTCAGCCAGTCGCCTTTACGCACCCCAATTAGCCCGCCGAGCATGACGCCTTTATCGTCTCGTACGTAAACGCCAATGTCGCCGCTAAAGGTCGCCATATCCAAAAATTGCCCGTTATAGGCTCTTAACCCCACAAATAACTCTTCTTTTTCAGCGGGCGTTACATTATTTGTTATGCTCAGGTGCATTTTTCTCTCCTTATTTTCTATGCAATCTGAATATCTCACAGCTTAACCTCCACAAAAACTCCTCATTCCCTCCATTTTTTAAATACGGAAACATTCCCTCAATATCTAAATAAAAAAGGCCTTTCCAATACGCACCCAAAACGTATACTGAGAACGATCATTCTCACTTTTACACGATAGCCGACGATGAGTACGAAACTGGAAGAACGACAAAAACAACGTCAGGACGAGATCATCACCGCCGCGCGTCGTTGCTTTCGCGCCAGCGGATTTCACGCCGCCAGCATGTCGCAGATCGCCAGCGAGGCGAAGCTCAGCGTCGGGCAAATTTACCGTTATTTCAGCAATAAAGACGCGATTATCGAAGAGATGATCCGCCGCATCATCGACTCGCGCATTGAGGAGATGCAGGGTAAAACCCTGGTGGAAGGGATGCCGCAGGCGCTCGCCTGGCGACAGACCCTCAACGAAGATGACGATGCGCTGATGCTGGAAATGTCCGCTGAGGCCACGCGTAATCCGCAGGTGGCGACGATGCTGATCGAAGCCGAATCGCGCATGTTCGCCAACGCCTGTGCGCACCTGAAAAAGCAGTTTCCCCACCTGAGCGACGAGCATATTCGCTGCTGCGTGGAGATTACCGCCGTGATGATTGAGGGGACGATTTATCGTCGATTAACCCCCTTAAAAGTCCCGTCAGAACAATTAGAACCCCTTTATCAGGATATTTTAAATATGCTTTTCTCTGCGAAGTAATCGCATATGAATAATTAGCGGGAATAAGTAATTCCCCTTTTTTACATTTCTGGCTCAGCCGGAGATGCGGTATCGCTGTGCCTTTAAATAGCCCTCCTCCCCGTTAAGCCATTAACGGGGCTGGTGTCGTTCACCCTGGAAAAAGATTATGAAAAACATAACAACCTCCATCGCGGCATTATTTCTCCTGACCGGGTGCGATAATGCGCAAACATCTGCTCCCCAGCGTCCTCTTCCGGATGTGGGGATTGTCACCCTCTTGAGCCAGCCGGTGTCCGTCGTCAGCGAGCTGACCGGCCGCACCACCGCCGCCATGAGCGCCGAAGTGCGCCCGCAGGTGGGCGGCATTATCCAGAAGCGGCTGTTCACCGAAGGCGATACCGTGAAAGCCGGACAGGCGCTGTATCAAATTGACCCTTCCAGCTACCGCGCGGCGTTTGATGAAGCCGCCGCGGCGCTGAAGCAGGCTCAGGCGCTGGTAGCGACCGACTGCCAGAAGGCCCGGCGCTATGCGCAGCTGGTGAAAGACGACGGCGTGTCGCGCCAGGACGCAGAGGACGCGAAGTCCACCTGCGCGCAGGACAAGGCCAGCGTCGAGTCAAAGAAGGCCGCGCAGGAGCGCGCGCGCATTAACCTCAACTGGACCACCGTTACCGCGCCGATTGCCGGACGCATCGGCATCTCCTCCGTCACGCCCGGCGCGCTGGTGACCGCCCAGCAGGATACCGCGCTTGCCACCGTTCGCGGACTGGACAGTATGTACGTCGACTTAACCCGTTCCAGCGCCGATCTGCTGCGTTTACGCAGGCAAACCCTTGCCACCAATAGCGATACGCTAAGCGTGTCCTTAATCCTTGAAGACGGCAGCACCTACGGCGAGAAAGGCCGTCTGGCGTTAACCGAAGTGGCGGTGGATGAATCAACCGGCTCGGTCACGCTGCGCGCCGTCTTCCCGAACCCGCAGCACCAGCTCCTGCCGGGGATGTTCGTTCGCGCCAGGGTGGATGAAGGCGTCATGAACGACGCGATCCTCGCCCCGCAGCAGGGCATCACCCGCGACGCCAAAGGCACCGCCACCGCGCTGGTGGTGAATGCCAGCAATAAGGTCGAGCAGCGTCAGCTGGAGACGGGCGACACCTACGGCGACAAATGGCTGGTGCTGAGCGGCCTGAAGGCGGGCGATAAGCTGATTGTGGAAGGTACCGACAAAGTGACCGCCGGGCAGGAAGTGAAGGCCGAAGAGATGAAAGCTGCGGGAGGAAAAGCCTGATGTTTTCTCGTTTCTTCGTGCGTCGCCCGGTCTTTGCCTGGGTTATCGCCATTCTCATCATGCTCGCCGGGATGCTGGCGATCCGCACGCTGCCGGTCGCGCAGTACCCGGACGTCGCCCCGCCGTCGATCAAAATCTCCGCCACCTACACCGGTGCCTCCGCGCAGACGCTGGAAAATAGCGTGACGCAGGTGATCGAGCAGCAGCTGACCGGGCTGGATAACCTGCTCTACTTCACCTCCACCAGCAGCTCGGACGGGTCGGTGAGCATTACCGTCACCTTCGAGCAGGGAACCGACCCGGACACCGCCCAGGTGCAGGTGCAGAACAAGGTTCAGCAGGCAGAATCGCGCCTGCCGACCGAGGTGCAGCAGTCCGGCATTACCGTCGAGAAATCGCAGAGCAACTTCCTGCTGATCATGGGCGTGTACGACAAAACCGACACCGCCAGCAGCTCGGATATCGCCGACTGGCTGGTGAGCAATATGCAGGACCCGCTGGCGCGCGTGGAGGGCGTCGGCAGCCTGCAGGTGTTCGGGGCGGAATACGCCATGCGCATCTGGCTTGACCCGGCGAAGCTGGCGTCCTACTCGCTGATGCCTTCCGACGTGCAGAGCGCGATTGAAGCCCAGAACGTGCAGGTTTCCGCCGGTAAAATCGGCGCGCTGCCCTCGTCGAACGCCCAGCAGCTGACCGCCACCGTCCGCGCCCAGTCGCGCCTGCAGACGGTCGATCAGTTTAAAAACATCATCGTGAAGAGCCAGTCCAGCGGCGCGGTGGTGCGCATCAGCGACGTCGCCCGCGTGGAGATGGGCAGCGAAGATTATACCGCCACCGCGAAGCTCAACGGCCACCCGGCGGCGGGTATGGCAGTCATGCTCTCACCGGGTGCGAACGCGCTCAACACTGCGACGGCGGTAAAAGACAAGATTGCCGAGTTCAAAAAGTCGATGCCGGAAGGCTACGACGTGGCCTACCCGAAAGACAGCACCGAGTTCATCAAGATCTCCGTTGAGGACGTGATTCAGACCCTGTTCGAAGCCATTATCCTCGTGGTGGTGGTGATGTACCTGTTCCTGCAAAACATCCGCGCGACGCTGATCCCGGCGCTGGCGGTACCCGTCGTTCTGCTGGGCACGTTTGGCGTGCTGGCGCTGTTCGGCTACTCCATCAATACCCTGACGCTGTTTGCGATGGTGCTGGCGATAGGGCTTTTGGTGGATGACGCCATCGTGGTGGTGGAAAACGTCGAGCGTATTATGCGCGACGAAGGCCTGCCCGCGCGGGAAGCCACCGAAAAATCGATGGGCGAAATCTCCGGCGCGCTGGTGGCCATTGCGCTGGTGCTCTCTGCGGTATTCCTGCCGATGGCCTTCTTCGGCGGCTCCACCGGGGTGATTTACCGTCAGTTCTCGGTCACCATCATTTCGGCAATGTTCCTCTCCGTGGTGGTGGCGTTGACACTGACGCCCGCACTCTGCGGCTCGATCCTGAGCCACACGACGCCGCACAAAAAGGGCTTCTTCGGCGCGTTTAACCGCTTCTACAGCAGGACCGAGCGCGGCTATCAGAACAAGGTCCTGCGCGCCCTGCGCCGTTCCGGCGGCATGCTGGTCATCTACGCCCTGCTCTGCGGCGCGATGGGCTTCGCCATGCTTAAGCTGCCGGGCAGCTTCCTGCCGACGGAAGACCAGGGTGAAATCATGGTGCAGTACACCCTGCCGGCCGGTGCGACGACGGTGCGTACCGCCGAAGTCAGCCGCCAGGTGCGCGAGTGGTTCCTCACCAAAGAGAAAGCCAACACCAACGTGATCTTCACCATTGAGGGCTTCAGCTTCAGCGGCAGCGGCCAGAACGCCGGGATGGCGTTTGTCTCCCTGAAAAACTGGTCCGAACGTAAAGGCGATGAGAATACCGCTCAGGCCATCGCCCTGCGCGCCACGCAGGAGCTGAGCACCATCCGCGATGCAACCATCTTTGCCATGACGCCGCCCGCGGTGGACGGCCTGGGCCAGAGCAACGGCTTTACCTTTGAGCTGATGGCCAGCGGCGGCACCGACCGCGACGCGCTGCTGAAGCTGCGTAACCAGCTGATTGGCGAGGCCAACCAGGACAGCTCTCTGCACGCCGTGCGCGCCAACGATCTGCCGCAGATGCCGCAGCTTCAGGTGGATATCGATAACAACAAGGCCGTGTCGCTGGGGCTGTCCCTGAGCGACGTTACCAACACCCTCTCCAGCGCCTGGGGCGGGACCTACGTGAACGATTTTATCGACCGCGGCCGCGTGAAAAAGGTCTACATCCAGGGCGACAGCGACACCCGCGCCGTACCGTCGGATCTCAACAAATGGTTTGTGCGCGGCAGCGACAGCACCATGACGCCGTTCTCCACCTTCGCCACCACCCGCTGGGAGTACGGCCCGGAAAGCCTGGTGCGCTACAACGGCTCGGCGGCGTATGAGATACAGGGCGAAAACGCCAGCGGCGCCAGCTCCGGCACGGCGATGGGCAAAATGGAGCAGCTGGCAAACAGCCTGCCGTCCGGCAGCACCTGGGCGTGGAGCGGTTTGTCGTTGCAGGAAAAACTGGCGAGCGGTCAGGCGATGAGCCTGTATGCCCTCTCCATCCTCGTCGTGTTCCTGTGCCTGGCGGCGCTGTATGAGAGCTGGTCGGTGCCGATTTCGGTCATTCTTGTGATCCCGCTTGGCGTGCTGGGCGCGGCCATCGCCGCCTCCCTGCGCGGGCTGAACAACGACGTCTATTTCCAGGTGGCGCTGCTCACCACCATCGGCCTGTCGTCGAAGAACGCCATCCTGATTGTCGAGTTTGCCGAAGCCAAAGTCGCTGAAGGGTACTCTCTGACGCGCGCCGCCCTGCGTGCCGCCCAGACGCGCCTGCGTCCGATCATCATGACCTCGCTGGCGTTTATCGCAGGGGTTACGCCGCTGGCCGTGGCAACCGGCGCAGGCGCAAACAGCCGCGTGGCGATTGGTACCGGCATTATCGGCGGAACGCTGGCCGCGACGCTGCTGGCGATCTTCTTTGTTCCCTTATTCTTTGTACTGGTGAAACGTCTGTTCTCCGGTAAACACGCGAACCGGAGGTCATAATGTTTCGTGTATCTGTTTTAGCGTTAGCCCTGCTGAGCGCAGGCTGTGTGTCGTTAGACCCAACGTATCAACGCCCGGACGCGCCCGTCCCGGCAACCTTGCCCGGCGCGCACGGCGAAGCCACCGCCGTGGTGAGCCAGTGGCAGCAGGTAATGAACGATGCGCGGCTGAAAAGCGTGGTGACGATGGCGCTGAACAGCAACCGCGACGTGCAAAAAGCGATTGCCGATATCGACGCCGCCCGCGCCCAGTACGGTGAAACGCGCTCGTCCCTGTTCCCGACGGTGGACGCGGAGCTGAGCCACACCCGCAGCCGCACGCTGGCAAGCGGCGTCGCGACAAGCGATGAAGCCAACGGCGCGGTCTCCAGCTTCGAGCTGGATCTGTTTGGCCGCAACCAGAGCCTCTCCCGCGCCGCGCGTGAAACCTGGCTTGCCAGCGAGTTCACCGCGCAGAACACGCGCCTGACGATGGTCAGCGAGCTGACCACGGCCTGGGTGACGCTGGCGGCGGATAACAGCAACCTGGCGCTGGCGAAATCCACGATGGAGAGCGCCGCGAACTCGCTGAAGATTGTGAAGCGCCAGCAGGAAGTGGGCGTGGCGGCGGCGACGGACGTCAGTGAAGCGATGGCGGTGTATCAGCAGGCGCGCGCCAGCGTGGCGAGCTACCGGACGCTGGTGATGCAGGACAAAAACGCCCTTAATCTGCTGGCGGGCAATACGGTGCCGGAGAACCTGCTGCCCGGCACGCTGGAGAGCCTGAGCGATAACGCCATCACGCTGATCCCGGCGGGCGTCAGCTCCAGCGCGCTGCTGCGCCGCCCGGACATTCAGGAGGCCGAGCATAACCTGCTGAGCGCCAACGCCAACATCGGCGCGGCGCGCGCCAACTTCTTCCCGACCATTTCACTCACCGCCAGCGCGGGCGTCGGCAGCGACTCGCTCTCCTCCCTGTTCAGCCACGGGATGAAGGTTTGGTCGTTTGCGCCGTCCATCACCCTGCCGCTGTTTAGCGGCGGAAACAACCTGGCGCAGCTGCGCTACGCGGAAGCGGAGAAGAAGGGGCTGATCGCTACCTATGAGAAAACCATCCAGAGCGCGTTTAAGGACGTGGCCGACGCGCTGGCGCGACGAGAAACCCTGAGCGAACAGCTCGACGCCCAGCGCGAATACGTCGCGGCGGAGCAAAAAACACTGGACGTGGCAACGCGCAGCTATAAGGCGGGCGCGGGGGATTATCTGACGGTACTGACCGCGCAGCGGTCGCTGTGGTCGGCGCAGGAATCGCTGATCGCGCTGCAGCAAACCGACCTGGAAAACCGCATCACGCTGTGGCAGTCGCTGGGGGGCGGTCTTCAGTAGCGCTTGCCGGGAAGTTCATGACAGGCGGTGAAGAGAAAATTCATACTTTCGGCTGGCGTCGCTACACTGAATGTAACGATATATTTCATGGGAAGCATGTGACTTCTAAAGGGGGTTGTTGATGAAAGCTGCGCACCTGGTCTGCCTGCTGGTTTGTCTGCTCTTCGCCGCGTTTGTCCATGCTCAGGAAAAGGATGACCCCGCGAAAGAGGCGCAAATAAAGCAGCAGGTCCTTAAAGATATTAAGAAAACCTGTACGCCACAGAAAAAGCAGAGCGATAAAGCCTGGCAGGAGATGATTTTGTCGTCCGAGGCCAATCAGCTGCTGATCAAAAATGCCATTACCGCCGTGAAGCGCGACAACCTGGATGCCTACTGGGGGGCGATTGGTCAGGTGGATTGTATGGAAGATTATTGAGAGCTGGAAACGTGCTTCTCGCCGGGTGGCGGCTGCGCCTTACCCGGCCTACACAACATTTTTAACGCTTCCGCATATCCGGAATGATGAGATCCCCGCGCAGAACATAGGACCCGAGCATCTGCGTTTTCTCCGTCAGCCAGCTCACAATGCGCGCCGCCATCGCGTCCATGGAATATTCAATCGCCGGGATCACCGGAATGCCCGGCAGGTGCAGCGATCCGGCCAGGCTGAAGACCATGATGTCGTCCGGCACCGATTTATTAAACGCCTGCAGCTGCGGGATCACCCGCTGGGCTTCCTGCTCGTCCGCCACCAGCAGCGCGTTGAAATTCAGGGTGCTGGCGTTGTTAAGCAGCTCCTGCAGCGCAACAGATGAAGAAGTCGCGTCCATAAAGACCAGGCTGCGATTAAAGGGCAGGAAATTTTTCTCCAGCGCGTGCTTGTAGCCGAGCAGCACCTGGTCGGCAAAACCGCTGCCGTGGGGGTGGATCAGCGCAATCTGGCGACGCCCCTGGCTGGTGAGGTAGTTACAGGCGGTTTCGGCGGCAAAGGCGTGATCGAACTGAATGCTGTTGGAATTATCAGACTCCATGCAGTCCACCAGAATGACGTTGTCCATCTCCACGTCCAGCGGGAAACGGGCGCCAATCACCAGGATATCATCGCAGAGTCCGCAGGAGAGTTCTTCAAGGGCGTGCATCACTTCCGCCTTGCTGTGCGCGAAGCGCAGCAGGAGGTGTTTTTGATGCTGGCTGAGCTGTTTTTCCAGCGCGTAGAGATATCCGGTGGTCTGGTTAATATTTTCCTGCGCGCAAATGACTCCAATGCAGCCCGTCGACTGGCTCAGCAGCGACTGGGCAATCACGTTGGGACGATAGTTCAGCTCATCCACGGCCTTCAGAACGGCCTGACGGCTGGCTTCCTTTACGCCACGCGACCCACTCAACACTCGCGATACCGTGGCTTTAGACACCCCGGCAAGACGTGATACATCATTGATTGTCGACATCTCTTTCCCCTGGCAGGCTTACCTCGCGCCTGCAAATTCCATCACCGCTTCGGCTCACATTATAGCCAGAACGGAGTATATCCGTTTCCGTTTTCCATGGAAACCGATTTTCCGTTTCCACTCAAAATGATGTCAAAACGGCCAAATTATGTGACCCACATCCGGTTAATTAGCCTCATAAGTAAGGGATCTTGATGGTTGTCACACTTCTGTCTTTTATGAATGGAAACCGGTTTCCGTATAATGTCCAATCATCCTCGCAATAACTTTTTACATTTAGAGGATGGTTGTCGATGTTCAAGATTATGCTGTGCTGCTCTGCCGGGATGTCCACCAGCCTGTTGGTCAGCAAAATGGTCGATGTCGCGAAAGAACGTGGTTTGCCGGTGAAGATTGATGCGTACGGTGTTTCCGAATTTGATACGCAGTTTCCGCAATACCAGGTTGTCCTTCTCGGACCGCAAGTGAAATACATGTTAAAGACACTCTCAGACAAGGCGGCTACGAAAGGCATTCCGGTGCAGCCCATCGACATGATGGACTACGGCATGCAGCGTGGCGATAAAGTACTGGACTATGCTCTGTCGCTCATCGAAGCGGCACACTAAAAGGTGTTCACATGAGTTCGTTATATCAATCCATGGTCGCGGTGATTGAGCAGTCAATTACCCCGCTGGCCGCAAAGCTGGGCCAGCAAAAGTATGTGATTGCCATCCGCGACGGCTTTACCGCCGCGCTGCCGTTTATGATCATCGGCTCGTTTATGCTGGTGTTCATCTTCCCGCCGTTCTCGGCGGATACCACCAACAGCTTCGCCCGCGGCTGGCTGGATTTCTCCCAGACCTACCGCGAACAGCTGATGCTGCCGTTTAACCTCAGCATGGGCGTGATGACCTTCTTCATTTCGGTGGGGATTGGGGCGAGCCTGGGGCGTCAGTTTAACCTCGACCCGGTGATGTCCGGCCTGCTGGCCTTTATGGCCTTCCTGCTGGTCGCCGCGCCGTATGCCGACGGCAAAATCTCGACCCAGTATCTCTCCGGCCAGGGCATCTTCACCGCGCTGATCACCGCCATTTACGCCACCCGCGTCTACGCGTGGCTGAAGCAGAACAACGTGACCATTCGCCTGCCGAAGGAAGTCCCGACCGGCGTGGCGCGCTCGTTTGAGATCCTGATCCCGGTGATGGTGGTGATCGGTACGCTGCACCCGCTGAACCTGTTCATTGAAGCGCAGACCGGAATGATCATACCGCAGGCGATCATGCACCTGCTGGAGCCGCTGGTGTCCGCCTCTGACTCCCTGCCCGCCATTCTGCTCTCCGTGCTGCTGTGCCAGATCTTCTGGTTCGCCGGTATTCACGGCTCGCTGATCGTCACCGGCATCATGAACCCGTTCTGGATGGCGAACCTCTCGGCAAACCAGGCGGCGCTGGCGGCCGGCGCGGCGCTGCCGCACGTTTACCTCCAGGGCTTCTGGGATCACTACCTGCTGATTGGCGGCGTAGGCTCCACGCTGCCGCTGGCGTTCCTGCTGCTGCGCAGCCGCGTTACCCACCTGCGCACCATCGGCAAAATGGGCGTGGTGCCAAGCTTCTTCAACATCAACGAACCGATTCTGTTCGGCGCGCCGATCATCATGAACCCGATGCTGTTTATCCCGTTCGTGTTCGTTCCGCTGGTCAACGCCTGCCTGGCGTACGCGGCAACCAAACTCGGCTGGCTGGCGCAGGTCGTCTCGTTGACCCCGTGGACCACCCCTGCACCGATTGGCGCCTCGTGGGCGGCAAACTGGGCGCTGAGCCCGGTGGTGATGTGCCTGGTCTGTATGGTGATGTCCGCGCTGATGTACCTGCCGTTCCTGCGCGCCTATGAGCGTACGCTCATCAAAAACGAAGAGCAGAAGGTCCAGGCAACCGTCGGCGCCGCCGAGACCGCCAGCAATTAAGTCAAAGAGGAAGAGTCATGAAATACGCATTTCCCGATAACTTCTGGTGGGGCAGCGCAAGCTCCGCTCTCCAGACGGAAGGGGCAAGAGAGGGGGAAACCACGTGGGATTACTGGTTTGCCCGCGAGCCAAACCGTTTTCACAACGGCGTGGGGCCGCAGCAGACCTCCACGTTTTATCAGCACTGGAAAACGGATATTCAGCTGTTAAAGCAGCTGAACCACAACAGCTTTCGCACCTCGATTAGCTGGGCGCGCCTGATCCCCGACGGTATCGGTGAAGTGAACCCGGAAGCGGTCGATTTTTACAATCAGGTCATTGATGAGCTGAATGAACAGGGCATCACGCCGTTTATGACCCTGTTCCATTTCGACATGCCGATGGCGATGCAGGAGATCGGCGGCTGGGAAAACCGCGACGTGGTGGACGCCTACGCCCGCTATGCGCAGATTTGCTTTGAGCTGTTCGGCGATCGCGTGCTGCACTGGTTTACCTTCAACGAGCCGATCGTGCCGGTGGAAGGCGGTTATCTCTACGATTTCCACTACCCGAACGTGGTGGATTTTCGTCGGGCAGCCACCGTGGCGTATCACACCGTGCTGGCCCATGCGAAGGCGGTTCAGGCCTACCGCGCCGGGCATTACGCGGGGGAGATTGGCATCGTGCTGAACCTGACGCCGTCGTACCCGCGCTCGCAGAACCCGGCAGACGTGAAGGCGGCGCACATCGCGGATCTGATGTTTAACCGCAGCTTCCTTGACCCGGTCCTGCGCGGCGAATACCCGGCAGATCTCGTAGCGCTGCTGAAATCCTGCGATCAATTACCCGCCTGTAAACCGGAAGACGGCTTCCTGATTGCGGAAGGGAAAATCGACCTGCTCGGCGTGAATTACTATCAGCCGCGTCGCGTGAAGTGTCGCGACAGCGCGGTGAACCCGCAGGCGCCGTTTATGCCGGAGTGGTTCTTCGATAATTACGAGATGCCGGGCCGCAAGATAAACCCGTACCGCGGCTGGGAAATCTACGAGCCGGGTATTTACGATATTCTGGTTAACCTGCGCGACAATTACGGCAACCCACGCTGCTTTATTTCTGAAAACGGCATGGGCGTCGAAAACGAGCAGCGTTTTATTGAAAATGGCCAGATTAACGATCGGTACCGCATCGAGTTTATTTCCGAACATTTAGCCTGGCTGCATAAGGGTATTAGCGAAGGGTGCAATTGTCTCGGCTACCATATGTGGACGTTTATTGATAACTGGTCGTGGTGCAACGCGTATAAAAATCGCTACGGATTTATCCAGCTCGATTTAGAGACGCAGAAACGCACCATTAAGAAAAGCGGAGAGTGGTTTGCCGCTACCGCGTTAAATAATAGTTTTGAAAAAGAGTAATGATGATGATCGCATTAGAAGAAGCCGTAATGGAAATTATCGTCAATGCCGGACAGTCCCGCAGCCTGTGCTTTGAAGCGCTGCACGCGGCGCGCCAGGGCAATATTGACGAAGCCAAAAGCCTGCTGCGCGAAGCCGACGGCTACGCGCGCCAGGCGCACAAGATGCAGACCAAACTGATCGAGCAGGATGCGGGCGAAGGCCGCCAGCCGATGATGTTAATTATGGTGCACGCGCAGGATCATTTAATGAATTCATTATTAGCGCGTGAACTGTCCGAAGAAATTATTCATTTATATCAGAGATAGTCTATGGCGAAATAATTATTGTAATACCTCTGTACCCTAAATAGAGATCCACTTGTTCTGATGATAGCGACATACTCTGTCAGATCGGAGCGGGATGGTTATTGTCTGAATAAAATTAAACTATATTGAGATAACCATGAATACGATTAAAAAACTTCCATTAACCATGGCGGTTATCGCCGCGCTTTGCCCAATTTCCGTGCTCGCGCAGGAATTCACCCAGGAGCAAATCGACGCCATTGTGGCGAAAGCGGTGGATAAAGCCCTCGCCGAACGTCAGGCCAAAATGGATGCGGCGGTCGCGAAAAAAGCGGACGTGGTGACCGAGCCGCAAAGCGCGGCGCAATCTCCGGATATGGCGATCCCGTTCGGAATTAAATTTACCGGCTACGCTCGGTACGGCGCGCACTTCCAGGCCGCCGATCAGAAATACGTCGCGGTGGACGGCTCGTACAACGGCGCGTCCGCCATTGGTCGTCTGGGCAACGAAGGCAACGGCGGGGAATTCCAGCTCTCCAAGGCCTTCAAGGGTGAAAACGGCGCCATCTGGGACGTTAACGTGATGATCGATCACTGGGGCGACGAAGTTAACCTGAAAAAAGCCTACGCGGGGGTGACCAACATTATGGCCTCCAACCCGAACGCCTATTTCTGGGCAGGTCGTGACTTCCACCAGCGTCCGCAGCAGGGCATCAACGATTACTTCTGGATGAACCACGACGGCCAGGGCGCCGGGGTGAAGAACTTCGACATCGGCGGCGTGCAGTTCGACGTGGCCGCCGTGGCGGCGGTGGAATCCTGTAGCCCGGAAGTGATGGAAGATGAAGCCAACCCGTCGCGCATCACCTGTACCGGCGGTTCCGGCACGGGCGACAAAGGCAACTACGCCGCGACCTCAAAAATCCACGGCATGAAGCTCGGCCCGATCGACATGGAGCTGTACGCCAACTACGGCTTTGACTCCAAGGCGGTGGAGAGCGACGAGCGTCTGAACGCGTGGCAGGGCGGCGTGGTGTTGAGCCACACCAACGACAGCGGCGTGAACAAGGTGATCGCCCGCTACTCCGATAACGCGGACAACAGCGTGTTCAACAAAACCGAGGATCTGACCACGGTCTACGCCAGCTTCGAAGGACTGTACAAATTCACCCAGGCCACGCAGGTGGAGTACATCCTCGCCTTCCACGACTACGACAACAGCCGCGATAAGACCGACAACCGCAAAAACTACAACGCCATCGTGCGACCGATGCACTGGTGGAACGACGTTCACTCCACCTGGCTGGAAGCGGGCTGGCAGCACGTGGATTACGACAACGGTGGCGACAACAAGGGCTGGAAGCTGACCCTGTCCCAGAACATGTCTATCGCCATGGGACCGGAGTTCCGCCCGATGCTGCGCTTCTACGTGACCGGCGGCAAGGTGGATAACGAACGCACCGCGCGCGTGAACAATACCAAAGACGAAACGCTCGACGACTTCAACGTCGGCGCGATGTGGGAGGCGTGGTTCTAAGCAAGGTAGAAGCAAAACGGCAACGCAAGTTGCCGTTTTTAGTGTTTGCTCCCTCTCCACGTGGGAGAGGGCCGGGGTGAGGGCATCAGGTCGCACACAACCATGCTATGCTGTTGACCGAATTAACGACAACATCGCAGGGGAGAAAATGGGTTCCACACGTAAAGGGATGCTAAACGTCCTGATCGCCGCCGTTTTATGGGGCAGTTCCGGCGTTTGCGCGCAGTACATCATGGAGAAAAGCCACATTTCTTCGCCTTACCTGACCATGGTTCGCCTGCTGTTTACCGGCGTGATCCTGCTGACGCTCTCCTTCGTTCACGGCGATAAGATTTTCTCGGTCATCAAACATCGCAAAGACGCCCTCAGCCTGCTGATTTTCTCACTCGTCGGCGCGCTCACCGTGCAGCTCACCTTCCTGCTGACGATTGAGAAATCCAACGCGGCGACCGCTACCGTGCTGCAGTTCCTCTCGCCGACCATTATCGTGGCCTGGTTCGCCCTGGCGCGGAAAAAGCGCCCCGGCGTCTTTGTGCTGTCGGCCATCATGACGTCGCTTGTCGGTACGTTTCTGCTGGTCACCCACGGCGACCCGACCTCGCTCTCCATCTCGCCTGCCGCGCTGTTCTTCGGCATCGCCTCGGCGTTTGCCGCCGCGTTTTACACGACGTATCCGTCAACGCTGATCGCCCGCTACGGCACGCTGCCGATTGTCGGCTGGAGCATGTTGATTGCCGGGCTAATGCTGACGCCGTTCTACGCCGGGCGCGGGACCACCTTTGTGATTGACGGCAGCCTGCTGCTGGCGTTTTTCTATCTGGTGGTGATTGGCACGGCGCTAACGTTCAGCCTGTACCTGAAAGGTGCACAGATGATCGGCGGGCCGAAGGCGAGCATTCTGAGCTGCGCCGAACCCTTGAGCAGCGCGCTGCTGTCGGTGGTGTTGCTGGGAGTGGCGTTCACCCTGCCGGACTGGCTGGGGACGCTATTGATTGTGTCGTCGGTAGTGTTGATTTCAATGGATTCGAGAAGACGGGTTCAGACATCGGCGTAGCCTGATGTCCCCTCACCCTAACCCTCTCCCCACAGGGGAGAGGGGACGGCTCGGTGCTGTCTTTTCACCCTCGCCCCTTTGGGGAGAGGGCCGGGGTGAGGGGGGAAATTGACTTACTTTGCCTTAACCTTCCCCGCCACCAGCAGCGCGGTCAGCAGCATCAGCGTGCCGGAGATCACCAGCGGTGACGTCAGCCCCAAATGGTCGAGCGCCACGCCGCCAATGGCCGCGCCGCAGGTATTTGCCAGCTGGATCACCGCCACCTGAATCGACCCGGCTTTTTCCGCCTGATCGGCAAGCGTGCGGGTGATCCACGTCGACCAGCCCACCGGCACCAGGGCAAAGGCCAACCCCCAGATAATCGCGATGGTAGACGCCACCCACTTATCGCTGCCCCACAGCACCAGCACCGCTGCGCTCGCTGCCAGCACCAGCGGCGCACCCGCCAGCGCCACCTTCAGGGAGCGTTTCAGGAACTGGGAAGACAGCGAGGTGCCGACAAAGCTGGCGATACCAAAGCTCAGCAGCACCAGCGTCAGGCCGTCCACGTCAAAGCCCGCCATGGTCATAAACACCGGGCGGATATAGGTAAAGAAGGCAAACTGCCCGGCAAAGGACATAAAGATAGCGGTCATCCCCGCCAGCACGCCGGGGCGCTTCAGCAGCGCGAACATGTTCTGTTTGTGGTGCGCCGCTTCGCCCGGTAGCGACGGTAGCGCTTTCCACACCCAAATGATGCAGAGCAGGCCCATCACCGCCGCGGCGTTGAAGACGTTACGCCAGCCGATAATCCCGCCGAGGAAGCTGCCGAGCGGCGCGGCAATCACCAGCGCGATAGAGACCGCACCGAAGATAACGGAAAGCGCTTTTGGCACCGTCCGCGCGGGCACCAGTCGCATCGTGAGCGAGGCCGACATCGCCCAGAAACCGCCTAATCCCAGCCCCAGGCAGGCGCGCCCCAGCAGCATCAGGGTGAAGCTTTCCGCGAAGGAGACCAGCAGGCAGGAGAGCGTCAGCAGCACGCTGAACAGAATGACCACCTTGCGACGGTCGATGGTGCCAATCACCTGGGTGATAAACAGGCTGGCGAACATCGCCACGAAGGCGGTAACGGTGACGGACTGCCCCGCCACGCCCTCGGAAATGCCCAAATCCTGCGCCATCGGCGTCAGCAGGCTCACCGGCAGAAACTCAACGGTAATCAGGCAGGCGACGCAGAACGCCACGGCGAAAACGGCCGACCAGTTGGGGCGAGAAACCTCTTTGGTCTGCGGTCTGGTCGTGGGCTGGATATGTTCTGTCATGGCGTCACCTGAAGATAAAAACGTGCGGAAAAGTCGCGCAGTTTATCATCAAAAGTGTGACGGATTTAACGATTTGACAACTTTTGTCGTTTTTACAGGGGATCAGTGCAGGTAAAACACGCCCTCTTCCGGCAGGAAGAGCTGGTTATAGCGAAGCTGGAAAGCGTTTAGCTCCTGCGGATCGGGCTCCATCTCGCGCATGAAGCCAAGCGCCAGACGAATTTGCGCATCGGTAATCGGCGCGGCAAGGCGGGCTTTACGCAGCATGCGGTGCCAGGCGTGCAGGTTCTCCTCGCTGCCGTCGACAATGCAAACCTGCCAGATGAGCAGCACCTGCGCGGCGTTTTGCAGATGCGCCTCGTCCGGCCGCTCAAGGTAGCGGATAAACTCATTGCCCGACGTTTTACCGAACTGGTCGATCATCGACTCAACCGGCATCGGGGTGATCCCCAGACGCTCGCTCAAACGTTTGATGGCGCGGCGGGAATCTGAGGTCAGGACGCGAAATCCCACCACAAACACCACGGCAAGCGTTGCCAGCATTATCCAGACCATGCGTTCTCCTATGAATAGCCGCTCATCATAGCGGGAAACGCAGCGCCTCGACAGCGGGTGGCACCATAATAGTGAAAGGAAAAGATGTTGAAGAATTGGGAGAAGAGGAGTTAATGCCGTCGGGATCAATATAAAAAAGCCCGGCATCACACACCGGGCAAAGAAGTTACCTGCACACTCAGGCTGTTTTTAATTTCTGCGCGCGATTTTCACGGCGAATCTTACGTTCTTCCAGCACCGCGACCATTGCCATCAGGACGATACAGCCGATGGCCGCCGCATCCAGCGCCGCGAAGGTGCCCGCCCAGCCGGTGAGGCCGAAAATTGGCGTGCCGTCGGCGATCATCCCCAGACCCAGCTTGGCGAAGCTGTCGCCGATCAGGTAGGCGAAGGTGCCCTTAATCCCATCGGCGGCGCCGATCGCTTTTTTCGGTACGAAGCCGACTGCCGCCACGCCGATCAGCAGCTGTGGACCAAACACCAGGAAGCCGAGCGCGAACAGGGACGCCAGGTAAACGTACTGGTTGCTGGCATGCTGGTAGACGCCGAGCGTGGCGATAATCAGCGCCAGCGCGACGCAGGCCACCAGCGCACGACGGCCGTTGGCGAGATCGGAGAGCCAGCCCCACAGCAGCGTGCCGACCAGGGCGCCCACTTCGAACAGGGTGAAGCCCTGAATCGCCACTTCTTTAGAGAGCTTCAGCTCCTGGAAGGCATACACGGTCGACCACTGGTCAATACCAATACGCACCACGTAGAGGAAGATGTTTGAGAAGCACAGCAGCCAGATCACTTTGTTTTTCAGCACGTACTCAACAAAGATCTGCCATTTGGACATCTCGTTTTCTTCGGTCTCTTTGTCCTCTTCGCTGATCTCCTCGCCGAACAGCTCTTCGGCTTTGCCGAGGCCGTAAGATTCCGGGGAGTCGCTGCCGTAGCGCAGGCCGATAAAGCCGACAATCAGGGCGATAATCGACGGGAAGATAAACATGCCGATCACGTGGCCGTCGAACAGGTAGTTTGCGCCAAACAGCGCTACGCCAGCCGCCCCCGCCCCGCCGAGGTTGTGGGAGATGTTCCACATGCCGAGGTACGAACCACGCTTGCGGCGCGGGGTCCATTTGGTGATGGTGGAGTAGCTGCACGACCCGCCGGTACTCTGGAAGAAGCCGCTCAGGGCGTAGAAGGCGATCATCATAAACAGGCTGACGGAGCCCGCGCCCATGCTGGCGCTGAAGCCGAGCATACAGATGGCGGAGAGGATCAGCATAAACGGCAGGAACTGCTTGGTGTTTTTGCCGTCCGCGTAGTAGGACACAACGGTTTTACCCACGCCGTAGGTGATGGAGAAGCCCAGGCCAATCATCCCCAGCTGCGTCATGCTCAGCCCGTAGGTTGAGATCATGTCGTTCTGCGCGATGTTAAAGTTTTTGCGGATCAGGTACATGGTCAGGTAGCCGATGAAGACCACCAGATAGGACTGCATGAACGGTTTGAACCACATCTTGCGCCGCACGTCGAGCGGCAGATCCAGGGTCGGCTTGCGCACCTGGTTGAGGAAGGCCAGCATGGTTTGCTCCTGAGCTGATTTTTACCTGCGAATGGCAGGCATTGTAAAAATCAGCCGGGAGAGATGCCTGAGACAGCGTCCAGGTAAAACCGGGAAAATTTCCTGGTTTTGCGCCATTCGGGGTGAAAAGGTGAGACGCATCACGCTTCGCTCACCTCGCGCGGGGCCTGCGCGTGCAGGAAGGGCAGCAGCAGCAGCGCGGAAATCCCCGCCGCGATGGCGATCACCGCGAAGAAACCGCTCCAGTGCCAGACGTCGATCACCCGCGCCAGCGGCCAGCCGGAGAGCGATGCGCCGAGGTAGGCAAACAGCCCGACAAAGCCCGTCGCCGCGCCTGCCGCCTCTTTGTGGGAACATTCCGCCGCCGCCATGCCGATCAGCATCTGCGGGCCAAACACGAAGAAGCCGGTGGTGAAGAAGCACGCCGCCTGCATCACGTAGCTGGCGAACGGCATCAGCCACAGCGAGCCGACGGAGAGCAAAATCCCGGCGGCGAAAATCAGGTTCATCGGACCACGGTTGCCGTTGAACAGCTTGTCCGAGCCCCAGCCCGCCACCAGCGCGCCGATAAACCCGCCCAGCTCGAACATCGTCACCGCCGAGTTGGCGGTCACCAGATCCACGCCGAGCGTCTCGGACATGTACAGGTTGCCCCAGTCGTTGATCGCCGCGCGCACCACGTAGACCAGCACGTAGCAGAGCGACAGCAGCCAGATGTACGGATTTTTCAGCACGTATTTGGTGAGGATCTCCCTGCGGGTCAGCCCCGCGCCTTCCTGCTGCTGGGCAATCTCCATCTCGTCGTGTCGCCAGTCGCCCACCGGCGGCAGGCCGACGGTTTGCGGCCTGTCGCGCAGGCGCCAGCAGAGGAACAGCCCGGCGACAATCGCGAGGCCACCGGCAATCATCATCCCCGCACGCCAGCCGTAGTGCAGCGCCGCGGCACCCACCACCATAGGGATCAGCGCCCCGCCGACGTTATGCGCGGTGTTCCAGATTGCCCACCAGCCGCCGCGCTCGTTGCGCGAGTACCAGGCGGTGAGCAGGCGGGCGCAGACCGGCGCGCCCCAGCCCTGGAAAAAGGCGTTCAGCGCCCACAGCAGGGCAAAGGCCCACAGCGAGGTGGAGAAACCAAACAGGATGTTCACCACACCGGTGGCGATCAGCCCAACGCCCATAAAATAGCGCGCGTTGGAGCGGTCGCTGACGGTGCCGGAGAAGAACTTCGACAGGCCGTAGGTGATGTAAAACAGCGTCGCCAGCAGGCCGATATCGGTGCGCGTCATCACGCCGCTGGCGAGGATTTCCGGCGCGGCGGCGTTGAAGCTTTTGCGGGTGAAGTAGAACAGCGCGTAGCCGAGCCAGATGGTCATCAGGATATGGCGACGCCAGTAGCGGTAACGGGCGTCGATTTCCGCTTTGTCGCCTATCGGCGCGGCGCTGGCAGGGGTTTTAAACATGGTAACTCCGTAGCGGCAGGCTGACGCTGACGCGCGTCCCGTGGGTGCAGGAGATGTTCAGCGTGCCGCCGAGCGCCTTCACGCGCTCGCGCATGCCCGCCAGGCCAAAGCCCTGCTGGCCGGATCCCGGCGGCAGGCCGCAGCCGTCGTCTTCAATCACTAGCATCAGGCGCTCGTCCTGCTGCCAGCCCTGGATCGTGACCGCGCTGGCGCTGGCGTGCTTGACGATATTGTTCAGCCCCTCCTGACAGACGCGGAACAGCGTCACGCGCTGGCCTTCGCTCAGCGCAGGCTCGTTAATACGCCAGTCGAGATGGCTGATAATCCCGCGGCTTTCCAGCTCCATCTCGCGCATCAGGGAACGCACCGCCTGCTCAAGCGTAAGGTCGTCAAGCTGGCGCGGGCGCAGCCGTCCTAACAGGCGGCGAACGGAGTCATAGACGCCCAGCGAAAGCTGTTCGATATGCGCCCCGCCCTGCTTCACGCCCGCGTTTTCCGCCGCCAGGCGCTGGACAATGCCCGCCTGGGTGCGGATGGCGGTGATGGTCTGCCCGATATCGTCGTGCAGCTCGCGGGCGACCTCCTGCCGCACGCTCTCTTCCGTCTCCAGCAGACGCTCCGCCAGACGGCGGTTGCGCGCCAGCTCGGTTTGCAGGGACTGGTTCAGCTCGCGCAGGCGCTGTATGCCCGCGCCGAGCAACAGCCCGGTCAGGCTCTGGGCCAGCAGGGAAAGCAGCAGATCCACCGGATGATCGTGCCAGGTCTGGCTGGCAATCAGCGCGATGGCGTTCATCAGCGTGGCGATCAGCGCCCCCTGCCAGCCGTAGTGCCAGGCCAGGGCAATGATTGGAAGCGCCAGACAAAACGGCGTGAAGCGTGAAAGCTCGGCGGGAAGGCCAAGCTGGAGCCACAGGCTCACCACAAACAGCAGCAGATACCAGATGAGGTGCCGGGCGCGCCAGTTCACCGGTTGGGAAACCAGCGCCGGACCGAGCGGCTGCCAGACGGTGCTGGTGAGGTAGTGCCAGATCACGAGGCAGGTTGGTGCCAGCGTCAGGCCGCCGGTCAGGGTCAGCAGCAGGGCGTTGAGCATCTCCTTCTCGCCTATCCACGGAAGCGACTGCAGCAGCGCGGCGGCAATCAGCGCCGCCCCCTGACGCAGCAGCGTGCGCCAGTCGCGCTGGTGGCGGTAGCGGGAAATGAGCGCAACCGGGAGAAGCGTTAGCAGGCTTCCGGTCATCAATAAGGGCAGGTGCGCGAGGGCGACTTCCTGCGCCAGCCAGACCAGCATCAGCCACTCTGCGCCGAGCAAAACCGGCCAGTAGGCGCGCGGACACTGGAGCATTAACCCCAGACGCAGGCCGAAGGGAAACAGCAGCACCGCCAGCTCGGGGCGTTCCACCAGGTGCAGGCTGATGCTCCACAGGCAAAACCAGGCGGCGGAGAAGATAAAAAAGCTGGCGACAACGGCGATCAGCCGCGAAAAGACGGGACTCATTGCCAGCTGTCGAACATGCGGCGCGCCAGCTCGACGTCGTTGCTGACGTTAAGTTTTTCCATCAGGTTGGCGCGGTGAACGTGTACGGTTTTCGGGGACAGATCCAGCTCGGCGGCAATCTCTTTTACCGACATCCCCTGCGCGAGTTTTTCCGCAACCTGACGCTCGCGTTTGGTGAGCGGATCCTGACGTCCGGCCGCCAGCTTGATGGCGATATCCGGCGTTAAATAGCAGCCGCCGGTGGAGACGGTGCGCACCGCGGCGATCAGTTCGTCGGGGCTACAGCGTTTAGAGAGGAAGCCGCGCGCGCCCGCGTTGAGCGCCTGCTCGACCAGCGCCGGGCTGTCGTGGACCGACAGCATAATCGTCGCCATCCCTTTCGGCAGCTGGCTTAGCAGCTCCAGCCCGGAGAGATCCGGCATCGAGATGTCGCAGATACAGACCTGCACCCCGCGCCCCGGCAGGCCCGCCAGCGCTTCACGACCGGAGCCAAACTCGGCCACGACCTGAAAATCCGGTTCGAGGTTTAAAAGCTGGGCAAAGCCGGAGCGGACGATAAGGTGGTCGTCGATGAGAGCGATGGTGGTCATGGGTTGATCCTGATGCGTGAACACGCCGGATGGCGGCGTAAACGCCTTATCCGGCCTACGTGTAAAGTCCTTGTAGGCCGGATAAGCGCAGCGCCATCCGGCAAAAGCCTCTTACCTTAAGTGATTTACTCGAAAAACACCGCAATTTTGTTAAACATGGTGGGATCGGACTGGTTGCGCGCCACTTTGGTGACGTCTTCCAGCTTGTCGATCTGCGCCATCATCTGCTCCAGACGCTGATCGTCGTTGACCAGTAGCCAGATGCGGCTGTGCTCGCTGCCCTGAATCGGCAAGCAGAGAATGCCTTCCACGTTAAACGCCCGGCGGGCAAAGAGCCCGCAGACGTGGGTCATGACGCCAGGGTGGTTGCGGACGGTGAGTTCCAGAATGACGTTATCACATTGTTTCTGCATGGCTTATTCCCCCACCATCTCAGTATTTGCCGCACCCGGCGGCACCATCGGATACACTTTTTGTTCAGGGTCGATACGCACGTGGATCAGCGCCGGGCCGGGGCGAGAAATCGCCGCCTGCAGCGCCGCGTGGGCGTCTTCTTCCGCGTTCAGATCGCAGGTATGCAGGCCAAAACCGGCGGCAATCTGCATAAAGTTAATCATCCCCGGATAGGTCGCGGCAAACACGCCCTGCTTGTAGAACAGGCTCTGCTGCTGGTGCACCAGACCCAGCGCCTCGTTGTTCATCAGGATGATTTTCACGTCTAACTGGTTTTCGGCCGCGGTCGCCATTTCCTGAATGTTCATCATCAGGCTGCCGTCTCCGGAGAAGCAGATGACCTTGCGGTCCGGATTAGCCAGCGCCGCACCAACCGCCGCGGGCAGGCCGAAGCCCATGGTTCCCAGCCCGCCGGAGGTCAGCCACTGGCGCGGACGGTTCAGCGGGTAGGCCTGGGCGGTCCACATCTGATGCTGGCCGACGTCGGTGGTGATAATCGCGCTGTCGTCCACGCAGGCGGCCACGGCGTTGATCAGCCCGTAGTGGCTCAGCGGGTCGCCTTCTGTTGGTATGGCTCCCGGGAACTCGCGCTGCAGATCGGCCACCAGCTGGCGCCAGTCGGCGCGCTCGGCTGCGTCCGTCTGCGGGATCAGCTGCGCCAGCACTTCCGCCACGTCGCCCTGAATCGCCACGTGCGGCTGCTTGATTTTACCCAGCTCGGCGCGATCGATATCCACGTGAATGATCTTCGCGTTCGGGCAGAACTGCTCGGTTTTGCCAATCGCCCGGTCATCAAAACGCGCGCCCATAACAATCAGCAAATCCGCCTCTTGCAGGATGTAGTTGGTGCTGCGCGCGCCGTGCATGCCCAGCATGCCGAGAGAGAGCGGGTGCGCTTTAGGCAGCATACCCAGCGCCATCAGGGTCATGGTGGTTGGCAGGTTGGCTTTTTCCGCAAACTCGCGGATTTCATCCGCAGCGTTAATCGCCCCACCGCCCAGATAGAGCACCGGGCGTTTGGCAGCGTTAATCATGGCGGCGGCATCGCGCACGCTCTCAGCGCTGAATTCGGGCGCGGGGGCACGGTCGCCCGGCTCCGGCAGCACGTCGATCTCGATCTCTGCGGTCTGGACATCCTTAGGAATGTCTATCCACACCGGGCCCGGGCGGCCAGACTGCGCAATGCGGAACGCATCGCTGATAACCTGAGGAAGCTCGCTGATATCGCGAACTAAATAGTTATGTTTGGTGATGGGGATAGAGATGCCGTAGGTGTCCACTTCCTGGAACGCATCGGTGCCGATCATCGAGGACGGTACCTGGCCGGTAATGCAGATCAGCGGAATGGAGTCGAGACGCGCGTCGGCGATGGCGGTCACCAGGTTGGTTGCGCCAGGGCCGCTGCAGGCCATACAGACCGCCGGTTTGCCCTGCGTACGCGCCATGCCCTGAGCAATAAAGCCTGCCCCCTGCTCGTGGCGCGCCAGCACGTGGCGGATCTGCGTGCTTTGGCTTAACGCATCGTACAGCGGCAGCACCGTGCCGCCAGGGATACCCGCAACCGTGGTGATGCCCTGCCGTTCCAGCAGATGAACGATCAGCTGCGCGCCAGTAAAACGCGTCGTGGTGGATGTTGTGCCCGAACTTGCCATGCTCCAGTCCTTTTCTTCTGGGCCGACGTTCCGGGGAGGGTCCTAAACGAAAAACCCCGCCCGGTTTGCGCCGGCGGGGTTTTGGATTCGTGTGTTGATCCAGTCCCTACGGCGCATTGCCGACGACCACCACCACACGCACGACGACCACTGCGGCTGGTTGCGCAGTTTTTAGTAGGGTCGAAGTGAAGATGGATGAAGTCATTGGGGACCTGTGTTTGGAATCATTGATGGAATTTATACAAACACAGGTTTTCGGGCGTGACAATGGAAATATTTTCATCTGCGCAAAAATGCGTCAGGGATCACGTTTCGTTTGTTGGGGGATGAAAACAAAAAACCCCGCCGGAGCGAGGTTTTTATCAGGGTTTGCGGTTGGTCGCCGCAGAACACACTGTGTTACGTCAACGCAAAAAGTATACGCGATCGAAGACGAACGCGCAATTCCGGCACGGATTTTGACGTTTTTGAGTATGGATCGCCTTCCTGATTTTGTCCAAAAAATACTGTTCATGCATACAGTATTTATCTATACTGAGGGTGTTCGCAGTGAGCGAGGGGGCCGCAGTTTTACCGGCGCAACGAAGTCTTGGCTGAAACGGGTGGTGCCGTCAGTGCCTTAACCCCTGAAGTGAGCACACTGTGTTACGTCAATCCAGGTGCTGGCAACAGGCGGCGGAAAGGTACGCCAGCATCGTGCTCCTTTTAACCAAAAGGAGACGCGTATGAGCGTAGTGGATATGGTGATACTTATCCTCAAACTCATTGTTGCAGTACTGCAACTGCTTGATGCTGTCCTGAAATTCCTTCGGTAATTCAGGTTCAAGTCGCACCTGAGAGGGGCGGGCAACCGCCCCTCTTTAATAACGAGGGAATGCTATGTCGCGTCTGTTAATTGAGCCCGTCACACCGGATGAACCGGGGTATATCGCCCTGAAGGCTGAAAGTATCGCACTGAATTTCAACATGCTGCGCAGGCTGGAAGAGAACTGGCAGCGCGGCGAGAACCGCTTTAACGCGCCGGGAGAAAAGCTGCTGGGCGCGTTTCTTAACGGCAAGCTGGTCGGCGTATGCGGCCTCAACCGCGATCCGTTCAGCCAGCAGCCGCGCGCCGGACGTATTCGCCATCTCTACGTCAGCGAGAAGTGCCGCGGGCTGGGCATTGGCAAACAGCTTTTAACCGTGGTGATGGCCGATGCCAGCATCTGGTTTGATTTTCTGAATACCCACGCGCCGGACAGTGCCTACGGGTTTTATAATCGGGCGGGTTTTACGCTGGTCTCGGACGAACCGCGGGTGACGCACCGCCTTTTTTGTGCCGTGTAACCGGCTGGCAGCATCAGGGTGTGAATGTTACAGTTGAGTGACAATTCATCACCCGATACGCCATGACCACCACCGTTTTCTGCATTTTGCTCTTCGCCGCGCTGCTGCATGCCAGCTGGAACGCCATCGTTAAGGCCGGAACGGACAAGCTCTATTCCGCGATAAGCGTCAGCGGATCCGCCACGCTTATCGCTCTGGTCTTACTGCCGTTTTCCCCACAGCCATCTGCTGCAAGCTGGCCGTTTTTGATCGTCTCCTGCGCCTTACAGGTGGTGTACACCGTGCTGGTAGCGAAGACCTATCAGGTCTCCGATATGAGCCAGACCTATCCCCTGATGCGCGGCACCGCCCCGCTGCTGGTGGCGCTGATCGGCGTGCTGGCGCTCGGCGATCGTCTCTCCTGGCTCGCCTGGTCCGGCATCGGGGTAATTTGCCTTTCGATTCTGGCGATGGCGATGCATGGCCGCATGCAGTCACGCAAAGGGATCTGGCTGGCGCTGCTGAACGCCTGCTTCATTGCCGGGTATACGCTGGTGGACGGCACCGGCGTGCGGCTGTCGGACACCGCGCTGGGCTACACGCTGTGGACCTTCTTTATGAACGGCTTCTGCCTGCTGAGCTGGGCGATGGTGGCGCGTCGGCGCGAGGCGTCCGGCTACCTGCGCCTGCACTGGAAAAAGGGGTTACTCGGCGGGGTGGGCACCATGGGCTCTTACGGTCTGGCGCTTTGGGCCATGACGCAGGCACCGCTGGCGGTGGTCGCGGCGCTGCGTGAAACCTCCATACTCTTTGGGGCACTGATCGCGTTTGTCCTTTTAAAAGAGAAGGTTGCGGGCCTGCGCATCGCGGCGGCGCTGGGTATTGCCGGCGGAGCCATTCTGCTGCGCCTGGCGTAGATCACTGGCAACATTAGTTGCCGTTCTTGTTTACAAATCCTGCCTTTCCCGGTTTTTTCATTCACCACGACAATGCTTAAATTGTCATCTCTCTGTGGTAGATTCCTCGCGCATTTATGGGAATGCGCAGTCACTTATTCTTCATTTTTCTCTTTTGGCAAAAGTATTCAGCGACATGAAAAAACAAAGGAACGTTAACTTATTGTTGATGCTGGTGTTACTGGTGGCCGTCGGGCAGATGGCGCAAACCATCTACATTCCGGCGATTGCCGACATGGCAAAGGAATTGAACGTCCGCGAGGGCGCGGTGCAGAGCGTGATGGCAGCCTACCTGCTGACCTATGGCGTTTCGCAGCTCTTCTACGGCCCGCTGTCTGACCGCGTCGGGCGTCGCCCGGTGATCCTGGTGGGCATGAGCATTTTCATGGTGGCGACGGTGATTGCCATTACCACGCACAGCCTGACCGTACTGATTGCCGCCAGCGCCCTGCAGGGCGTCGGGACCGGCGTCGGTGGGGTGATGGCGCGAACCTTACCGCGCGATATGTATCAGGGCACCCAGCTCCGTCATGCCAACAGCTTGTTGAATATGGGTATTCTGGTCAGCCCGCTTCTCGCCCCGCTGATTGGCGGCCTGCTGGACACGATGTGGTCCTGGCGCGCCTGCTACGCCTTCCTGCTGGTGCTGTGCGTGATTGTCACCTTCAGCATGGCGCGCTGGATGCCGGAAACGCGCCCGCAGGACGCGCCGCGCACGAAGCTTATCACCAGCTATAAAACGCTGTTCGGCAACGGGTCGTTTACCTGCTACCTGCTGATGCTGATCGGCGGCCTGGCGGGCATTGCGGTGTTTGAAGCCTGTTCCGGCGTGCTGCTGGGCGCGGGTCTGGGCCTGAGCAGCATGGTCGTGAGTATTCTGTTTATTCTGCCGATCCCGGCGGCGTTCTTCGGCGCGTGGTTTGCCGGACGCCCAAATAAACGCTTCTCCACCCTGATGTGGCAGTCGGTGATCAGCTGTCTGCTGGCGGGTCTGATGATGTGGATACCGGGGCTGTTTGGCGTGATGACGGTCTGGACGCTGCTCATCCCGGCAGCGCTGTTCTTCTTCGGCGCGGGGATGCTGTTCCCGCTGGCGACCAGCGGCGCGATGGAGCCGTTCCCGTTCCTCGCTGGCACGGCTGGCGCGCTGGTAGGCGGTTTGCAGAATATCGGCTCCGGCGCGCTGGCCTGGCTCTCGGCGATGATGCCGCAGACCGGGCAGGCTAGTTTGGGCCTGCTGATGACGCTGATGGGGCTGCTGATTTTACTGTGCTGGCTGCCGCTGGCGTCGCGTGTTCCGCATCACGAGCAGCCGGTTTAACCGCATGATGGCCCGGCTTCTCGCCGGGTTTTTCACAGACGGGCGCAATCATCGCCTGCAGTAACGGCTCCGGCGCGGGCCGCCAGGCCCCCTCTTCCCCGTCGTAAAACTGGAAATCCGCGTTCAGCGCATACGGGATTTTCGCCTTTTGCAGCTCGCAGGCCATAAAGGTGGAGAACGCCATTTGCGAAGCGGTTGGCGTAAGGTGGTTTGACTCTCCCACGCCCCAGCCCCCGACCCAGCTCACGTGCCCGGTTTTTTGCTGCCAGCGTAGCGCGGTAGTGATGCGATTATGGATAGCCGCTTTCTCCGCCGCCGTGCCGGACGTCCACGGGTATTTACCGCTATTTTTCAGCGGCCCCCACGGGAAAATATGCCACTCTGCCAGCAGGTAGTTTTGGCTGTGCGCGGGCAGCTTCAGGCTGGATAAATCCTCCGGCGCGGCGCGCAGGCGTGGCGCAACAAAGATCATGCGCTGCGGGTCCATGTCGTGGATCGCTTTAATGGTTTTTTCATACACGCGGTTTAGCGACGCGAGGTTGTGGTTAAGCTTGTCGGCCGGCTCATAAATGAGATCAAAACCCAGCAGCGGATAGCTCTGACCGAAATAGTGCGCCACGGCAATCCACCAGTTAATCGTCTCTTTCTCGTTATCGGCTTTCGGGTCGTTTTTATATTCATCAGCCTGATAAGCGATAATCGGGATCACGCCATACTGCTCGCAGGCTTCTACCAGCTTGCGCAGGTGAATTAGCCGCGCTTCCGTCGGCTCATCGGCGACGCGAATGCGCACGTGGGTAATGCCTTTTGCACGAAAATCGCGCACCACCAGCGGGTCGAATTCGCGTATGCCGCGCTCGGTGCGCGCCCAGTCCACATCCATCCCGACGCCCAGCTGCTGCGCATAACGGGCAGCCGTCAGCGGCGGCTCAGCGGCAATCGCCCAGCCGGAAGAGATCAGTAACGCACAGGCAATAAAAGGCTTTAACACGGTTTACCCTGGATAAATCGAAAGCATTACCTGTATTTAGCACGCTTTTTCACATTTCGTGTAGAGCGAAAGCGTAATAATTCTTCAACCTGCCAGTTCTCTCAGCCAGCCGATAAAGGCGTCTATTTTCGGCCACTGTCGGCCAGAGAGCGTCGAGATATAGTAGTGCTGATGGCATTTCAGGGTCTTTTCACCAAACGGGGCGATAAGCTCGCCCCGTTCGAGCCGTTTCTGCACCAGCCGCTTTCTGCCCATCGCGACGCCGACGTGGTTGATGGCCGCAATAATCGCTAAATCGGAACGATCGAAACCAATACCCGACGATGGCGGCATATTCACCGCAAAATGTTGCGCCCAGCTCAGCCACTCATCCGTACCGGAATCGTTGCTCCAGGCCTGACGGTCGTGCAGCAGCGTGCAGTGGCTAAGGTTATCGGGGTTTTTCAGCAGCTCATGCTCGCGGGCATACTGCGGCGAGCAGACGGGCAAAATCTCCTCGTCCATCAGGAAGTGATGAGAGAGATGGTTTGGCGGCGTATCGTCGAAATAGAGCGCCAGATCGACGCCCGTTCGCTGCATATTAACGTAATCATTGCCGGTCAGGATGGTGAGTGAAATCGACGGGTAGCGGCGGGTAAAGTCCCCCAGCATGGGCACCAGCCAGCACTGGGCGATCGACGGGCGGGAGTAGACCGTCAGCGTGCCGGAGAGCGCCTGGTTTTTGATATCCAGGATCTCCTGATTCAGGGTATCGAGGGACGATTTTAGCGTCCAGTAAACGCGCTTTCCCTCCTGCGTCAGCTCGACTTTCCGGTGCGAGCGGACGAACAGCTGTATGCCCAGCTCCTCTTCCAGCAGGTTGATGCGGTGGCTCACCGCGCTTGGGCTGAGCGACAGCTCCTCCGCCGCCAGGGCGAAAGACTCATGCCGGGCGGCCACTTCAAAGGTGTACATTTTCGACAGCTGCCAGCCGTTTAACAGGCGGTTTCTGGCTTCATTCGCATCGGTCATCACAATTCTCACGCGGGTTTTCTGCGCTCAGCATACCGCTCAAGGGTGAATTTATGTGAACCTAATACGCATTAAGTGCGCTTTTTAGACCGAAGTCACTCAGTTGATCCAATCTGGCTCACCTGAACGCCAATTTATATCGTTTGTCAGCCCACGCCGTTTTTTCGTCCAATACCCACAGATGACATAAGGGTGAGGTGAGATATGGGATCTCAGGTCTGGGTTGTGGCAACGCTGCTGGTCAGCATTGTGTTAATTGTTTTAACCATCGTTAAGCTGAAGTTTCACCCGTTCCTCGCGCTGCTGCTGGCGAGCTTTTTCGTCGGCGCGATGATGGGGATGAGCCCGCTGGATATGGTGAATGCCATTGAGAGCGGAATTGGCGGTACGCTGGGCTTCCTGGCGGCGGTGATTGGTCTGGGCACCATTCTCGGCAAGATGATGGAAGTCTCCGGCGCGGCAGAGCGCATCGGGATCGCGTTGCAGCGCTGCCGCTGGCTGTCGGCGGACGTGATTATGGTGCTGGTGGGCCTTATCTGCGGGATCACGCTGTTCGTGGAAGTGGGTGTGGTACTGCTGATCCCGCTGGCGTTTTCCATCGCCAAAAAGACCAACACGTCGCTGCTCAAGCTGGCCATTCCGCTCTGTACCGCGCTGATGGCGGTGCACTGCGTGGTGCCGCCGCATCCGGCCGCGCTGTTTGTGACCAATAAATTAGGCGCGGACGTCGGAACGGTCATTGTCTACGGTTTGATGGTGGGCCTGATGGCCTCGTTGGTCGGCGGCCCGCTGTTCCTGAAACTGCTCGGCAACCGTCTGCCGTTTAAACCGGTTCCGACGGAATTTTCAGACCTGAAGGTGCGGGAAGAGCACACCCTGCCGTCGCTGGGCGCCACGCTGTTCACGGTGCTGCTGCCGATTGCCCTGATGCTGGTGAAAACCATTGCCGAGCTGAATATGGCAAAAGAAGGCACGCTGTATACGCTGCTGGAGTTTATCGGCAACCCGATCACCGCCATGTTTATCGCCGTGTTTGTCGCCTACTACCTGCTGGGGATACGCCAGCATATGGGCATGGGCACGATGCTGACGCACACCGAGCACGGCTTCGGCTCTATCGCCAACATTTTGCTGATTATCGGCGCGGGCGGCGCGTTTAACGCCATCCTGAAAACCAGCGGGCTGGCGGACTCGCTGGCGCATATTCTCTCGAACCTGCACATGCACCCTATCCTGCTCGCCTGGCTGGTGGCGCTGGTGCTGCATGCCGCCGTAGGCTCCGCGACGGTGGCGATGATGGGCGCCACGGCGATCGTCGCGCCGATGCTGCCGCTCTATCCAAACGTGAGCCCGGAGATCATCACCATTGCCATAGGTTCTGGCGCCATTGGCTGCACGATCGTGACCGATTCCCTCTTCTGGCTGGTGAAGCAATACTGCGGCGCGACCCTGAATGAGACCTTCAAATACTATACGACGGCGACGTTTATCGCCTCGGTACTTGCACTTGGCGGCACATTCCTGCTTTCCTTCATTATCTGAGCGCGAAGAGACGTATTATGGAAAACGCAACTATCACTACTTTAACCGCACAGTTTCCTCTGGTTGAGGATCTGATCGCCCTGAAAGAAACTACCTGGCTTAACCCGCGCACCACGACGCTTGCAGAAGGGTTGCCCTATGTCGGGCTGACCAAAGCCGACGTGGACGACGCGCACGCGCGCCTCAACCGCTTCGCGCCGTATCTGGCGAAAGCCTTCCCGGAAACGGCGGTAACGGGCGGGATTATCGAATCCGAGCTGGTCGCGATCCCGGCGATGCAAAAGCGGCTGGAGAGAGAATCTGGTAAGCCTATTCCCGGCACGCTGCTGCTGAAAAAAGACAGCCATCTGCCGATTTCCGGCTCGATTAAAGCGCGCGGCGGCATCTATGAGGTGCTGACCCATGCGGAAAAACTGGCGCTGGAAGCCGGGTTGCTGAGCATCGACGACGACTACAGCATTCTGCTGGAGCCACGCTTTAAGGACTTCTTCAGCCAGTACAGCATTGCGGTAGGCTCAACCGGCAACCTCGGGATGTCCATCGGCATTATGAGCGCACGCATCGGCTTTAAGGTGACGGTGCATATGTCCGCCGACGCCCGCGAGTGGAAGAAAGCCAAACTGCGCAGCCACGGCGTCATCGTCGTGGAATATGAGCAGGATTACGGCGTGGCGGTGGAGCAGGGACGAAAAGCGGCGGAAAGCGATCCGAACTGTTTCTTCATTGACGATGAAAACTCCCGCACCCTTTTCCTGGGCTACGCCGTTGCAGGTGAGCGCCTTAAGGCGCAGTTTGCCGAACAGGGCCGCGTGGTGGATGCGGACCATCCTCTGTACGTTTACCTGCCGTGCGGCGTTGGCGGCGGCCCCGGCGGCGTGGCGTTTGGCCTGAAGCTGGCCTTTGGCGATAACGTCCACTGCTTCTTCGCGGAGCCAACGCACTCCCCGTGCATGCTGCTGGGCGTCTACAGCGGCCTGCACGATGAGATCGCGGTGCAGGATCTGGGCATTGATAACGTGACGGCGGCGGACGGGCTGGCGGTAGGACGCGCCTCCGGCTTCGTGGGCCGCGCGATGGAACGCCTGCTCGACGGGTTCTACACCCTTTCCGACCAGAGCATGTACGACATGCTCGGCTGGCTGGCGCAGGAGGAAGGGATCCGCCTGGAGCCGTCGGCGCTGGCGGGGATGGCCGGGCCGGTGCGGGTTCATTCGCATACCAACGTTACCCACCTGGTGTGGGCAACCGGCGGCGGAATGGTGCCGGAAGACGAGATGGCGAAGTATTTAGCAAAAGGCCGTTAATCGTAGGCCCGGTAAGGCGTAGCCGCCACCGGGCTTACAGGCTCAAAATTTGCTGAATATGGGTTACTGCAAACAGCAGCGACAGGGAGAGAACAGCGAGCGCGATCAGGAACTTATCCCGCACCGCTTTCGGCTGCACAAAGTCGTTCTGCGCCACGTCCATCAGGTTACGGCTGCGGGTATAGCGCCATAAAACGATCGCCACCAGCACCAGCGCAACAATTGAAATCCAGAATGGCACCCCCGTGCGGTGCCAGTTGTGCTTAATCGCCAGGGCAATCAGCGCGCCATACCCCAGCAGCGTACGCAGCCAGGCCAGCGACGTCCGCTCCGGCTGCAGGCCGGGGTCCGCTTCGCGCCGCGCTTTGCGGCTATCCGCCATAGAACACCAGCACCATCACCACGCCCGCCACCGTCAGCAGAATCGTGCTGACGATCAGCAGCCCGCGCGTATAGGGCAAATCCTGCTTCAGGCGCATCGCCTTCTCATTGCGCAGCCAGCGCAGGTAGCCGTAAATCGCCAGCACGCCCGCGCACAGGCACAGCAGCAGCGCCAGCACTTCGCGAATCAGCGGCGTGGCGAAATCGGGCGCGAGCTGGTCGAGGCCGACGCCGGCGGCAAGAAAGCCCAGCGCGGTACGGATCCACGCTAAAAAAGTGCGTTCATTAGCCAGAGAGAAGCGGTAGTCCGGCGCTTCGCCGAGGCGGGAAATTTTCATGAGGGTTCCTTGTCGTGCTCCAGGCAGGCTTCAGCATAGCGTAAATCGACAAGGACAAGGAGACCGGCATCGGGCGATGCCGGTCAGGACGATTAGTGCAGCGCTGGCCAGAAGTCCTTATTGGCCTCGATCAGGTCATCCAGAATCGCTTTCGCGACGGACGCGCTCGGCACGGTTTTCGACAGGGTGATCGCCTGCCAGAGTTTCTGGTACGAGCGCTGCTCCCAGGCATCCACCACCAGTTTTTCCACCGCCACCTGCTGGCTCATCAGCCCTTTCTGGAAGTGTGGAATATCGCCCACCGTAAGCGGCTCTGGGCCGTTATGGCCTACCAGGCAAGGGATCTCCACCATCGCGTCGGCATCAAAGTTATGGATGGCCCCGTTGTTTGGCACAATCAGCAGCATCCGCTCCTGGGTGTTGAAGGCAATCGCCGTCGCCAGATCGACGATGTACGACGCATGTTCGTCGATTTCCAGCTCACCGGCGGCGGAGTGACCGGCTTCAATAATCGCCCGGCAGGCGCTGAACACGTGCTTCTCACGGTGATCCATGACCTCATTGGCGCGGGTGCGTTCCGGGTTGGAGTGCGCGACCACGTAGTCCGGGAACAGGTAATACTTCAGGTAGGTGTTTGGCATGGTATCCGGATCCAGCGCCTGCACGTCTCTGGCTTTAGCAAAGGTATCGTTCCAGCTCGCTTCGGTATGCGCATCTTCCGAAGGCGGCACGTAGCCGTTTTTCGCCACGTATTCGCGCAGTTTCGGCATTAGATCGTTGCCGTTCAGATCTTCTATCGACGTCCACCAGCCGAAGTGGTTCAGGCCGTAGTAGCGCACGCGCATCTCTTTGCGGTCCTTCAGGCCGACAATCTGCGCCATCCGCCCTTCAATGCCGATCGGCATATCGCAGATGTTGAGGATTTTGGCGTTCGGACGCAGGCGGCGCGTGGCTTCCGCGACAATCGCCGCCGGGTTGGAATAGTTCAGCATCCACGCGTTCGGGGAGTACTGCTGCATATAATCCACCAGCTCCAGCACGCCGCCGATAGAGCGCATGCCGTAGGAGATGCCGCCCGGTCCGCAGGTTTCCTGGCCCAGCACGCCGTGGCGCAGCGGGATTTTTTCATCTTTTTCACGCATCGGGTATTTGCCCACGCGGATATGCGCCATCACAAAATCCACATCGGTAAACGCCGCTTTAGGATCGGTGGTGTAGCTGAATTCAATCTCCGGCGCCTGCTCCCTGAGGATGATTTTGCACGCTTCGGCGATGGTCTCCTGACGTGCGCCGTCGTTGTCATAGAACTTCAGCGCGCGCAGCGGGAAACGGTCACGGTTGGCTAACAGCATCAGGACGATACCAGGCGTAAAGGTGCTGCCGCCGCCTGCAATAACAACTGAGAATTTTTTCATGATATAGCCTCTGTCAGGGTGGTTTGTTCATTTGTTAAAGGGGTTTTCATTAGCGATTCCAGCTGGTCGCGCACCTGAGGAACGTGCAGGCCGACAATCACCTGAATGCCGTTGCCGCGCCGCACCACGCCGTGGGCGCCGAGGGCTTTGAAGACGTCATCGCTTTGCGTGTTCGCCATATCCACCAGCGCAATACGCAAGCGGGTGGCGCAGTTGTTGATGCTTTCGACGTTAGCCGCGCCGCCGAGCGCCTGTAAGAACCCGGCGGCCTGCCCGACCTGCTGGCTGGCCGCTGCCGGGGCGGTGGTTTGCCCCCGCGCCGCCTTATAGTCGGCCTTGCTGTAGAGTTTGATTTCGCTCTCTTCCCGGCCCGGCGTTTTCAGGTTCAGACGTTCGATCAGCGTTTTGAAGACCACGAAGTAAATTCCGGTGAAGCAGATGCCGATGCCAATCTGGGTGAATACCGTCGAGGCGTGGTTATGGAACATCGGGATCCAGTTTTGCGGCAGGAACTGGTCCAGCAGGCCGCCGCCCATGTTCCCGACCACACCGAAGGCGTACATCACCGTTGCCATAGTCGCCGCCAGCACCGCGTGCACGGCAAACAGCAGCGGCGAGATAAACAGGAAGGTGAATTCGAGGGGTTCAGTAATGCCCACCAGCACGGCGGTGAGCGTGGCAGGCACCAGCAGCCCCGCCACCTTGACGCGGTTTTCCGGCGACGCGGTATACCAGATCGCCAGCGCAATCCCGACCGAGCCAAACACTTTTGAGTTGCCGTGCAGCGCGAATCCGCCTTCCGGGAAGAGGGTTTTCAGCGGCAGGGTGCTCTGGCTGAATTCCTGCAGGTGCTGCGCCCAGTAGACCTGAATGCCGCCTTCTACCGCCGCCGGGCCGAAGATGAACGGACCGTAGACGAAGTGGTGCAATCCGGTTGGGATCAGAATGCGTTCCAGGAAGGTATACACCCACACGCCCAGCGCACCGGCGGAGCGCAGAAACGCCTGCAGGGACTCAATGCCCATCTGCACTTTCGGCCAGCCCAGCAGCGTCAGCCAGGCGCAGGGGATCATGACGAAGAACGCGAGGATAACGACAAACGAGCTGCCCTGGAAAATCCCCAGAAACACCGGCAGCGGCTTGTCGAAATAGCGGTTGTGGATGGCGGTGACGATGCCTGAGATCACAATGGCACCGATGATGCTGGTATCGAGCGTTTTGATCCCGGCAATCATCGCCAGCCCGCTTCCGGCCGTCGGTTCGGCGGAGAAATCGACGCCAAAGAAGTGGCCCCAGGTCATCCCCATCGCGTTAATGAAGTAGTTCCAGGTCAGGAAGCTAATCAGCACCGCCAGACAGGCGCGGCCCTGCGCCTGCTTCGCCAGGCCAATCGGTAAGCCGACGGCAAAAATCAGCGGCATATTGCGAAACACCGCCCAGCCGCCCTCTTCAATGATGTGAACAATCTGCGCGAAAAGATGATCGGGGGCCGTTAAGGCTTCGCCGACAAACAGCGGGTTGCGAAGCATGATGGCGATTCCCACCACGATCCCGGCGAACGGAAACAGCAACACCGGGGTAAACATGGCACCGCCAAAACGTTGTATTTGACTGAGCATTTTTAAATCCTCATGAAACAACCTGTAGGGGTAGAGGCCTTTATGGTTTTTTGCTGGCCTGAGGTGAGCATAAGAAGTTACTGATGCGCGAACATGGCGTGCCGCTGCGATTCGTGATCGCATTCATGGTTTTATTTTGACCAATCAGGTCTACTTTTTGACGTAAATATGGACATGTCAGAACGCAATCCACGCCCTGATAACGGCAGAGAGGTCTACTGGTGATCTACAAATCCATTGCTGACAGATTGCGGCTGCGGCTGAATTCGTCGGACTACAACGTCGGCAGCCCGCTGCCCGGCGAAAAAGCGCTGGCGCAGGAGTTCGGCGTGGCGCGAATGACCATCCGCAAGGCGCTGGATCTGCTGGTGAGCTGGGGGCTGGTTGAGCGGCGGCACGGCAGCGGAACCTTTGTCTCACGCAAAGACGTTCACCACGAAACCACCAACCTGACCGGGCTGGTGGAGGTGCTGCGTCAACAGGGAAAAGAGGTGCAGAGTAAGGTCTTACAGTTTGAAGTGATGCCCGCCCCGCCCGCCATCGCCAGCCAGCTGCGGATTCAGGTGGATGAACGGATCTACTTTTCCCGGCGGGTGCGCTACGTGGACGGGAAGCCGCTGATGCTGGAGGACAGCTTTATGCCGGTGAAGCTGTTCCGCAATCTGTCGCTGGCGCATCTTGAGGGGTCTAAGTTTGATTACATCGAGAAGGAGTGCGGGATCACCATCAGCGGCAACTACGAGAGCCTGACGCCGGTGCTGGCAGATAAAACGCTGGCCGGTTATATGAACCTGCCGGAACAGACGCCGCTGCTGCGAATTACCTCTCTCCTACAGCGACAGCGGCGAGTTCCTCAATTATTCCGTGATGTTCCGAAATACCAGTGATTACCAGGTGGACTACCATCTGCGGCGCATCCACCCGGATGACCTGCTAGCTCATCCCCCAGAACAGCACCGCCAGTAGCTGCGGGGTGATGATGCGCAGGAACATCACCAGCGGATAGACGGTGGCATAGGAGAGCGCGGCCGCACCGCTGGTGGCGTGCAGGTTGTTGGCAAAAGCCAGCGCGGGCGGATCGGTCATGGAGCCCGCCAGCATCCCGCACAGCGTCAGGTAGTTCATTTTGGCGAACATACGCGCCAGTATTCCCACCGTCAGCAGCGGGATCGCCGTGATAAAGATGCCGTATCCAACCCAGCTCATCCCTTCGCCCTTGACCAGGGTATCGACAAAATCCCCTCCGGATTTCAGGCCGACCACCGCCAGGAACAGCACGATGCCCAGCTCGCGCAGCGCCAGGTTGGCGCTCGGCGGCATAAACCAGTAGAGCTTGCCGATACAGCCGATACGCCCGAGGATCAGCGCCATAATCAGCGGCCCGCCCGCCAGGCCCAGCTTGAGCGCCACCGGGAAGCCCGGCACGTACACAGGAATAGAACCGAGCAGCACGCCAAGCCCGATACCGATAAACACCGGCAGCATCTGCACCTGCTGCAGCTTTTGCTGGGCGTTACCCACCATATCCGCCACGGCGTCGATGGACGACGGGCGCCCGACCAGGTTGAGGATATCCCCGAACTGCAGGCTGGCCTCCGGGCTGGCGACCAGTTCAACACCCGCACGGTTAAGGCGAGAGATCACCACGTCATAGCGCTCTTTTACCTGCAGATCGCGTATTTTCTTGCCAAGAACGTGTTCGTTAGTCACCACAACACGTTCCACGCGCATATCGGTGCCGCGGGTTGAGAGCGAGGTATCCACTTCCTGGCCAATCACCAGCCGCGCGTTGTTTAAATCTCCGGGCTGGCCGACCAGGTGCAGCAGATCGCCCTGCCGAATGACGGTGCCGGGCGCGGGCACCATCAGCATATCGTCACGCTTGAGGCGGGAGCAGATGATATTGGCGCTGTTGAGGATCGGCACGTCCTGAATCGCCATATTGTTCAGGTTGGGGTTATCGACCCGAATGTTGATGGTTTTAATTGGCATATGGCCGTTGGTGAGCGTGGTTTCGTGGTCCTTCGCCTCTTTGTCAACGTTAATGCGAAACAGGACGCGTACCAGCCACATGGAAAGCAGAATGCCGCAAATCCCAAACGGGTAGGCCATGGCGTAGCTCATCCCCATCTGGTCGACGATGCCGGGTTCGATGCCCAAATCGCGCAGGATTTGCTGCCCGGCACCGAGCGCAGGCGTGTTGGTAACCGCCCCGGAGAAAATGCCCAGCACCACGGGGAGCGGGATATCGAAGATTTTGTGCAGAATTGCGGTGACCAGCCCGCCCATTACCACTATACCGAGGGCAAACAGGTTGAGCCGTAATCCGGAGACCCGAAGTGAGGCGAAAAAGCCCGGTCCCACCTGAATACCGATGGTATAAACGAAGAGGATCAGGCCGAACTCCTGAGTAAAGTGGAGCATTTCGGCGCTGAGGACCAGCCCGAGCTTGTCGGCGAAGTGCCCGACAAAAATGCCGCCAAACAGTACCCCGCCTATCCCAAACCCGACGCCACGGATTTTGATATTACCTATCCACAGGCCAACAACAGCGACCAGGGCCAACACGCTGACGGTTAACGCGATATCACTCATGACCCACTTCCTTAGCATAACCTTAGTTATGCTAAGGATTCTCTCAGAGCCGGAGGCGGTTGTATGGGTGATGGCGCACAAAAAAGCCCTGCCGGGGCAGGGCTTTATCTTTTCACCCTCTCCCTACAGGAGAGGGCCGGGGTGATGGCATCAGCCCGCACGCTATTAGCTATTCAACGCAGGCCGCTCGCTAATGGCGATACGCTGCGGCGCGATGGCTTCCGGCACGTTGCGGATCAGGTCGATATGCAGCAGACCGTTGGTAAACGTTGCGCCGGACACTTCCATATGGTCTGCCAGGGTAAAGCTCAGGCTAAACGGCTGATTAACCAGCCCCTGATGCAGCCATTTGGTCTCGGTCTCTTGTTTTTCCGGCGTACCTTTCACGGTCAGGCGAGTGCCTTCAAGCTGGATGTCCAGATCGTCCTGGCGGAAACCGGCAAGCGCAAGGGTGATGCGATAGTGGTTATCGTCGCTTTTTTCGATGTTGTACGGCGGAAACGTCTGTTGCTCGGTGGTGCTTTGCAGGGCGTTAGCCAGTTTGTCAAAACCAATCCACTGACGCAGCAGAGGGGATAAATCATAGTTACGCATACTAAATCTCCTTCTGAGAAGCGAGTTCGGCACAGTCTAATTTTGTGCGCAGTTGTTCCTGCAAATCCTGATGGATTCGCATATGCTCCCGTTACGGCAAGCAAGTCTGGGTGGGCCGCTTACGCGACCCGCGTAATTAGTTAATTTCGATACGACGCGGTTTTTTCTCTTCCGGAATCACACGTTCCAGTTCGATAAACAGCAGGCCGTTAACCAGGTTCGCGCCTTTAACGTGAATGTTCTCGGCTAACTGGAACTTGCGTTCAAAGTTGCGCTCGGCGATGCCCTGATAAAGGTAGGTACGTTCTTTCTGCTCGGCCGTATGGGAACCTTTCACCACCAGCAGGTTGTCCTGCGCGGTGATCTCCAGTTCGTTTTCTGCAAAACCGGCGACGGCAATGGCGATGCGGTAGTGGTTTTCGTCAACCAGCTCAACATTGTATGGAGGGTAGCCGTTGCTCTGGCTTTGGTTATTTTCTAAATGGTTAAACAGGCGGTCAAAACCAATTGCAGAACGGTATAGCGGAGAAAGATCGAAGTTACGCATAAATAAAACTCCTGAAATCAGCGAGAAATTGTAGCCTTCCACCATGGACAGGCCTTTGCGCCCCCGAACACCCATCAGGCGAGTTCGTTATCGGGCCACATTCTTAAAATGGGTCTGCAATCGGGCTTTTCAAGAACGACAGCTGCACTTTTTTTTGCACTTTCCTGCATCTCGCTTAGACTGGGACAACAGCACAAAGGGTTAAATTGCGATGGCTGCCACAGTGCGGGGTTATCGGGCTATCCATTTTGGATAAGGCTCGCTATAACCCTGAGTTGCAGGTCTATGCAGTGCCATTAACGATGACTGAGTGATGATGAAAAATGTTCTGATAAAGCTGACGACGTTCAGCGGGGTAGTTTTACTTTGCGGGTGTTCGAGCGTGATGTCTCACACCGGCGGTAAAGAAGGAACATATCCGGGGACGCGCGCCAGCGCGGCGATGCTCTCCGATGACGATACAAACTGGGGCACCAAATCCCTGGTTATCCTGGATATGCCGTTTACGGCCGTGGCGGATACGCTTCTGCTGCCGTGGGATATGTTTCGTAAGGACAACTCCGTACGCTCGCGGGTAGAGAAAAGCGAGCAGGAAAATCTGGCGACAAACGCCGTCATCCCGCCCGCTGACATGCCTCCACGCTAGTACTGCGCGGTTTCCGTTACCCAAAGCTGACGGAAACCGGCTGTCTCCTCCATCCACGCAATAACGCGCCCGTCCGGGGAAAACACGACCGCATCAGCAGACGGTGGGTTGCCATGATCGGACGTCAAAAACGTCACCTCTCCGGTCCGTGCGTCGCAGCAGGCGATCCGATTTTCGAGCACAAACCCCAGACTGTCGCCCGCAGGATGCCAGTTAAATGCTGACTGAATATCGCTCCCGGTACGCGTCAACTGGCGCGGCTCGCCGCCCGCAGGAGAGATCAGCCACAGCTGCACAATTCCGTTATCATCCCGCATCAGAAACGCAATCTGCGTCCCCTGCGGGTTGCTGCGAACCCAGTGACGCGGCACGTTCACCAGGCCCGGGTACGCCCTCTGATGCGTAAAGGTCAAACGACGCTGGTTCACACCCGCAGGCGGCGCTGGCAGGGTCTCCGTCGTGCCCTGTAGCGGCGCATCGCCCGCACGCTTCCAGCCCTGCTCGTCTTCCGGCAAATTTACGATAAACAGTTCGGGTACTTTTTCGCCCTGCGCGGAGAGGGTATCGCCGATAAACGCCAGCCTGTCGTTGCCCACCCAGCCCTCTTCGTAAGCGCGGTTGATTTCATCGCTGCCCGGCCGTAGGTTGGGCGTGGTGCGGCTAACCAGCACGCTCCAGAAGGTTCCCGGATATTCACGCGGATGATTCCCCTGCGGGTTCACCGGGCCGAAAGGCGCAGCCACGCCGACGTTGCGTAAATCGAGTTTAGGATCGCGCTCGTGCAGGACATGGTCGTTATAGGTAAAGCTGACAAGCTGCCCGTTCGGGCTGAAGACATGGACGTGGCTACCCCCGCGCAGCGCGCCTGCGGTGTAAGGCGCGGTGATATCCATCGCGTCCAGGTTGCTCACCTGACCGTTTTGCGCAATCACTCCCTGGCGATGATGAAAATCGTAATGCCAGTCGGCATCCGGGTTTTTCGGGCCGTGGATAAAGACATATTTATCTTCTGCAGGATGAACGGTCACCACGCCGACATGCGCGCCGTCAGTGGCGCGATAAACCACCTCTACCTCACCCGTAGCGACGTTGACCCGCTCGATGGTTTCACCGGTGAACGACGCACCGGACGGGCGCACGTCGTAGACCAGCCACTGGCTGTCCGACGTCCAGGTATTAATGTTGGTCAGCTGGTGGTTGCGCGAAGCGAAGGTGATTTGTTTCATGAGGATACCCTGATGCACGGTGAGTGCATCAGGGTAAAACATCCGCAGGGATTAGCCTACTCGTTTCACATCACCCACCAGCAGGATGTAGGAGAGTGCCCCGATCAGCGCCACGGCAGAAATATAAACCAGCGCCGGGCCGAAGCCGTAGTCCTGCGCCAGGTAGCCGATGACCAGCGGTACGGTGATCCCGCCCAGCCCGCCGACAAAGTTGAACACGCCGCCGGTCAGGCCAATCAGCCGCATCGGCGCAAGGGACGACACCAGCGACCAGGTGATAGAGGCGAAACCGTTACCGAAGAACGCCACCGCCATCAGGGTCATAATCCACACCGGATCGTTGGTGTAGTTGGCACCCATGATGCAGGTAGAGATCAGCAAGCCGCAGATGATCGGCGTTTTACGCGCCACGCCCAGCGAGTAGCCTTTTTTCACCAGCTTATCGGCCAGCCAGCCGGAGAGCAGCACGCCGAAGAACGCCGCGAGAAACGGCACGGTGGTCATAAAGCCCGCCTTCAGCGCCGTGATCCCTTTCTCCTGGGTCAGGTAGTTCGGGAACCAGGTGAGGAAGAACCACAGCGTGGAGGTCACCGCGAACTGGCCCAGATAAACACCCACCAGCTTACGATGGAAGACCAGCTTCCAGTCCGCTTTGGTCAGCGGCTGGCGCGCCTCTTTTTTCACCGGTGCATCGCCGTCCACCAGGCCACCGCCGTCACGGATGTAGTCCAGCTCGGCTTTGGTGATGCTTTTGGTCAGACGCGGCGGCTGGTAAACCTTGAACCAGATTAGCGACCAGATAATGCCAATCCCACCCGTGACGATGAATACCCAGTGCCAGCTCAGCAGCTCCTGGATCCAGATCAACAGCGGCGTCAGAAACGCCAGGCCAACGAACTGTCCGGAGGTGTAAAAGCCGACGGCTGACGCACGCTCGTGTTCCGGGAACCAGCTGGTCACCATGCGGTTGTTGGTGGGAAACGCGGGCGCTTCGAAAATACCGGTGATGGCGCGCAGGCCAATCAGCGACATCAGCCCGGTCGCGAAGCCCTGGAACAGGGTCGCCACGGACCAGCCGAAAATGGCGATAAAGTAGGTCAAACGTGAGCCCACGCGGTCAAGGAACCAGCCGCCCGGTATCTGACATAACGTATACAGCCAGGCAAACGCCGAGAAGACGTAGCCCATTTCCGCTTTGGTGATGCCAAACTCTGCCTGAATATGGGCCGATGCCACGGCAAGGTTGGCGCGGTCGACATAGCAAATGACCACGGTAATAAAGATCATGATTAGCGTCAGGTAGCGGCGACGCCCGGTTTTTGCAGCAGTAACTGGAATATCCATCGCAATCTGTCTCCAGATTTTGGGCATAGCGAAGCCGCTCACCATGCCCTGTAATTTACAGAGGGTGTATTTGGTTTTTTTAATTAATAACGTAAACAGAATGCGCTAAATAATTCGTGCTGGGGGAAGGCGGCAAGTTTTCTTACCCCGGGAGCATACAAAAGTATGTGACCGGGGTAAGAAAACGCAGCCAACGCATCACCAGCGCGAAGTATGACGCGCATTTACCATTCGGCTACGCTGCCGTCCTCATGACGCCACAGCGGGTTACGCCAGTCCGGCGCACACTTACTCAGTTCAATGACTTTGGCTTCGTCTATTTCCACGCCAAGGCCCGGCTTCGTTAACGGTTTAAAGAAACCGCCTTCCATGCAGAAGTCTTCTTTATTTTTCACAAAATCGAGCAGTTCCGCGCCCTTGTTATAGTGAATCCCCATGCTCTGTTCCTGGAACACCGCATTGCGGGAGACAAAGTCAACGTGCAGACAGGCAGCCAGCGCGATCGGGCCGAGCGGGCAGTGCGGTGCCAGCGCTACATCGTAAGCTTCGGCCATCCCGGCAATTTTGTAGCATTCGGTGATGCCGCCCGCGTGAGAGAGGTCCGGCTGCAGAATGGCAATGCCGCCCGCTTCGAGCACGCGTTTAAACTCGAAGCGCGAAAACATACGTTCACCCGCCGCGATAGGAACGTGGGTCTGTTCAGCCAGTTTCGGGTAGTACTCGGCCTGCTCGGCCAGCACCGGCTCTTCGATAAACAGCGGGCGATACGGCTCCAGCTCTTTAATTAGCACTTTGGCCATCGGCGCGCTGACGCGGCCGTGGAAATCCAGGCCAAACTCAATCTCGTTGCCGAAGGCTTCACGGATTTGCGCCACGGTATTGACCGCCCGGTCTACCGCGCGCGAGTTGTCGATAATACCCATCTCTTCGCAGCCGTTGAGCTTGAAAGTGTCGAAGCCGATGTTGCGCAGCTGCGTGATGCCATCAATCACTTCCGCAGGACGGTCGCCGCCGACCCAGCTGTAGGCTTTGATTTTGTCGCGCACCAGGCCGCCCATCAATTGCCAGACCGGCGCGTTCAGCACTTTGCCTTTGATATCCCACAGCGCCTGGTCGATGCCGGCGATGGCGCTCATCAGGATCGGCCCCCCGCGGTAGAAGCCCGCACGGTACATCACCTGCCAAAGGTCGTTAATGCGCGCCGGATCCTGACCAATCAGGTATTCCCCCAGCTCATGCACTGCCGCTTCTACGGTACGCGCCCGCCCTTCAATCACCGGTTCGCCCCAGCCCACAACCCCTTCATCGGTTTCGATTTTCAGGAACATCCAGCGCGGGGGTAAACGGTACGTGGTGAGTTTGGTTATTTTCATTTCACTGCCTCTCGATACGCTTTCACAAATGCTGCCGCCTGCTGTGCGGTACGCTCCACGGACTGTCCGGCACGATAAAGATCGCTGCCCAGCCCCGTGCCCACACAGCCAGCGCTGATCCACTGGCCCAGGTTTTCTGGCGTTACGCCGCCCACGGCAAAGACCGGCACGCTGGCGGGCAATACCGCTTTCAGCGCTTTGATGTAGTCCGGACCAAAAGCCGATGACGGGAAAATTTTGAGCGACTGTGCGCCTGCATCGAGGGCAGTAAAGGCTTCCGTAGCGGTAGCGCAGCCCGGGCAGACGGTCATGCCGTGCCCCACCGCGCGGCGGATCACCTCAGGCTGAATGTTGGGCGTGACGATAAGCTTGCAGCCCATTTTCGCCAGTTCATCCACCTGCTCAGACCGTAACACTGTGCCTGCGCCAATCAGCGCCCTATCGCCGAAGGCCTCCACCACGGCCGGAATGCTTTTTTCCCACTCCGGAGAGTTAAGCGGGATTTCCACCGCGTCGAACCCGGCGTCGATAACCGCGCCGACGTGGGCTAACACCTCATCGGGCGTGATGCCGCGCAAAATCGCGATAAGGGGAAGATCAGTTTGCCACTGCATGAGCGATGCTCCTTATTCCTGCCTGAAATGCCGTGTCGCCGGATAGCGTTGAAACGTTACGCCCAACGGCGCGAAACGCCTGCTCGTAGCGCGACGTCAGCGATGCGCCTGCGACAATGGTGATGGCCTGCTCGTGCGCGATGAAATCACGCATGCTGGCGACCTCAGCGCCAATCAGCAGGCCGGAAAGAAACTCGCTGACCTGCTCGCGCGGGAGATTTCCCAGCACGTGCGAGGCGCGAACTTCAAAAAGGTGCGGCAAAACATCAGGAGAAGCGATCCCACGTTCAAGCCCGGCAGCAAACGCCTCTGCCGAGGCTTCCTGCTCAGGCAAACCGGCCCCGACCAGCGAATGGTTGAGCAGCAAATGGTGCAGCTCGCCGGTCATCACGGTGCGAAAGTCGTGGATTTGCTCAGCGTCAGCCTGGACCCACTTGCAGTGTGTTCCGGGCATGACGTAGACAGAAGAAGGAGAAAGCGTGCGCGCGCCAAGCAGCTGCGTCTCTTCGCCGCGCATCACGTTGTGGTTATCGTCGCGAGAGACACACAGGCCGGGAATAATCCAGATATTGTCGCCAACGGACGTTAACTGCTCGCCAATAGAGGAGAAATGGGCGGGAACAGGCAGATATGGCGCGACTTTCCAGCCTACGTTACTGCCTACCATTCCCGCCATTACCACCGGCGTGGCGCTATCGCGCCAGTGTTGTGTGACCTCTGCTAACACCGCCTCGGGGGACTTACCCTTCAGGCGCGTCACGCCTGCTTCCGATTGCCTGCTCTCCAGGCACTGCTCACCCTGGTACAGCCAGGCGCGCAGATTGGTCGATCCCCAGTCAATTGCGATGTAGCGAGATGTCATGTGATTTCCTTCAGCCTTCGTGTCGAGCTGGCAATCATAGTAAGTGCCGCCTGCTCTGCCGCATCGCCGTCCTGATGCCGTATCGCATCGAACAGCGCTTTATGTTCCTGGAGCGTTTTCGGCATGTTGGCCTCATCGCCCATCCAGGTACGTTCAAATACTGCTCGCTGTAGCGAGCTGATCGCCACGCTAAGCTGCTGTAATACCGGGTTATGCACCGACTGCAGCACCGCTTCGTGGTAGCGAATGTCCGCCTCGTTAAACGCCTCCCGGTTCTGGTTATTGGCGATCATGTCGTTTAAAGCCGACTCGATCTGGGCCAAATCGCCGGAAGTTGCGCGTTCCGCCGCCCAGCGGGCGATGGCCGGTTCAACCAGGTTTCGGACTTCGCTCATCGCGCCGATAAGCCGCGGGTCGTAGTCGTTTTCCAGCACCCACTGCAGCACGTCGGTATCGAGGTAGTTCCACTGGTTACGCGGGGCAACAAACGCGCCGCGATAGCGCTTCATTTCAATCAGCCGCTTCGCCATCAGCGAGCGGAATACTTCCCGGATGATGTTGCGCGAGGTTTCAAACTCCTCACACAGTTCTGCCTCTGCCGGCAGCGGCGAACCAGGAACGTATTTGCCACCCACAATTTGGGTGCCCAGCGTAATGACAATGCGATCGGTTTTATTGAGAGTCATGGAGAGTCCTTGTGCTCTGTATGTCCATCACTACTTTACCGCGACCGCTGAATTTCACCTCACTTTTGCAGTACAAACGTGAGGGAGTTCGTCTTTGCCATGGCTGTAATGTAGTACAATCATTTAATGTTGTACTACAATCAAGATCACAAAAAGAACAATTCAATAAATTCAGCGCAAAAAAAAGCCCCGGTTGATAACCGAGGCCGATGATTAAAAATAAGCGTTACTGCAGCACAAACTTCTCGATCGCGTAAGCAACGCCGTCTTCCAGGTTGGATTTGGTCACGAAGTTGGCCACTTCTTTCACGGATGGAATGGCGTTATCCATCGCCACGCCCATACCGGCGAATTCGATCATCGCGATGTCATTTTCCTGGTCGCCCAGCGCCATGATCTCTTCCTGTTTAATGCCCAGCGCATCGGCCAGCGATTTGACACCGGTGCCTTTATTGACGCGTTTATCGAGGATTTCGAGGAAGTACGCCGCACTTTTCAGCACGGTGTACTTCTCTTTTACCTCCGCCGGAATGCGCGCAATCGCTTTATCCAGGATCTCCGGCTCATCGATCATCATCACTTTCAGGAACTGCGTCGCCGGGTCCATTTTCTCCGCTTCACAGAACACCAGCGGAATGGTCGCAACGTAGGATTCATGTACCGTGTAGTAGCTGATATCGCGGTTGGCGGTATAGAGCGTATTGCGATCGAGCGCGTGGAAGTGGGAACCCACTTCACGGGACAGTTTTTCCAGGAACAGATAGTCTTCGTAGCTCAGCGCGGTTTGCGCAACCGTACTGCCATCTGCGGCTTTCTGCACCAGCGCGCCGTTATAGGTGATGCAGTAGTCGCCCGGCTGATTCATGTGCAGCTCTTTCAGGTAGCTGTGTACGCCCGCATACGGACGCCCCGTGGTCAGGACCACATTCACGCCCTTAGCGCGCGCCGCGGCGATCGCGTTTTTAACGGCTGGAGAGATGGTGTGGTCTGGCAGCAGCAGCGTGCCGTCCATGTCGATTGCAATGAGTTTGATAGCCATGAGTTCCCCGGAATAAATGAGTGCTGCCTCATGCTAACGCGATTAAGCACACAAAAATAGAGCTATATTGCGCAACAGGAATGCCCCTTTTACGCTTATTCCGGGGAACGAAGGCTTACTCGCGGGTGAGCACAATTTTACCGAACGCGCCGCGGTCAAGATGTTCAAACGCCTGTTCAAGCTCGTTAAAACGATAGCGATGCTCAATCACCGGCTTCAGCCCCGTGACGTCAACAGCGCGGACAAAATCTTCCAGCGCCCGGCGGTGCCCCACGCCAATCCCCTGAATGACGGGGGATTTCAGCAGCAGTTCGCCAGCAGAGAGGGTAATCTCCGTCCCGGCGAGCACGCCAATGACGGAGATACGTCCGTGAACGGCAACGGCGCGCAGGGAATGCTTCAGGTTCTCTCCACCGACGGTTTCGATAATATGGTCGATACCGCGATCCTGCGTGAGCGCCAGCGTATTTTCAGCCCAGTCGCCTTTCAGCCGGTTGATGCCGTGGCTGGCCCCCAGCGTTTTGGCCAGCGCCAGTTTCTCATCGCTCCCCGAGGTGACAAACACCTCCGCGCCGTGCGCTTTTGCAATCTGAAGGGCGAAGATCGCCACGCCGCCCGTGCCCTGCACCAGCACCGATTGCCCGGCGCGGAGCTGGCCGCGTTCCACCAGCGCAAACCAGGCGGTAAGCCCTGCGCAGGGTAAGGTGCTGGCCTCGGCGTCATCCAGGGTCTCCGGAGAGGCCACCAGCGCGTCTTCCTTCAAAATCACATACTCGGACAGCATGCCCTGGAAGTATCCGCCGGACGTTTTATAGGGCAGATTGCGCGCGTCCGCCTGCGGCTTACCTTCGATCCACTCAGGGAAGAAGGTTGAGATGACGCGCGCGCCGGGCTGGAAGCGCGTAACACCTTCACCAATGCTGTCCACCACGCCCGCCATGTCAGACGCCGGGGTAAACGGGAAGGAAAGCGGGATCGGCATTGTGCCTTCAACAACCATTTTATCGCGATAGTTGAGCGCAACAGCATTCACCCTTACGCGCACTTCACCCGGGCCTGGCTGTAGGACGGGCGCCTGAGTCAGCTTGAGGTTCTCGCGCCCGAGGGCATCCATGGACCAGCGTTGCATTGTCTCTGTCATTTTATTTCTCCTGCCATCAGATGAGCTTTAGTCCTGACAGTCTACCGTTGACTAATGGTCGCCAGTGGCGATAAGTTTTCTCTTTATTGACGCCAGAATAGATACAATCCATGACCGATACGCTGAAGGATATTCCTGTTTTCGTGGCCGCCGTTGAGGCGGGAAGTTTCGCGCAGGCCGCGATTCGCCTGCATTTGTCACGTTCGGCGGTCGGAAAAAGCATCGCTCGCCTCGAACAGCGGCTGGAGGTACGTCTTTTTCAGCGCACCACCCGCAGCCAGAGTCTGACCGATAACGGCGCCCTTTTTTATGAACGCTGTCTGCGCGCGCTGGAGGAGATTCGGGGTGCGGAATCGCTACTTGAAACGGGGAAACAGCAGGTCAGTGGCCGCCTGCGCGTTGCCATGCCGGTGCTGTTTGGTCGCCAGTGCGTCGCCCCCTTGCTGATAGCGCTGGCGCAGGAACACCCCGGGCTTGAGCTGGAAATGTCATTCAGCGACCGCGTGGTGGATCTCGTCGAGGAAGGGTTTGATATGGCGGTGCGTAACGGCACGCTTCAGGACAGCAGCGTGCTGGTCGCCAGAAAGCTGGGAGAACACCGCATGGTGCTTTGCGCCGCGCCGGAGTATCTGTTGAAGAAAGGCCAGCCACAAAGCGTTAATGATTTATCCCAGCATACGGCCATCAACTATTTGAGCGCAGGCAGAGTGTTGTCCTGGCAGCTGATGGATAACGAAGGAACGTCGCACACCTTTACGCCCCGATCGTCACTCAATATGGATGATTTGCAGGCGATCTGCGACGCTGCGCTGGCCGGACACGGCATTGCATGGCTGCCCTGCTGGATGGTCGTCAAAGATATTCACCAGGGTAAACTCGTGCCGCTCCTGAAGCAGGCACCGGATGTGCATTTCAACGTTCATGCCGTGTGGCAGCAGACGCCGCATCTGCCGCTGAGGGTAAGAATAGCGATAGATACGCTGGCGAGCCGTTTACCGGCAGCGATGTCACTGGACCTTCCAGCGTCCATAAAAAAGCCGCGCTAAAAGCGCGGCCAGTTATCGTGCGGTATAACGACGATTAAATATCGATATTTGCCGCTTTCAGGGCGTTCTCTTCGATGAAGGCACGACGTGGTTCAACCGCATCGCCCATCAGGGTCGTGAACAGCTGGTCCGCGGCAATCGCGTCCTTAACGGTCACGCGCAGCATGCGGCGGCTTTCCGGATCCATGGTGGTTTCCCACAGCTGGTCCGGGTTCATTTCGCCCAGACCTTTATAGCGCTGGATCGCAAGACCACGACGAGACTCTTTCACCAGCCAGTCCAGCGCCTGCTCGAAGCTGGCTACCGGCTGACGACGTTCGCCACGCTCGATGAACGCATCGTCTTCGATCAGGCCGCGCAGCGTCTCGCCGAGCGTGCAGATACGACGGTATTCCGGACCGGTCACAAACTCGTGCTCCAGCGGATAGTCGGTGTCAACGCCGTGGGTACGCACGCGAATAATAGGCTCGAACTGCTTATCGGCGTTCTGCTGGATATCGCATTTCCACATGCTGCCGTGCTGCTCTTTTTCGTTCAGATCGGTCACCAGGGCATTCACCCAGCGGGTCACGGTCTGCTCGTCGCTCAGATCGGCTTCGGTCAGGGTCGGCTGATAAACCAGCTCCTTCAGCAGCGTTTTCGGATAACGGCGTTCCATACGCGTAATCATTTTCTGCGTGGCGTTGAACTCGGACACCAGACGCTCCAGCGGCTCACCGGCCAGTGCAGGGGCGTGCGAGTTCGCGTGCAGGGTCGCGCCATCAAGGGCGATCGCGATTTGGTACTGATCCATCGCTTCGTCGTCTTTAATGTACTGTTCCTGCTTGCCTTTCTTCACCTTGTACAGCGGCGGCTGTGCAATGTAGACGTGACCACGCTCAACGATTTCAGGCATCTGACGATAGAAGAAGGTCAACAGCAGCGTACGAATGTGCGAGCCGTCGACGTCCGCATCGGTCATGATGATGATGCTGTGGTAGCGCAGTTTGTCCGGGTTGTACTCATCACGGCCGATGCCGCAGCCCAGCGCGGTAATGAGCGTCGCCACTTCCTGAGAAGAGAGCATCTTGTCGAAACGGGCTTTCTCAACGTTGAGGATTTTACCCTTCAGCGGCAGGATAGCCTGGTTCTTACGGTTACGGCCCTGCTTCGCAGAACCGCCCGCGGAGTCCCCTTCCACGAGGTACAGTTCGGACAGCGCCGGGTCACGTTCCTGGCAGTCAGCCAGTTTGCCCGGCAGGCCTGCTAAGTCCAGCGCGCCTTTACGACGGGTCATTTCACGGGCCTTACGCGCCGCTTCACGGGCACGCGCCGCATCGATAATTTTACCCACAACGATTTTCGCGTCGGACGGGTTTTCCAGCAGGTATTCGCTCAGCAGTTCGTTCATCTGCTGTTCAACCGCCGATTTCACCTCGGAAGAGACCAGCTTGTCTTTGGTCTGGGAGGAGAACTTCGGATCCGGCACCTTCACGGAGACAACGGCAATCAGGCCTTCACGTGCGTCATCACCAGTGGCGCTGACTTTCGCTTTCTTGCTGTAGCCTTCTTTGTCCATGTAGGCGTTCAGGGTACGGGTCATCGCCGCACGGAAGCCTGCAAGGTGCGTACCGCCGTCACGCTGTGGAATGTTGTTGGTGAAGCAGTAGATGTTTTCCTGGAAACCGTCGTTCCACTGCAGCGCCACTTCCACGCCAATACCGTCTTTTTCGGTGGAGAAGTAGAAGATATTCGGGTGAATTGGCGTTTTGTTCTTGTTCAGATACTCAACGAACGCCTTGATACCGCCTTCGTAGTGGAAGTGGTCTTCTTTGCCGTCACGCTTGTCGCGCAGGCGAATAGAGACGCCGGAGTTCAGGAACGACAGTTCACGCAGGCGTTTCGCCAGGATGTCGTACTCGAATTCGGTGACGTTGGTGAAGGTTTCATGGCTCGGCCAGAAACGCACCATGGTACCGGTTTTGTCGGTATCGCCGGTAACGGCCAGCGGTGCCTGCGGCACGCCGTGCGTATAGAGCTGACGGTGAATTTTGCCTTCTCGCTGGATAACCAGCTCCAGCTTCTGCGACAGGGCGTTAACCACGGAGACGCCTACGCCGTGCAGGCCGCCGGAAACTTTATAGGAGTTATCGTCAAACTTACCGCCTGCGTGCAGCACGGTCATGATCACTTCCGCAGCAGAGACGCCCTCTTCCGGGTGAATACCGGTTGGGATGCCACGACCATCATCGGTGACGGAGACGGAGTTGTCCGCATGGATGGTGACCACGATGTCTTTACAGTGACCCGCGAGCGCTTCGTCGATAGCGTTATCTACCACCTCGAATACCATGTGGTGCAGACCGGTGCCGTCATCCGTGTCGCCGATATACATACCCGGGCGCTTACGCACCGCATCCAGCCCTTTCAGGACTTTGATACTGGAGGAGTCATAAGAATTCGACATCAACGTTTCTCGCTCATTTCAACTTGGGTTAATCCGTTATTTTACCCTTTTCCACGGTAAACATCTTCGAATTTTCGTCCGACATGTCTATAACGTGTTCAGCGCTAATGGCGCTGACGAAAACCTGCGACTGCGTGGCTTTTAAGCGGCTGGCAAGCAGCCCGCGCCGCGCGTCGTCAAGTTCCGAGGCAAAATCATCTATCAGGTACAGGCAGCGTCTTCCGCTCTCGCGGGTGAGAAACTCCCCCTGTGCCAGGCGCAGCGCGCACATCAGGAGCTTGAGCTGCCCGCGCGACAGCGTGTCTTCCACCGGTGCACCGTCGGCACGAATGCGGAAATCCGCCTTGTGCGGGCCGTGCGCGGTATAGGTCAACATGCGGTCGCGCTCGAAGCTTCTCTCTAACACCTCGGCATAATCCGTCTCTTTCTCCCAGCCGCGCTGGAAAGAGAAGGTGAGAGAAAACTCGGGTAAAAACTGTTTGCAGGTGTCGGCCATGTCTTCGGCGATACCTGCGCTGTATTCGGCACGCCAGTTGCTGATTTGTTCCGCGAGAGGGATTAACTCCATGTCCCACGGACGCAGCTGGGCGTAACGGGTAACCTGGCGCAGGGCAGCGTTACGCTGCTTGAGCAGACGCTTCAGGTTGCTCCAGGCGTTAAAGAAACCGGCTTCGTTGTGAAAGCATCCCCAGTCGAGGAATGCTCTTCTGTATTTGGGGCCGCCGTTGAGTAAAGTAAACCCCTCCGGCGTAATCAGCTGCATTGGCATCAGCAGCGCCAGTTCCGCCACTTTATGGCCGTCGGTGCCGTCGATGCGTACCTTACTGTCGCCCTGCTTGTCTTTGGTCAGGCCGATCGCGGTTTCCCGCTCCGCTCCCTGCAAACGCCCGTGCAGGACAAAGGATTCCTGCTCGTGGCGAATGACGCGACCAATCTGCAAACTGCGAAACGCCCGACCGTGGCCGAGCGTATAGATGGCCTCAAGCACGCTGGTTTTGCCGCTGCCGTTTGCGCCAACCAGGAAGTTAAAGCCAGGGGATAAAGCGAGATCCGCGCTTTCGATATTGCGAAAGTCGCGGATCAACAGACGGGTGAGCGACATTACAGTCTCATTGGCATGACAACATAAGCAGCCGACTGTGATGCGGCATCTTCAATCTGTACGCTTGAAACGGAGTCGGTCAGCAGAATGCGCACGTTTTCGCATTTCAGCGCATTCAGCACATCCAGCACGTAGCTGACGTTAAAGCCGATTTCCATCTCAGCGCCGGCGTAGGTGACGTCCAGAATCTCTTCTGCCTCTTCCTGCTCCGGGTTGTTAGCGGTGATTTTGATCTGGTTTTCACTCACGTACAGGCGCACGCCGCGGAATTTTTCGTTGGAGAGAATGGCCGCACGGGCAAAGGCCTGCTTGAGGCTATCGCATCCCGCTTCCAGCGTTTTGTCCGGATTCTTCGGCAATACGCGGCGATAATCCGGGAAACGACCGTCAACCAGCTTCGAAGTGAAGACAAAATCGCCCACGTGTGCGCGGATGTTGTTGCTGCCGATTTGCACGCGCAGCGGCGTGTCGCCGCCGTCGAGCATACGCATCAGCTCAATCACCCCTTTACGCGGCACGATCACCGAATGGTTTGGCAGCGCGTCGCCAATCGGCATAGAACAGACCGCCAGACGGTGGCCGTCGGTGGCTACGGTACGCAGCTCTTCACCTTCGGTTTCGAACAGCATGCCGTTTAAGTAGTAACGGACGTCTTGATGCGCCATGGAGAACTGCGTGGCTTCAATCAGACGCTTCATCGTCGCCTGCGGCAGGGTGAATTCAACTTCGCTCTGCCAGTCGTCCAGGTTCGGGAAGTCCGCAGCAGGCAGCGTGGAGAGCGAGAAACGGCTGCGGCCAGAGCGCACCAGCATACGGTCGCCTTCCAGCTGCACGGCGATTTCAGCGCCTTCCGGCAGCCCGCGGCAGATATCAAAGAATTTACGTGCCGGAACCGTGGTCGCGCCCGCGTCGTGCGGCTGCGTCAGCGTAACGCGCGCGATCATTTCCATTTCCAGATCTGTACCGGTCAGCGACAGCGTACCGTCCGCGACCTGAAGCAGCAGGTTTCCGAGAATAGGCAGCGTTGGGCGGCCACCTAATGGGCCACTCACCTGTTGCAGCGGTTTTAATAAATGTTCACGTTCAACGGTAAATTTCATAGCGTCACGATGATAATGTTCTGATTAGATTGGAAAAATCTTCTTTTATGTCGTGGCTTTCTTCGCGTAACTGCTCAATCTTGCGACAAGCGTGCAGTACGGTCGTATGGTCACGGCCACCAAACGCATCCCCGATTTCCGGCAGACTGTGGTTGGTTAACTCCTTTGCCAGCGCCATCGCCATCTGACGCGGACGCGCCACCGAGCGGGAACGACGTTTAGACAGTAAATCTGCCACTTTGATCTTGTAGTACTCAGCCACCGTCTTTTGAATATTGTCGATAGTGACCAGTTTTTCCTGTAATGCCAGCAAATCGCGCAGCGCTTCACGCACAAAATCGATGGTGATCGCACGACCGGTAAAGTTGGCATTGGCGATAACGCGGTTCAGTGCCCCTTCCAGCTCGCGCACGTTGGAGCGCAGACGCTTGGCAATGAAGAACGCCACTTCGCCCGGCAGGCGAATGTCGTTTTCATCGGCTTTCTTCATCAGGATCGCGACGCGGGTTTCCAGCTCCGGTGGCTCGATCGCCACGGTCAGGCCCCAGCCGAAGCGGGATTTCAGACGATCTTCAACGCCGTTGATCTCTTTTGGATAACGATCCGAGGTCAAAATGATCTGCTGATTGCCTTCCAGCAGGGCATTGAAGGTATGGAAAAACTCTTCCTGCGATCGTTCTTTATTCGCAAAGAACTGGATGTCATCGATGAGCAGCGCGTCAACTGAACGATAGTAGCGTTTAAACTCTTCGATCGCATTGTTTTGCAGGGCTTTTACCATGTCCTGAACGAAGCGCTCGGAGTGCATATACACCACTTTGGCATTGGGCTTGCGCGCCATAATGCCGTTACCCACCGCATGCAGCAGGTGCGTTTTACCCAGACCCGTGCCGCCATAAAGGAACAGCGGGTTGTAGGCCCCGCCGGGGTTATCAGCAACCTGACGAGCCGCCGCGCGCGCCAGCTGGTTCGACTTACCTTCAACGAAGTTATCGAACGTGTGTTTCACGTTAACGTTAGAGCGGTAGGTTGGCTCAGCCGGTGCGGGGACATTATCCCAGCCCTGACGAGCGGGTGCGACGCGAGGGGCCGGAGCAGGCGCGGCCTGAGCGGGCGCTGCTACGTTCACGGTTTCACGAACGGTTTGGGTGACCGGCTTTGTGCCCACTTCAAAGCGCAGCTGCGGGGCATCTGACCCGCAGAAATCGTTCAGCAGTCCATTGATGTTATTAAGGTACTTATCCCTTACCCAATCGAGCACAAAACGGTTTGGCGCATACAAAGCCAGCGTGTTATCGCTCAGTTCCGCCTGCAACGGGCGGATCCACATACTGAATTCTGTGGCTGGTAACTCATCCTGCAATCGGGCAAGACACTGCTGCCAAAGCGAAAGTGACACGGCGGACTCCACTCGAACAATAAAAGAAAACTATTGAATATTCATGATTGTTGGCGCACATCGACATGACCCAATGAGGGTGATGTGCGAACCGCTATCTGCGGTTATACACTTCATCGTTCAAGCCGTCTCTGCGTTGGCTGCACTCGCTCGCCCCAGTCACGTACTTGTGTACGCTCCAGGGGACTCGCTCCTTTGCCGCCTTGATACAGCGTGAACGATTTTGTGTCATACCCGGCCAGGATCGCTGGATCCCGATCGGGACCGCGGATCATAGCCTAAACTGAGCCAGAGATCTTCTGTTTCTCACAGATTCTTCCCGATTTATCCACAGGAAGATCCGGAACCGGATAAGTGTAAACGATCCTGGCGCCAGTGCCCCACGATTTAGTCCGCATATTGGAAAAATTAATGAGCACAGACAATTTATTGCTTAAATGATCTAACGAAGATCCGGGACGATCCTTGCGCTTTGTTGGCGAGGCCGTATAATCCTCGACCCGGCGCGTGATGCTCATCTTCCTGCGTCGTCCGTTGCTCATTTTCCACGCGAAAACGTGCGGAAATACGCGGGAAATAAGGAAAGAGAATTGACTCCGGAGTGTACAATTATTACAATCCGGCCTCTTTAATCACCCACGCTGAGGCGTTAGTCGTTCGAAACTCGTTCGGGTATACGCAAAAGTCAGTGAATTTATTCAAGTTTAGGTAGAAATCGCCATGAAACGCACTTTTCAACCGTCTGTACTGAAGCGCAACCGTTCTCACGGCTTCCGTGCTCGTATGGCTACTAAAAATGGTCGTCAGGTTCTGGCACGTCGTCGTGCTAAAGGCCGCGCTCGTCTGACCGTTTCCAAGTAATAAAGCTAACCCCTGAGTGGTTAAGCTAGCATTTCCCAGGGAGTTACGTTTGTTAACTCCCGCTCATTTCACTTTCGTCTTCCAGCAGCCACTACGGGCTGGCACGCCGCAAATCACCATCCTCGGCCGCCAAAATTCGCTGGGGCATCCCCGCATCGGTCTCACAGTCGCCAAGAAAAATGTTAAGCGTGCGCATGAACGCAATCGGATTAAACGTCTGACGCGTGAAAGCTTCCGTTTACGTCAGCACGAACTGCCTTCAATGGATTTCGTGGTGGTGGCGAAGAAAGGGGTTGCCGACCTCGATAACCGTGCTCTCTCGGAAGCGTTGGAAAAATTATGGCGCCGCCACTGTCGCCTGGCTCACGGGTCCTGATAGCCCTCATTCGGGTCTATCAACGCCTGATTAGTCCGCTACTCGGGCCGCACTGCCGTTTCACACCAACATGCTCAAGCTACGGAATTGAGGCATTGCGCAGGTTTGGAGTGATAAAAGGCAGTTGGTTGACGGTGAAACGCGTATTAAAATGCCACCCTTTACACCCCGGTGGAGACGACCCCGTCCCCCCAGGACCCTTTGATACCAGAGAACACTAACGATGGATTCGCAACGCAATCTTCTTATCATCGCTTTGTTGTTCGTGTCTTTCATGATCTGGCAGGCATGGGAGCAGGATAAAAATCCTCAACCCCAGCAGCAGACCACGCAGACTACGACCACCGCAGCGGGTAGCGCCGCCGACCAGGGCGTACCGGCCAGTGGCCAGGGGAAACAGATTACGGTTAAGACCGATGTGCTTGAGCTGACAATCAACACCCGTGGTGGTGATGTTGAGCAGGCGCTGCTGTTGACCTACCCGAAAGAGCTGAAGTCTAACGAACCGTTCCAGTTACTGGAAACCACGCCTGAGTTTATCTACCAGGCGCAGAGCGGCCTGACCGGTCGTGATGGCCCGGATAACCCGGCTAACGGTGCGCGTCCACTGTATAACGTCGAGAGCGACACCTTTGTACTGGCTGATGGTCAGAACGAACTCGCGATCCCGATGACGTACACCGACGCCGCAGGCAACACCTTCACTAAAACCTTCACCCTGAAACGCGGTGAATATGCGGTGAACGTGGGCTACAGCGTACAGAACGCCAGTGCGAAACCGCTGGAACTGTCGACCTTTGGCCAGCTGAAGCAGTCCATCAATCTGCCGTCTCACCGTGACACCGGAAGCAGCAACTTTGCGCTGCATACCTTCCGTGGCGCGGCGTACTCCACGCCAGACGCGAAGTATGAGAAATACAAATTCGACACCATTGCCGATAACGAAAACCTGAACGTCAGCGCTAAAGGCGGTTGGGTGGCAATGCTGCAGCAGTATTTCGCTACTGCGTGGGTGCCAAATAACGACGGTACCAACAACTTCTACACCGCGAACCTGGGTAACGGTCTTGCAGCCATCGGCTACAAATCTCAGCCGGTTCTGGTTCAGCCGGGTCAAACCGGTAAGATGGCAAGCACCCTGTGGGTCGGCCCGGAAATTCAGGACAAAATGGCCGCTGTTGCGCCGCACCTGGATCTGACCGTTGATTACGGCTGGTTGTGGTTCATCTCTCAGCCGCTGTTTAAGCTGCTGAAGTTCATCCACAGCTTCCTGGGTAACTGGGGCTTCTCCATCATCGTTATTACCTTCATCGTTCGTGGCATCATGTACCCGCTGACTAAAGCGCAGTACACCTCCATGGCGAAGATGCGTATGCTGCAGCCGAAGATTGCGGCGATGCGTGAGCGTCTGGGCGATGACAAACAGCGTCAGAGCCAGGAAATGATGGCCCTGTATAAAGCAGAGAAAGTAAACCCACTGGGTGGTTGCTTCCCGCTGCTGATTCAGATGCCAATCTTCCTTGCGCTGTACTACATGCTGATGGGTTCCGTTGAGCTGCGCCACGCGCCGTTCGCACTGTGGATCCATGACCTGTCCGCACAGGACCCGTACTACATCCTGCCGATCCTGATGGGCGTGACGATGTTCTTCATCCAGAAGATGTCGCCGACCACCGTGACCGACCCGATGCAGCAGAAGATCATGACCTTTATGCCGGTCATCTTCACCGTGTTCTTCCTGTGGTTCCCGTCAGGTCTGGTGCTGTACTATATCGTCAGCAACCTGGTGACCATCATCCAGCAGCAGCTGATTTATCGTGGTCTGGAAAAACGTGGCCTGCATAGCCGCGAAAAGAAAAAGTCCTGATTCGGTAAGTTAACGCTAAAATAAGGGCGGTCGATTGACCGCCTTTTTTATTTGTATTGAACGAGACCAACCATGAGCCATAACGACACTATCGTCGCCCAGGCAACCCCACCGGGACGCGGTGGTGTAGGCATTCTGCGCATCTCCGGCCTGAAGGCGCGCGAGGTGGCCGAAGCGGTGCTGGGTAAACTGCCAAAGCCGCGCTACGCTGATTACCTGCCGTTTAAAGATACCGACGGCACGCCGCTGGACCAGGGCATTGCGCTGTGGTTCCCTGGCCCGAACTCCTTTACCGGCGAAGACGTGCTGGAGCTGCAGGGCCACGGCGGCCCGGTTATCCTCGACCTGCTGTTAAAACGTATTCTGACCCTGCCGGGCCTGCGCATTGCGAAGCCGGGCGAGTTCTCCGAGCGTGCCTTCCTCAACGACAAGCTCGACCTGGCGCAGGCAGAAGCGATTGCAGACCTGATCGACGCCAGTTCTGAACAGGCGGCCCGCTCCGCCCTGAACTCGCTGCAGGGGGCATTCTCCGCGCGCGTAAATCACCTTGTGGAAGCACTTACTCACCTGCGGATCTACGTGGAAGCGGCTATCGACTTCCCGGATGAGGAGATCGACTTCCTCTCTGACGGTAAAATCGAAGCGCAGCTCAACCAGGTAATGAACGATCTCGACGCCGTGCGCGCCGAAGCGCGCCAGGGAAGCCTGCTGCGTGAAGGGATGAAGGTCGTTATCGCCGGACGTCCTAACGCCGGGAAATCGAGCCTGCTGAACGCCCTGGCGGGCCGTGAAGCGGCGATCGTCACCGACATTGCCGGCACCACCCGCGACGTGCTGCGCGAGCATATCCACATCGACGGGATGCCGCTGCATATTATCGACACAGCGGGCCTGCGCGAAGCCAGCGACGAAGTTGAACGCATCGGTATCGAACGCGCCTGGCAGGAGATCGAACAGGCTGACCGCGTGCTGTTTATGGTGGACGGCACCACGACCGACGCCGTTGACCCGGCAGAAATCTGGCCAGACTTTATCGCCCGTCTGCCGGCGAAACTGCCCATCACCGTGGTACGCAACAAAGCGGACGTCACCGGCGAAACGCTGGGCATCAGCGATGTGAATGGTCACTCACTGATTCGCCTGTCGGCGCGTACCGGTGAAGGCGTTGACGACCTGCGTAACCATCTCAAGCAGAGCATGGGCTTTGATACCAGCATGGAAGGCGGCTTCCTCGCGCGTCGTCGTCACCTGCAGGCGCTGGAAGAGGCGGCGAACCACCTTGTTCAGGGTAAAGCGCAGCTGATCGGCGCATGGGCGGGCGAACTGCTGGCGGAAGAGCTGCGCCTGGCACAGCAGAATCTGAGCGAAATCACCGGGGAGTTTACATCGGACGATCTGCTGGGACGGATCTTCTCAAGCTTCTGTATTGGTAAGTAATTCCCGCTAATCCATGGTGATTTCCTCCCGGGAAATCACCATTGTCCAAATGGCAACTCGCCTAATCTCTTTTCACCCCCTATCCTGCATGCCTGCATCTATGGGGGGTTTATGGCGCGTTTTCTGTTTTGTAGTTTCGCATTAGTTCTGCTTTATCCGTCCGGCATTGATATGTATCTGGTGGGATTGCCGCACATCGCCCGCGATCTGGGCGCCAGCGAAGCGCAGCTGCACATCGCGTTTTCGGCCTACCTCGCGGGGATGGCGTCGTCGATGGTCTTTGCCGGGAAGATCGCGGATAAGGCAGGCCGTCAGCCCGTCGCGATAACCGGCGCCATCATTTTTGCCCTGGCCTCTCTGCTCTGCTCACAGGCGCAAAACAGCACCTTGTTCCTGGCCGGACGGTTTATTCAGGGCATTGGAGCCGGTGGCTGCTACGTCGTCGCGTTTGCCATTTTGCGCGACACCTTAAGCGCCCAGCGTCGCGCCAAAGTGCTTTCGATGCTGAACGGTATTACCTGCATCATCCCGGTGCTGGCCCCGGTCGTGGGATATCTGATCATGCTGAAATTCCCGTGGCAGAGCCTGTTCTGGACCATGGCGGCGATGGGCGCGCTGGTGTTTGTCCTGTCCATCGCCGTGCTGAAAGAGACCCACCCGGGCTCGCAGAATACCGGTCATACCGCAGCCATTCACCCAGCCGAGAAGCTGCTTAACCGCTTTTTTCTCAGTCGTCTGGCCGTGACCACGTTAAGCGTGGCGGTGATCCTGACCTATGTAAACGTTTCCCCGGTTTTACTGATGGAAACCATGGGCTTCGATCGGGGTGAGTATTCAACGGTGATGGCATTAACCGCCATGGTCAGTATGGCAGTGTCGTTTTCTACCCCGTTTGCGCTAAATGTTTTTAGCCAGCGTACGTTGATGCTGACCTCACAGGTTTTATTCCTCACGGCAGGCGCGATCCTGGCAACCGCCAGCTCGCATGCGGTAATGCTGGCCGGCATTACCCTCATTTGCGCCGGGTTCTCGGTTGGCTTTGGCGTGGCGATGAGTCAGGCGCTTGGTCCCTTCTCGCTGCGGGCAGGCGTAGCAAGCTCGGTGCTGGGAATTGCGCAGGTCTGCGGCTCGTCGCTGTGGATTTGGCTGGCGGCGGTCATCGGGCTTAACGCGCTGAATATGCTGATCGGGGTTCTGATTGGCTGTAGCATACTGTGCATCACCTTACTTATGGTCATCCAGCCCGCGGCGCATTATGAAGAAGCCCATCAGCAGTCTCGATCTTAACCTGTTGCTGTGCCTGCAGCTTTTGCTGCAGGAGCGCAGCGTCACCAAAGCGGCGAAACGGATGAACGTGACGCCGTCTGCGGTGAGTAAATCGCTGGCCAAGCTGCGTGACTGGTTTGACGACCCGCTGTTTGTCAAAACGCCGTTGGGGCTGCTGCCGACCCCGCTGACGGTAAGCCTGGAGCAGGATTTGGCTGACTGGATGCAAATAGGCAACCAGATCCTCGATAAATTCCACCATGATTCCCCGGGCGGGCTAACGTTCGTGCTGGCCGCCGAAACGCCATTGATGCTGATCCGCTTTAACGCCCTGCTGGAGCAGGTGAACCAGCGCTATCCGCAGGCTACGGTGAAGATGCGTCACTGGGATTACGACTCGCTGGACGCCATTACGCGTGGAGAGGTGGATCTGGGATTCACCGGACGCGAAACGCACCCGCGCTCGCGTGAATTGCTGAAGCTAATGCCGTGGTTCATCGACTATGAAATCCTGTTCAGCGACCGTCCGTGCGTGTATCTGCGTGAGGATCATCCCGCGCTACAGGACGAATGGAACCTCGAGACCTTCCTGCGCTACCCGCACATCAGCATCTTCTGGGAACGCAGCGACACCTGGGCGCTGGACGAAGTGCTAAAGGAGATGGGTCGGGAGAGAAACATTGCCATGTGCGTACCGGGCTTTGAGCAGTCGATGTTTATGGCAGCCCAGCCCGGGCATAGCTATATCGCCACGGCTCCGCACTACTGCCATCACTACAATCAACTCCACCAGCGGAAGCTGATCGCGCTGCCCATTCCCATTGACGAAGTGCAGGCTGAAAAGCTTACCGTTCCCTTCACGCTGATCTGGCATAAACGAAACAGCCATAATCCAAAAATCCTCTGGCTGCGGGAAACCATCAAGGCGCTGTACGGTGCCAGCGATCCAATTTTTGCCTAAGAAAATGTAAAGTTCGGTCCTGAGGCTTCTCTTACTCCCATTTACTGATTAAAACAGGAGTCAAGTTAAGCGATAATCATGTAACCGTTTAACCGATTACGACCATTATCAAGGAGCGAAAAATGGCTACGCACTTTGCAAGAGGGATACTTACGGAAGGACGTCTCGTATCGGCAAGAATTTCTTCAGCCTGTCACAGTGAAGCACTCACTCTCCCGGAACACCGCAGAACGCGGTTTTTAGCGTCCAGAGCGCTTCTGGCAGAACTGATGTTTATGCTGTACGGCACCAGCGAGCTGCCGGACATCATTACCCAACCCGAAGGCCGCCCGGTCTTTGCCGGCCCGGACCTCCCTCGTTTTTCGATTGCCTACGCGGGCAATATCATTGGCGTCGCGCTGACCACCGAAGGGGATTGTGGACTGGATATGGAACTTCAGCGCGCGACGCGCAGCTTCCATGGCGGTAATGCGCATGAAGACTATCCGCTCTCCAGCAATGAGAAGCTGTGGGTACGCAACCAGAACGATCCTGTCGAAGCCCGAGCCCAGCTCATTACCTTGCGCCAGAGCATTCGCAAGCTCTGTGGATGCGCCTCAGACGACGCCAGCCTGCTGCAACTGCTTCCAGGTTCCGGACGTCTGCGTGCCGCTCAGGCCACGCTGGTAGAGGCGCTCAGCGACGCAGAGGATGTGCTGATTTGGTCCATTGCGGTTACCCCCGCCATCGAACGCATGAAAATCTGGGAATTTGACAGCCAACAGGGATGGCGTAGCCTTCCTGATGTGCCCGAGCGCGCCAACGAGCCCGCCGCACGCCTGATGCGTTTAACCAGTTTACCGGCAGAAAAAGCATTCACCCTTAGCTGATCCGATCAGGGTCATCATGATGAAACAGGAGTAATCATGTCTGATACGTTGAAAGTAGTTACGTTACTGGGAAGCCTGCGCAAAGGTTCATTTAACGGGATGGTTGCCCGCACGCTGCCAAAGCTGGCACCGGCAGGAATGGACATTAGCGCCCTGCCGTCTATTGGCGATATTCCGCTGTATGACGCTGACGTACAGCAGGAAGAGGGTTTTCCGCAGAGCGTTGAGGCGCTGGCAGAGCAGATCCGCCAGGCCGACGGCGTGGTCATCGTCACGCCAGAGTACAACTATTCGGTTCCGGGTGGCCTGAAGAATGCCATCGACTGGCTGTCCCGTTTACCTGAGCAGCCGCTGGCAGGCAAACCGGTGCTGATCCAGACCAGCTCAATGGGCGCCATTGGCGGCGCGCGCTGCCAGTATCATCTGCGCCAGATCCTGGTGTTCCTGGATGCGATGGTCATGAACAAGCCGGAATTTATGGGTGGTGTGATTCAGAACAAGGTCGACCCGCAAACGGGTGAAGTGGTGGATCAGAGCACGCGCGATCATCTGTCTGGCCAGCTGACGGCGTTTGGGGATTATATTAAGCGGGTGAAGGCTTAAGCTTATTGCAGCCTGATGCCCTCACCCTAACCCTCTCCCACAGGGAGAGGGAACTTTGCCCGTAGGTCAGGTAAGCGAAGCGCCACCTGACACCACCAGCATCTTAGTGTGCATCAATAAACACAATCTTCAGCACAAACAGCAGCGCCACAACGATGACGCACGGGCTGAGGTCGCGGAAGCGGCCGGTACCGATCTTCATTACGCAGTAAGAGATAAAGCCCAGCGCGATACCTTCGGTAATCGAGAAGCTGAACGGCATCATCACGGCGGTAATAAACGCCGGCACCGCTTCGGTTAAATCATCCCACTTCACGCGTGACAGGCTGGAGGTCATCAGCACACCCACATAGATCAGCGCGCCGGCTGCCGCATACGGAGGAACCATACCCGCCAGCGGAGAGAGGAAGATCACCAGCAGGAACAGAATACCCACAACCACCGCCGTCAGGCCGGTACGGCCGCCCACGGACACGCCGGAAGACGATTCAATGTACGCGGTAACGGACGAGGTTCCGATAAAAGCACCGGTCACAGAGGAGACGCTGTCCACAAACAGCGCCTGCTTCATGCGCGGGAATTTCCCTTTTTCATCCGCCAGGCCCGCTTTATCGGTCACGCCAATCAGCGTGCCGGAGGAGTCAAACAGGTTGACCAGCATGAAGGAGAAAATCACGCCAGCCAGGCCCAGGTTCAGGGAACCCGCCAGATCGACGTGACCAATCACGGTAGATACGCTCGGTGGCGCGGAGACGATACCGTTATAGTGAACGTCGCCCAGCATCCAGCCCAGCAGGGTGGTGACAACGATGGACACCAGCACCGCCGCGTGAATATTACGGGAAGCCAGGATCGCGATGATAAAGAAGCCCAGCACGCCCAGCAGCACGTTATGAGAGGTCAGGTGACCGATGCTCACCAGCGTGTCCGGGTTAGCCACGATAACGCCGGCGTTTTTCAGCCCCATCATACCGATGAACAGACCGATACCGCTGGTGATGCCCACGCGCAGGCTCACGGGAATGTTTGCAATCATCCAGTAACGCACGCGGAAAATGGTCAGCAGCAGCAGGCCAACCGCGCCCCAGAAGATGGCGCCCATGCCAACCTGCCACGGCAGCCCCATCGCCTGAACAACCACGAACGCGAAGAACGCATTCAGGCCCATCGCCGGTGCCAGCGCAACCGGCAGGTTAGCGAACACACCCATCAGGATGCTGCCAAGGGCCGCGATCAGACAGGTTGTAACGAAGACGGCGCTGGTATCCATGCCAGCAACGCCCAGAATTTGAGGGTTCACAAAAACGATATAGACCATCGTCAGGAAGGTGGTGAAACCAGCGATCACTTCGGTGCGTGCCGTTGTGCCGTGCTCGCGCAGTTTAAAAACGCGCTCAAGCAGACCCTGACCAGATGTCTGGGTAGTGTGTTGTTGACTCATCATCAATTCCGAACAAGGAGGGAAAATTCGTCGCTATCCTATACCAAAATGCGACAATAGTGGCGGTTACGTGATACTTTTTTCATTGATTTTGCTTATACGGCAACGATTGCGTGCCGGCGAACTGCCGTACGTAAACGTTAAACTTGTTAAAAGGGAAAGGCATGTCCGGAATTGAAGCGGTATTTTTCGACTGCGACGGTACGCTGGTCGACAGTGAGGTCATTTGTTCCCGCGCGTATGTCACCATGTTCCAGGAATTTGGCATTACGCTGGAACTCGAAGAGGTGTTTAAACGCTTTAAGGGCGTAAAGCTCTACGAGATCATCGACATCATTAACGAAGAACACGGAGTGGATCTGGCGAAAGCCGATCTGGAACCGGTGTACCGCGCCGAGGTCGCACGCCTGTTCGACTCCGAGCTGGAGGTTATCTCCGGGGCTAACGCGTTGCTGGATGCGATGACGGTGCCAGTCTGCGTCGTTTCTAACGGCCCGGTCAGCAAAATGCAGCACTCGCTGGGCAAGCTTGAGATGTTGCACCATTTCCCGGAAAAACTGTTCAGCGGCTACGATATCCAGCGCTGGAAGCCAGACCCGGCGCTGATGTTCCATGCGGCAAAAGCGATGAACGTCAACGTAGAGAACTGTATTCTGGTGGATGACTCGTCTGCGGGCGCGCAGTCGGGGATTGATGCGGGGATGGAGGTGTTTTACTTCTGCGCCGACCCGCACAACAAGCCGATCGTTCATCCCAACGTGACGACCTTTACCGATCTGGCGCAGCTGCCAGCGCTGTGGAAGGCGCGCGGGTGGGATATTACTCGCTGAGTTTTCCCCTCACCCCGACCCTCTCCCCTGGGGAGAGGGTTAGGGTGAGGGTAAAATCACTCTTTCGGATCTTTACCCGCCAGCAGCTTGTCCAGCTCGTCGCCGCCCACGTGACGGAAGTCCTGACCTTTAACGAAGTAGAAGATGTATTCGCAAATGTTCTGGCAGCGGTCGCCGATACGCTCAATAGAGCGCGCGCAGAACAGGGCGGTCAGTACGCTTGGGATCGTACGTGAATCTTCCATCATGTAGGTCATCAGCTGACGCACGATGCCTTCATACTCCTGGTCGACCTTCTTGTCTTCACGGTAGATACGCACCGCTTCGTCCAGGTCCATACGCGCAAAAGCATCCAGCACATCGTGCAGCATCTGCACGGTGTGGCGGCCCAGCGACTCCAGGCTCACCAGCAGCGGCTGGTGCTGCTGAGAAAACTTCTCCAGCGCGGTACGGCAGATTTTATCCGCAACGTCACCAATACGCTCCAGCTCGGCGATGGTTTTGATGATCGCCATCACCAGACGCAGGTCGCTCGCCGTCGGCTGACGTTTCGCGATAATACGCACGCAGGCCTCGTCGATAGCGACTTCCATCATGTTGACGTTTTTATCGCCTTCAATGACGCGCTTCGCCAGCTCGCTGTCCTGGTTGTGCATTGCCGTAATCGCATCAGAAAGCTGCTGCTCGACCATGCCGCCCATGGTCATTACCTGGGTGCGAATGCTTTCCAGCTCTGCGTTGAACTGGCCGGAAATGTGTTTATTAAGATTGAGGTTGTCCATGGTTTCTCCACATGCACTAAGGCAAATCAACCGTAGCGGCCAGTAATATAATCTTCGGTTTGTTTCTTCGCGGGCCTGGTGAACAGCGCGTCCGTATCGCTGAACTCAATCAACTCGCCCAGGTACATAAACGCCGTGTGATCGGAACAACGTGCAGCCTGCTGCATGTTATGGGTCACGATAACCACGGTGTAATCCTGCTTCAGCTCGGTGATCAGCTCTTCAATACGGCCGGTTGAGATCGGGTCCAGCGCTGAACACGGCTCATCCAGCAGCAACACTTCCGGGCGAATAGCAATACCGCGCGCAATGCACAGACGCTGCTGCTGACCACCGGAGAGAGAGTAACCGCTCTGGTGCAACTTATCTTTGGTTTCGTTCCATAATGCGGCCTTGGTCAAAGCCCACTGCACGCGCTCGTCCATATCGGCACGGGAGAGTTTTTCAAACAGACGCACGCCAAAGGCGATGTTGTCATAAATGGACATCGGGAACGGCGTTGGTTTCTGGAACACCATCCCCACTTTGGCGCGCAGCAGGGCGATATCCTGCGCCTGGGTCAGAATGTTTTCACCGTCCAGGATGATTTCACCCTCAGCGCGCTGCTCCGGATAGAGCGAATACATTTTGTTAAAGGTACGCAGCAGCGTGGATTTCCCACAGCCGGACGGACCGATAAATGCCGTGACCTGGTTCTTCGCGATATCCAGGTTGATGTTCTTCAGGGCATGGAATTTGCCGTAGTAGAAGTTCAAATCACGAACCTGAATCTTACCCGGGGCAGTATCAACCATACTCATTGACTCATTTCCTCATTCGGCGCCGCGAGCTGCCGCGCCGTAAAAAATTAACCGTGTTTCTTCTTCGCGAAAATGACGCGCGCCAGAATGTTCAGCAACAGTACGCAAAGGGTAATGATCAGCACCCCGGCCCAGGCCAGCTGCTGCCATTCCGCGAATGGGCTCATCGCAAATTTAAAGATCGTCACCGGCAGGTTGGCGATCGGCTGCATCATGTCCGTGCTCCAGAACTGATTGGAGAGAGACGTAAACAGCAGCGGCGCCGTTTCACCCGCGATACGCGCCACCGCCAGCAGGATACCGGTCATGATCCCGGAGACGGACGCCTTCAGCGTAATCGCAGAGATCATCTTCCATTTCGGCGTACCCAGCGCATAAGCCGCTTCACGCAGGCTGTCCGGCACCAGTTTCAGCATGTTCTCGGTGGTTCGAATAACAATCGGCACCTGCAGCAGCGCCAGTGCAATCACACCCGCCCAGCCCGAGAAGTGTTCCATCTGCGCCACCACCACGGTGTAAACAAACAGACCCACGACGATAGAAGGAGCAGACAGCAGAATGTCGTTGATGAAGCGAATGACTTCCGCCAGCCAGGATTTACGACCGTATTCAGCCAGGTAGATACCCGCCATGATGCCCAGCGGCGTGCCGAAGACCGTCGCCCAGAGGATCAGCAAGCCGCTGCCCGCCAGGGCATTCGCCAGGCCACCACCCGCCGTGTTCGGCGGTGGCGTCATTTCGGTGAACAGCGACAGGGACATCCCGTCAATCCCGCGAACGACCGTCGAGAAGAGGATCCAGACCAGCCAGAACAGGCCGAACGCCATTGTCGCCATAGAGAGCGACAGGGCAATACGGTTTTTCATGCGGCGTCTGGCCTGCATTTTGCGGCGGGATTCCGCCAGTTCAGCGGTAGCTTGCATTTCGAGAGTTGCCATTAGCGTGCCCCCTCATTTTTAGCGAGGCGCATAATCATCAGCTTGGAAATCGCCAGAACAATGAAGGTGATAACGAACAGAATCAGACCCAGCTCCATCAGCGCCGCCACGTGCAGCCCGGATTCCGCTTCCGCAAATTCATTCGCCAGCGCCGAGGTAATACTGTTACCCGGCATGTAGAGCGACGCGCTGTCGAGCTGGTAGGTGTTACCGATGATAAAGGTGACCGCCATGGTTTCACCCAGCGCACGACCCAGGCCCAGCATCACGCCCCCGATCACCCCATTTTTGGTGAACGGAAGGACAATGCGCCAGATAACTTCCCAGGTGGTGCAGCCGATGCCGTAGGCCGACTCTTTCATCATCACCGGCGTTTGTTCGAAGACATCGCGCATAACCGCCGCAATGTAAGGAATAATCATGATGGCGAGGATCACACCTGCCGCCAGAATGCCGATACCGAAAGCCGGGCCAGAGAAAAGGGCACCCACAAACGGAATGGCGGAAAGCACGTTACCGACCGGTTCCTGGAAATACGTGGCGAACAGCGGAGCAAAGATGAACAGACCCCACATGCCGTAAACGATACTTGGAATGGCCGCCAGCAGTTCGATAGCAATACCCAGCGGGCGTCGCAGCCAACCCGGCGCCAGCTCCGTCAGGAACAGGGCAATACCAAAGCTCACCGGAACCGCAATCAGCAGGGCGATGAACGAGGTCATCAGCGTGCCGTAAATCGGCACCAGGGCACCGTAGATGTCGTTCGGCGCGTCCCACTCTTTGGTCCACAGGAAGGAAAAACCGAATTTCTGGATGCTCGGCCATGAGGAGAAAATCAGAGACACGATAATGCCGCCCAGCAGCAATAGCACAATCAGCGCAGCCAGTTTCACCAGCGCGCTGAAAATCATGTCACCTTTTTTACCCGGAGGGTTAAATGCAGGCTTGGTTGCAGCCATAAATTACTCTTCTGTTTGAGACGTTTTTACGAATATGCCCGGTGGCGCTGACGCTTACCGGGCCTACAGCTTAAACCGTAGGGCGGGTAAGCGCAGCGCCACCCGCCATCTTCGTTAAATATATCCTGTTAGTACAGCGCTTTACCGCTGCTGTCTTTCACGTTGGTTTTCCATGCAGCGCGAATCTGCTCAACCACATTGTCCGGCAGGGTGGCGTAATCCAGGGCGTTAGCCTGTTTGCCGCCGTTTTTATACGCCCAGTCGAAGAACTTCAGCACTTCGGCGCCCTGCTCAGGTTTCTTCTGCTCTTTGTGAACCAGGATGAAGGTGGTAGAGGTGATTGGCCACGCACCTTCGCCTTTCTGGTTAGTCAGATCCTGCGCGAAGGATTTGCTCCAGTCAGCGCCTTTCGCCGCGTTAGCAAAGTTCTCTTCGGTCGGGCTAACCGGTTTGCCGTCGGCTGAAACCAGTTTGGTGTAGGACAGGTTGTTCTGCTTGGCGTACGCATATTCTACGTAACCAATTGAGCCAGGCAGACGCTGTACGAATGCGGCGATACCGTCGTTACCTTTACCGCCCAGACCGGTTGGCCAGTTAACGGTAGAGCCGGAGCCGACTTTAGATTTCCACTCTTCGTTCACTTTTGCCAGGTAGCTGGTGAACACGAAAGAGGTACCGGAACCATCCGCGCGGCGAACCACGGCGATGTTCTGAGAAGGCAGCTTCAGGCCTGGGTTGAGTTTAGCGATCGCTTCGTCATCCCATTTTTTGATTTTGCCCAGGTAGATGTCACCCAGCGTTTTGCCGTCCAGCACCAGCTCACCCGACTTCACGCCCGGCAGGTTGATGGCCAGAACCACACCACCGATCACGGTAGGGAACTGGAACAGGCCTTCCTGAGCCAGTTTGTCATCAGACAGCGGAGCGTCTGATGCGCCGAAATCAACAGTGTTCGCGGTAATTTGTTTAACGCCACCGGAGGAGCCGATACCCTGATAGTTAACCTTGTTACCGGTTTCTTTCTGGTAGGTATCCGCCCATTTGGCATACACCGGCGCAGGGAAGGTTGCACCAGCGCCAGTCAGGCTTGCTTCTGCAAATACAGAGAACGCGCTCAGAGATAAGGTCGCGGCGACAACAGTTGCGACAGTGGTACGCATAACTTTCATAATGTCTCCTGCAAGATTTTCGTAAATCGTTGTTTAGTGGCTACGATGAGCAAAATAGGACAAACAGGTGACAGATAAATGTACGAATTATGACAGTTTTATGACAGCGTAAATTTCACTTAAAAATCAGCAAAAGAAAGCATATTTTTCATCGCGTTAGCCGCTTTTATGACAAGACGTTTTCTGAAATATTTTCTTTATGTGACACTGAAAAAAGTAGCTGAAGATGACAAAATGTCATTATTAAAAACGAGAAAGGATTGATTAAAAACAAGCCGGGCAGGATAAAAAGGCTCCACCCGAAGGTGGAGCCTGAAGGGATTATTCTACGGTAACCGATTTCGCCAGGTTACGCGGCTGGTCAACGTCGGTGCCTTTGATCAGCGCAACGTGATAGGCCAGAAGCTGCAGCGGAACGGTGTAGAAGATTGGTGCAATCACCTCTTCCACATGCGGCATCTCGATGATATGCATGTTGTCGTTGCTGACAAAACCGGCATCTTTGTCGGCGAAGACGTACAGAACGCCGCCGCGGGCGCGCACTTCTTCGATGTTAGACTTCAGTTTTTCCAGCAGTTCGTTGTTTGGTGCCACAACGATGACCGGCATATCCGCGTCAATCAGCGCCAGCGGGCCGTGCTTCAGCTCGCCAGCCGCATAGGCTTCAGCGTGAATGTAGGAGATCTCTTTCAGCTTCAGCGCGCCTTCCAGCGCAATCGGATACTGATCGCCACGACCCAGGAACAGGGCGTGATGTTTGTCAGAGAAATCTTCCGCCAGCGCTTCAATGCGTTTGTCCTGAGACAGCATCTGCTCAATACGACTCGGCAGCGCCTGCAGGCCGTGAACGATGTCGTGCTCAACGGACGCATCTTCACCTTTCAGACGCGCAAGCTTCGCCACCAGCATCAGCAGAACGGTCAGCTGAGTGGTAAACGCTTTGGTGGAGGCCACACCGATTTCTGTGCCCGCTTTGGTCATCAGCGCCAGATCGGACTCACGCACCAGCGATGAGCCAGGAACGTTACAGATAGCCAGCGAGCCCAGGTAACCCAGCTCTTTAGACAGACGCAGCGCTGCCAGCGTATCCGCCGTTTCGCCGGACTGGGAAAGGGTGATCATCAGGCTGTTACGACGCACCGCGGATTTGCGATAGCGGAATTCAGACGCGATTTCCACATCGCACGGCACGCCCGCCAGGGATTCAAACCAGTAGCGAGAAACCATACCGGAGTTGTAGGAGGTGCCGCAGGCCACGATCTGAATATGCTCGACCTTGCCGAGCAGTTCGTTCGCGTTTGCGCCCAGCTCGCTCAGATCCACTTCACCGTGGCTGATACGCCCGGTCAGCGTGTTTTTGATGGCGTTTGGCTGCTCGTAAATCTCTTTCTGCATGTAGTGACGGTAAGCGCCTTTGTCGCCCGCGTCGTACTGCAGATTCGATTCGATCTCCTGACGTTTCACCTGCTCGCCTTTGGTATCGAAGACGGTCACGCTGCGACGGGTCACTTCCGCGATATCACCCTCTTCGAGGAAGATAAAGCGACGAGTGACCGGCAGGAGCGCCAGCTGGTCAGAAGCGATGAAGTTTTCGCCCATACCCAGACCGATAACCATCGGGCTACCGGAACGCGCTGCCAGCAATGTGGACGGATCGCGGGAATCCATGATCACCGTACCGTACGCACCGCGCAGCTGAGGGATAGCACGCAGCACCGCATCACGCAGTGTACCGCCCTGCTCCAGCTCCCAGTGCACCAGGTGAGCAATCACTTCGGTGTCAGTTTCAGAGACGAAGGTGTAGCCGCGCGCTTTCAGTTCTTCGCGCAGCGGTTCGTGGTTTTCGATAATGCCGTTGTGCACGACCACGATGTGTTCAGACACATGCGGGTGCGCGTTACCTTCAGACGGTTCGCCGTGCGTCGCCCAGCGGGTGTGCGCAATACCGGTACCACCGTGCAGCGGATGTTCTTCCGCGGCCTGGGCCAGCATCTGCACTTTACCGAGACGACGCAGACGGGTCATATGACCTTCTGCATCGACGACAGCCAGACCGGCAGAGTCGTAACCACGGTATTCCAGACGACGTAAACCTTCGAGAAGGATTTCAGCAATATCACGCTGCGCAACTGCGCCAACAATTCCACACATAATTTTAGATTCCGAATTTAGGCATTATGCCTGCGTTGTCGCTGACCTGTATTTACCCTGCGTCTTTCACGCTGCGGCTGCGTTGGCTTCTCGTACTCGCCATGGGCGCTTACTTAAGTAAGCGCCCATGGACTCATACGCTTGCCGCCTTACCACAACGCGAAATCCTTTGGGTAACGCCCTTTCCGGGCACCCCGAGCCTTGTAGAGAGTGGGGTTATTTTTATGGGTACTGCTTGTGGGGGGAGGATTATATTATCCCCTCACCCCGGCCCTCTCCCCAAAGGGGCGAGGGAGAAAAACACCACACCGAACGATCCCCTCTCCCCTTTGAGGAGAGGGTTAGGGTGAGGGGTAAATCCGTTACTTTTTCTTCACCGGGCGTTTCCAGCCCTGCTTGCTGACCTGCGGCACGCGGCTTAACACCAGCTCGTTCTCGGCCACATCGCGCGTAACGGTTGTTCCGGCGGCGATAGTCACTCCGTTACCCACGGTAACAGGCGCCACCAGCTGCGTATCGGAGCCAACGAACACGTCGTCACCGATGATGGTTTTAAACTTATTCGCACCGTCATAGTTACAGGTAATAGTCCCTGCACCAATATTCACGTTATTGCCAATTTCCGCGTCGCCCAGATAGGTCAGATGACCGGCTTTCGAGCCTTTACCCAGACGCGCTTTTTTCATCTCCACGAAGTTACCCACGTGAGCGCCTTCCAGCAGCTCAGCGCCCGGGCGCAGACGCGCAAACGGGCCGATGGTACAGGCCGCATCCAGACGGGCATCTTCCACCACGCTATACGGGCTGATTTCGCAGTCGTCGCCGATGACGCTGTTTTTAATCACGCAGCCGGCGCCAATTTTGACGCGATTGCCCAGCGTGACGTGACCTTCGAGGATAACGTTCGTATCAATTTCAACGTCACGACCGTGAGATAACGAACCACGCAGATCGAAACGCGCCGGATCGCGCAGCATCACGCCCGCCAGCAGCAGTTTTTCGGCCTGCTCGGACTGATAAACGCGCTCCAGGCGGGAAAGCTGAAGACGGTTATTCACCCCTTCGGTTTCGCTGATGCGCGCCGGATGAACCGCCGCAATCTCACGTCCTTCCTGGTACGCCATCGCAATGATGTCGGTGATGTAGAATTCACCCTGTGCGTTGTTGTTGTTGAGCTGAGACAGCCAGCGCTTCATGTCCGCGCCATTGGCAATCAGAATACCGGTGTTGATCTCCTGAATCTGGCGCTGTTCGTCGCTGGCATCTTTATGCTCAACAATACCCGTGACGTTGCCGTTTTCACGGGTGATGCGGCCATAACCGCTTGGATCGTCCAGCACGACGGTCAACAAACCGATACCGCCCTGCGGTTTGGCTTCACGCAGGCGAGTCAGGGTTTCAACGGAGATCAGCGGGACATCGCCGTAGAGCATCAAAATGTCTTCGTCATCCGCAAAGAAAGGCGCAGCCTGCTGCATCGCATGGCCTGTGCCCAGCTGTTCGGCCTGAAGCACCCAGTTGAGCTTGTCATCGCTCAGCGTCTTTTTAAGCAGATCGCCGCCGTGGCCGTAGACCAGGTGGACCTGACCGGCACCCAGTTCGTTCGCTGCATCAATGACATGCTGCACCATTGGCTTTCCTGCAAGCGTGTGGAGCACCTTAGGCAGATCGGAATACATGCGGGTCCCTTTGCCAGCGGCAAGGATCACCACGCTCATCGCACTGTTTGACATACGCATCCTGACGGTAGTTTGAGTGTGAAGTAAAAACGTTTGATGCTTAAAATTCTACATCTTTTTCATCATGAATTAAGGCCGAAAAAAAAAAGCCAGCCTGGTATCCAGACTGGCTTTTGTGCTTTTCAAGCCGGTGTTACATCGCTTTTTTGGTCAACTCGATAACGCGCAGTTTCGCGATCGCTTTGGCCAGCTCCGCAGACGCCTGAGCGTAATCCACGTCACCATGAGAGCTGCTAATGTGCTCTTCAGCCTTACGCTTCGATTCCAGGGCTCGCGCTTCGTCGAGATCCTGTCCACGGATAGCGGTATCGGCCAGAACGGTCACACTGCCAGGCTGCACTTCAAGAATGCCGCCGGAGAGATAGATAAACTCTTCGTGACCGAACTGTTTAACGATGCGGATCATACCAGGCTTAATGGCGGTGAGCAGCGGTGCGTGACCCGGGAAAATACCCAGTTCACCTTCACTACCCGTTACCTGGATTTTCTCGACCAGACCAGAGAACATTTGTTGCTCTGCGCTGACGACGTCCAGGTGGTAAGTCATTGCCATATCACCCTCCGATTAAGGCGTTAAAGTTTTTTGGCTTTTTCCACGGCTTCGTCGATGGAACCAACCATGTAGAACGCCTGCTCCGGCAGGTGATCGTATTCGCCTTCCATGATGCCTTTAAAGCCACGGATGGTGTCTTTCAGGGAAACGTATTTACCCGGAGAACCGGTGAATACTTCCGCAACGAAGAACGGCTGGGACAGGAAGCGCTGGATCTTACGCGCACGTGCTACCACCAGTTTGTCTTCTTCAGACAGTTCATCCATACCCAGGATGGCGATGATGTCTTTCAGTTCCTGGTAACGCTGCAGCAGGGACTGTACGCCACGCGCGGTGTCGTAGTGTTCCTGACCAACAACCAGTGGATCCAACTGACGGCTGGTGGAGTCCAGCGGGTCAACGGCCGGGTAGATACCCAGAGACGCGATCTGACGGCTCAGTACCACGGTTGCATCTAAGTGCGCAAAGGTGGTTGCTGGAGATGGGTCAGTCAAGTCATCCGCAGGTACGTATACCGCCTGAACGGAGGTGATAGAACCGGTTTTGGTAGAGGTGATACGTTCCTGAAGAACACCCATCTCTTCCGCCAGCGTAGGCTGATAACCTACCGCTGAAGGCATACGACCCAGCAGTGCAGATACTTCCGTACCGGCCAGGGTGTAACGATAGATGTTATCAACGAACAGCAGAACGTCACGGCCTTCGTCACGGAACTTCTCAGCCATCGTCAGACCGGTCAGCGCAACGCGCAGACGGTTTCCAGGTGGCTCGTTCATCTGGCCGTAAACCAGGGATACTTTGTCCAGAACGTTGGAGTCGGTCATTTCGTGGTAGAAGTCGTTACCCTCACGAGTACGTTCACCTACGCCCGCAAACACGGAGTAACCGGAGTGCTCGATCGCGATGTTACGGATCAGCTCCATCATGTTTACGGTTTTACCAACACCCGCACCACCGAACAGACCGACTTTACCGCCCTTCGCGAACGGACACATCAGGTCGATAACTTTGATACCGGTTTCCAGCAGTTCCTGAGAGCTGGACAGCTCTTCGTAGGAAGGTGCCGCGCGGTGGATAGCCCAACGCTCTTCTTCACCGATGTCGCCTTTCATGTCGATTGGCTGACCCAATACGTTCATGATACGACCCAGTGTTGCTTTACCTACCGGGACTTCGATCGGGTGCTCAAGGTCTTTTACTTCCAGACCACGACGCAGACCGTCGGAAGAACCCATAGCGATGGTACGCACGATACCGCCGCCGAGCTGCTGCTGAACTTCCAGCACCAGGCTCTCGTTACCATTCTGTACCTCAAGCGCGTCGTACACGCGTGGTACGGCGTCCTGAGGGAACTCGACGTCCACCACGGCGCCGATTACCTGGACAATCTTTCCAGTAGCCATCTTGAATCCTCTACGTAATTCGTAAACCTGGTTAAACCGCGGCGGCCCCCGAGACGATCTCGGTGAGTTCCTGAGTAATGCTGGCCTGACGAGCTTTGTTGTAAACCAACTGCAGCTCTTTAATCAGGCTGCCGCCATTATCGGTCGCGGCTTTCATCGCCACCATTCGTGCGGCCTGCTCGCTGGCCAGGTTTTCTACAACGCCCTGATAAACCTGAGATTCAACGTAACGACGCAGCAGGGTATCCAGCAGCGGTTTCGGATCGGGTTCATACAGGTAATCCCAGGCTTTTTGCTTCAGCTCGTCATCTTCTGATGCCGGTAATGGCAGCATCTGAGTGAGCGTTGGAACCTGAGACATGGTGTTAATGAATTTGTTGCTGACAACGTACAGTCTGTCCAGACGGCCTTCATCATAGGCCTGCAACATCACTTTAACCGGGCCGATCAGTTCGGACAGGGACGGGTTATCACCCATACCTGTCACCTGAGCGACAATGTTGCCACCAACGGAGTTAAAGAAAGAGACGCCTTTAGAGCCGATCATTGCGATATCGCACTGAACGCCTTTTTCAGACCATGCTTTCATATCCGCCAGCAGTTTTTTGAACAGGTTAATGTTCAAGCCGCCACACAGACCACGGTCGGTCGACACCACCAGGTAGCCCACGCGCTTAACGTCGCGTTCTTCCAGGTAAGGGTGCTTATATTCCAGATTACCGTTCGCAAGGTGACCAATCACTTTGCGCATGGTTTCTGCATAAGGACGGCTGGCCGCCATGCGATCCTGCGATTTACGCATTTTGGAAGCGGCGACCATCTCCATCGCTTTAGTGATCTTTTGCGTGTTCTGGACGCTTGCGATCTTACTACGTATCTCTTTTGCGCCGGCCATGAGCTTCTCCTCAATGCCAGGCGGCTTGTCCTGAGACAAGCCGCCGGACGATTACCAGGATTGGGTTGCTTTGAAGGAATCGAGGATAGCTTTCAGCTTGCCTTCGATTTCGTCGTTATAGCCACCGGTCTGGTTGATCTCTTGCATCAGCGGAGCGTGATCACGGTCAACGTAAGCCAGCAGAGCGGCTTCGAAGCTACCGATTTTCGCCAGTTCCACATCTTCGAGGTAACCGCGTTCAGCCGCGAACAGTACCAGGCCCTGCTGAGCAACAGACATTGGTGCGTACTGTTTCTGCTTCAGCAGCTCGGTCACTTTCTGACCGTGGCTCAGCTGTTTACGGGTTGCTTCGTCCAGATCGGATGCGAACTGAGAGAACGCAGCCAGTTCACGATACTGTGCCAGCGCGGTACGGATACCACCGGACAGTTTCTTGATGATCTTGGTCTGAGCAGCACCACCAACACGGGATACGGAGATACCCGGGTTAACCGCCGGACGGATACCGGAGTTAAACAGGTTGGTTTCCAGGAAGATCTGACCATCGGTAATGGAGATTACGTTAGTCGGAACGAACGCAGAAACGTCACCCGCCTGGGTTTCAATGATCGGCAGAGCGGTCAGAGAGCCCGTTTTACCCTTCACTTCACCTTTGGTGAAGTTCTCGACGTATTCCGCGTTAACGCGGGAAGCACGCTCCAGCAGACGAGAGTGGAGGTAGAATACGTCGCCAGGGAACGCTTCACGTCCAGGTGGACGACGGAGCAGCAGGGAAACCTGACGATAAGCAACAGCCTGTTTAGACAGGTCATCGTATACGATCAGTGCATCTTCACCGCGGTCACGGAAGTATTCGCCCATTGCGCAACCGGCATATGGCGCCAGGTATTGCAGTGCAGCAGATTCAGACGCGGTTGCTACCACAACGATGGTGTTAGACAGTGCGCCGTGCTCTTCCAGTTTACGAACCACGTTAGAAATGGTGGACGCTTTCTGGCCGATAGCCACGTACACACATTTGATGCCGGAGTCACGCTGGTTGATGATGGCGTCGATAGCCATCGCGGTTTTACCGGTCTGACGGTCACCGATGATCAGTTCACGCTGACCACGACCGATTGGGATCATGGCATCAACGGACTTATAACCTGTCTGAACAGGCTGATCTACGGACTGACGGTCGATAACGCCTGGTGCGATAACTTCGATTGGGGAGAAGCCATCGTGCTCAACCGGACCTTTACCGTCGATTGGCGCACCCAGGGTGTTAACAACGCGACCCAGCAGGCCACGGCCAACCGGCACTTCCAGAATACGGCCAGTACACTTAACCTTCATGCCTTCGGCGAGGTCAGCGTATGGACCCATCACAACTGCACCTACGGAGTCGCGCTCCAGGTTCAGTGCGATAGCGTAACGGTTACCCGGCAGGGAAATCATCTCACCCTGCATACAATCGGCCAGGCCGTGGATGCGGATAACACCGTCACTTACAGAAACAATAGTACCTTCGTTGTGAGCTTCACTCACAACACTGAACTGAGCAATGCGCTGCTTGATCAGTTCGCTGATTTCGGTGGAATTCAGTTGCATGCTCCAGTCCCCTTAAGACTGCAAGACGTCTGCAAGGCGTTCAAGACGGCCGCGTACGCTGCCATCAATGACCATATCACCCGAACGGATGATTACGCCTGCCATTACAGACTTATCGATTTTGCAATTCAGCTTAACTTTGCGTGACAGACGTTTTTCCATCGCGGCGGTGATTTTCGCAAGCTGTTCATTACTCAGTTCAGTCGCAGAAGTCACTTCGACTTCAGCGGTTGCTTCACTAAGGGCACGTAAGTGCTCAAACTGCTCGAGAACATCCGGGAGCACACGGAGACGACCATTTTCTGCCATCACCTTAATCAGGTTCTGGCCGTTGGCATCCAGTTGCTCTCCGCACACGGCGATAAACGACGCGGCGAGAGTTTCAGGTGCTAACGCACCGGAAAGCAACTCAGCCATTTGTTCGTTTTTCGTCACCTCAGCGGCAAACGCCAGCATATCCTGCCAGCGATCGACATTTTGGTGTTCGACAGCAAAGTCAAAAGCTGCTTTGGCGTAGGGGCGAGCTACCGTAACAAATTCAGACATCAGCCCCTCCCTCCTTACAGTTCAGCGACAAGTTTGTCCACGATGTCGCTGTTAGCAGCTTCATCCACGGAACGTTCGATGATCTTCTCGGCGCCAGCAACAGCCAGAATCGCAACCTGCTTACGCAGTTCTTCACGAGCACGTTTACGCTCAGCATCAATTTCTGCCTGAGCCTGTGTCACGATCTTAGTACGTTCCTGTTCTGCTTCAGCTTTGGCTTCGTCCAGGATCTGAGAACGGCGTTTGTTAGCCTGTTCAATGATTACCTGAGCTTCAGCTTTCGCTTTTTTCAGCTGGTCTGTCGCGTTGGCCTGTGCAAGGTCCAAATCTTTCTTAGCGCGTTCTGCGGAAGCCAGACCGTCAGCAATTTCTTTCTGACGTTTTTCGATGGCAGCCATTAAAGGCGGCCATACATACTTCATGCAGAACCAGACAAAGAGAATAAACGCGATGGCCTGGCCGAGGATTGTTGCGTTCATGTTCACAGCACAATACCTCTTTAATTTCTGTGGCTTAGGGTTTTAAAACTACTACTACGCGACAGCAAACATCACGTACAGACCCAGACCTACAGCGATCATTGGGATAGCATCCACCAGACCCATAACGATAAAGAACTGAGTACGCAGCAGAGGAATCAGATCAGGTTGACGCGCTGCGCCTTCCAGGAATTTGCCCCCGAGGATGCCGATACCGATCGCAGCACCGATAGCCGCCAGACCCATCATCACAGCGGCAGCCATGTACAGCAGATCCATATTCAGGTTTTCCATGACAGTCTCCAGTTTGTTTCAATTAAAACGTAGTAGTGTTGGTAAAAAATCAGTGCTCTTCAGACGCCATCGACAGATAGACGATCGTCAGAACCATGAAGATAAAGGCTTGCAGCGTAATGATCAGGATGTGGAAAATGGCCCATGGCACATTAAGAATCCACTGTGACCACCACGGCAGAAGACCCGCGATCAGAATGAAAATCAGCTCACCCGCATACATGTTGCCGAACAGTCGCAGACCCAGTGAAACAGGTTTGGACAGCAGGCTAACGCCTTCCAGGATCAGGTTGACCGGAATAAACGCCCAGTGGTTGAACGGCTGCAAGGTAAGCTCTTTCACAAAGCCGCTTACGCCTTTCATTTTGATGCTGTAGAAAAGAATCAGGATAAATACGCCCAGCGCCATCGACAGGGTGATGTTCACGTCCGCAGACGGTACAACACGCAGCGCTGGCAGACCGAAGATGTGCTCGCCGATAAACGGCAGCAGATCGATTGGCAGCAGGTCCATCAGATTCATCAGGAAGACCCAAACGAACACGGTCAGGGCCAGCGGAGCAATCAGCTTGCTCTTACCATGGTACATGTCTTTGACGCTGCCATGGACGAAGCCGATGATCATTTCGATGAATGTCTGGAATTTCCCTGGTACACCGCTGGTCGCTCGTTTAGCAACACCGCGGAACATGGCCAGGAACAGAAGACCCAAAACCACCGAGAAGAACATGGAGTCGATGTTGATCGTCCAGAAGGTGGCCGGGGGGTTATGTGGATCCACCAGCGAGAATGTACGCAGGTCCAGCTGAAGGTTATTCAGATGGTGACCTATGTAATCCTGCGGCGTCATATTTTCTGAAGCCATGATGCCTTTTACCCTTTGTTATTGATTACAGCTGGAGCCAGAACTTGTACCACCAGCACCAAAACCCACGTTGCTATCAGCGGCATGAAGACCACTTTCAAAACCGCCAGCGCCATCACCAGTAGAGCAAAGGTCAGCAACACCTTACACACTTCGCCGAGGGCGAAGGACCAGGCCACGCGGCCTTTGGCAGGTGTATGCGCCTGATGACGCCAGGCAAAAATCATAAACAACACGTTTGGCAGCACAACCGCCAAACCCCCGCACACGGCGGAGATGCCCCAGAAGGGGTCTTTGAGGCTAAACAGCAGTCCACTTGCTATCACAGCCAGAAACTGAATGAACAGAAGCTTACGAGCAACGTTTCTACTCAAGAGCGACACAGACATCACGTTTTTACTCCTGCTCCCTTCGAGGTATGCCGCGTGTCGTATAAAACGTCCTTTAAGGCTCAGAGTCAAGCATCAAAAAGCGGTCAAATTATACGGTGCGCACCCGTGATTTCAAACATTAAGTAGCGAAAAGGTGAATAAATGTTTAAATATTTTTCCCCACCGCTATTTTTTAACTTTCGCTGAAAGCGTCAACCTTCGACCAAAACTGCAAACAGCGCGAAAACGTTGGCGATAAAGCGTGCACGAGATCACAAAACACACATTTGCGATAAGGTTGTATTTATCAAAGGCGCAAATCGCGCAAATTTATCTTTATGAAATTAAACGCAAAATGTCGTAACTATTTTCAAAACAGCCCAGTACACAATAAAAACGTTTTATTGACATTCTTAATAAATAATTAACATTGCGTTCTGGTTACTGCCTTCCACTTTTAGCAGACTTATATTTTCACAGATGACTATCTTCTCGGTGAATAAAAGTCGCCAGGTTAACCATAAGAAAAACCTTAGTGAAAAAGAGGTTAAAAGACCGCCGGTAAATCCTCTGTATTTGTGCTGTTTTTTAACATGCGAAGAACAGCACAAATTCCACATTTTTTATTAATTTTTTAAAAATTGTTTGGCTTAATTATCACCAGATGACGCTCCCCATCGAGCTGAGGAATGTGTAATTTCTCGATGAATTCAACAGCAAAACCGTCCGGGAGCTGTTCAATCTCATCGCCTGGCAACTGCCCTTTCAGCGCATAAAAGCGGCCGTTCTCCGCAGGTAAGTGTTTGCACCAGCTCACCATATCGTTGAGCGAAGCAAATGCACGGCTGATAACCCCGTCAAACGGCGGCTCTGCCGGGAACTCCTCTACCCTGCTCTGCACGGGCGTGATGTTTTCAAGCTTCAGCTCATGCTGTACCTGACGTAAAAAGCGCACGCGCTTGCCGAGGCTGTCCAGTAGCGTGAAGTGGCTTTCAGGGCGAACAATCGACAGCGGAACGCCCGGTAAACCCGGTCCCGTCCCCACGTCGATAAAACGCTCACCTTTCAGCCAGGGGGCAACCACGATGCTATCGAGAATATGGCGTACCAGCATCTCGTTGGGGTCACGTACTGAGGTCAGGTTGTACGCTTTGTTCCATTTGTTCAGCATATCGACATAGGCCACCAGCTGATTTTTCTGGTGATCGGTGAGCGAAATACCTGCCTGATCCAGCAGACGAGAGAGTTTGTTGAGCACGGTGAATACCTGTTGGAAAACTTAGATGGCGGGTGGCGCTTCGCTTACCCGCCCTACGGGTTCATCAGGCCCGGTAAGCGCAGCGCCACCGGACAATGTTCTGGCATTATGCGCTGCGGCGCAGCATGCCCTGCTTTTTCAGCCAGACCAGGAGAATGGAAATCGCCGCAGGCGTGACGCCGGAGATACGGGATGCCTGGCCGATCGATACCGGTTTGTGATCGTTCAGCTTGGCGATCACTTCGTTGGAAAGGCCCGTCACCTGGCGGTAGTCCAGCATTTCCGGCAGCAGCGTGTTTTCGTTACGCTGCTGTTTTTCGATCTCATCCTGCTGACGCGCGATGTAACCTTCGTACTTCACCTGGATCTCAACCTGCTCTGCTGCTTCAGCGTCTTCCAGGCCCGGCGCGAACGCGGTCAGTTTGACCAGGTTCTCGTAGGTGACTTCAGGACGGCGCAGCAAATCTTCCCCGCTGGCTTCGCGCGACAGCGGCGCTGTTAAGTGAGCGTTTACTTCGGCAGCGGTTTCCGCCTGCGGATTCACCCAGGTGGTTTTCAGGCGCTGACGTTCCTGTTCAATGCGCTCCAGCTTTTCGTTGAAGCGCGCCCAGCGCTCGTCATCGACCAGACCCAGCTCGCGGCCCATTTCGGTCAGACGCAGGTCGGCGTTATCTTCACGCAGCATCAGGCGATATTCCGCGCGAGAGGTAAACATACGGTACGGCTCTTTGGTACCCAGCGTGCAGAGATCGTCAACCAGCACGCCCAGATACGCCTGAGAACGGCCTGGTGCCCAGCCCTCTTTCTCAGCAGAGAAGCGTGCGGCGTTCAGACCGGCAAGCAGGCCCTGTGCAGCCGCTTCTTCGTAGCCGGTAGTGCCGTTAATCTGCCCCGCGAAGAACAGACCGTGGATGAATTTGCTTTCCAGGGTTGGCTTCAGGTCGCGCGGATCGAAGAAATCGTACTCAATAGCGTAGCCGGGACGAACGATTTTCGCATTCTCCATCCCCTGCATTGAGCGAACAATTTGCATCTGTACATCGAACGGCAGGCTGGTGGAGATGCCGTTCGGGTAAATTTCGTTTGAGGTTAGTCCTTCCGGCTCCAGGAAGATCTGGTGCTGGTTACGATCGGCGAAGCGCATCACTTTGTCTTCGATCGACGGACAGTAGCGTGGGCCGATCCCTTCGATCACGCCAGCATACATAGGGCTGCGATCGAGGTTATTGCGGATTACGTCATGGGTTTTCTCGTTGGTATGCGTGATGTAGCACGGTACCTGCTGAGGATGCTGTGCCGCATTGCCCATGAACGAGAACACCGGCATGGGGTTATCACCGTGCTGTTGCGCCAGCACGCTGAAATCAATGGTGCGCGCATCAATACGCGGCGGCGTACCGGTTTTCAGGCGGCTGACGCGCAGCGGCAGTTCACGCAGACGGCGAGACAGTGGAATAGACGGCGGATCGCCGGCACGGCCACCGCTGTAGTTATCCAGACCGATATGAATTTTACCGTCCAGGAAGGTGCCCACGGTCAGCACCACGGCTTTCGCGCGGAACTTGAGGCCCATCTGGGTCACGGCGCCCACGACGCGATCGCTCTCAACGATAAGATCTTCAACCGCCTGCTGGAAGATCATCAGGTTCGGCTGGTTCTCCAGGGCGGTACGCACAGCCTGACGGTAAAGCACGCGGTCTGCCTGGGCACGGGTCGCACGCACAGCGGGACCTTTACTCGCGTTTAGTATCCTAAACTGGATGCCAGCATGATCGATCGCTTTCGCCATCAGGCCGCCAAGTGCATCCACTTCTTTTACCAGGTGTCCTTTCCCAATGCCGCCAATCGCCGGATTACAGGACATTTGTCCCAGCGTGTCGATATTGTGTGTCAAAAGCAGGGTCTGCTGACCCATACGCGCTGCGGCCATTGCGGCCTCAGTGCCTGCATGACCCCCGCCAATGATGATGACGTCAAAAGGATCCTGATAAAACATGGTGGTCTGCCTCGCGTAAAGCGGTATGAAAATGGATTGAAGCCCGGGCCGTGGATTCTACTCAACTTTAGTCTTTCGAGAAAGCATTGGGATCCTGGGCTATTAAAAAGAAGATCTTTTTATTTAGAGATCTGTTCTATTGTGATCTCTTATTAGGATCGTGAACCTGTGTGGATAAGTCCGATCTCACAAAGAAGATCATGCAGTTAGAAAGGATCGTTTGCTGTGAATGATCGGTGATCCTGGACAGTATAAGCTGGGATCAGATCGCGACTTTATACACAGGTCAAAAACGATACAACAGTTGTTCTTTGGATAACTACGGGTTAATACGAGCTTTTAACCAGAGTTATCCACATCTGTTCGCGCGATCTTTAATCGTTTTTGAGTAAATTTTTCCATTCCGCGAGCCAGATCTCAGCTGGATCCTCCGGAATGTCATGATCGAGGATGTTGATCTTGAGCGTTTCACCCAGCTGTTTTGCTCCACAAGAGGTAACAGCGGCTTCAACTTTCTCTATTGCCCCGCAAAAGGTGTCATATTCACGACTGCCGATCCCCACCGCGCCAAAACGGACGTTTGACAGGTCGGGCTGCTGTTCCAGCAGTTCGTCATATAAAGGTTGCAGGTTATCCGGCAGATCGCCCGCGCCGTGCGTGGAGGTGATCAGCAGCCAGACCCCGTCAGTCGGGAGATCTTCAAGCAACGGACCGTGCAGGGTTTCCGTAGAAAAGCCCGCATCTTCCAGCTTTTCAGCCAGGTGTTCCGCTACGTATTCCGCACCACCAAGGGTGCTGCCGCTGATAAGGGTAATGTCCGCCATTGATCGCTCGCCCAGATAAAGAGACGGCCATTGTACGCTGTGAACGAGCTGGGATCTACCTGTGGAAAATGTGGGAATGAATTTGCCCGATCACGGGCGGATGGTACGCATGATCGGGTTTTGCAGGGAGATCAGCGTCTCGGTGGACTGAATTTCATCGATTGTTTGGATCTTGTTGATAAGTACCTGCTGGAGGGCGTCGATGGATCGGCACATGACTTTAATAAAGATGCTGTAATGCCCGGTGGTGTAATACGCCTCTGTGACTTCATCCAGCGCGTTCAGCTTCGCCAGAGCGGAAGGGTAGTCTTTGGCGCTTTTAAGAATGATGCCGATGAAGCAGCAGACGTCGTAACCGAGATGTTTAGGACTGACGTCAATGCGTGCGCCGGTAATGATCCCCGCCTGCTTCATCTTCTCTACGCGGACGTGAATGGTCCCGGGGCTGACGCCAAACTGTTTTGCCAGTTCGGCGTAGGCGGTACGGGCATTGGCCATTAACGCCTCCAGGATGCCGCGGTCGAGATTGTCGATCTGATAATTTTCCATAGCTTTTTCTTATGAAGATTAATGAATCACTCTATTCTAGCGTTTAATTTTATCGAATCAAAAGTTAAGGTGGCTTTTTGTTGATGAGTTATTGAATATGGTGCCGTTTCTGTTGCTTAATCAATATCAACAGGACGCAGGAGTATAAATAATGAAAACCGCTTACATCGCCAAACAACGCCAGATCAGTTTCGTAAAATCCCATTTTTCCCGCCAGCTGGAAGAGAAGCTTGGCCTTATTGAAGTTCAGGCGCCGATTCTGAGCCGCGTGGGTGACGGGACGCAGGATAACCTCTCTGGATGCGAAAAAGCGGTACAGGTGAAAGTGAAAACACTGCCAGACGCTCAGTTCGAAGTGGTTCATTCACTGGCGAAGTGGAAGCGTCAAACCCTGGGACAGCACGACTTCAGCGCGGGCGAAGGGCTTTACACGCACATGAAAGCCCTTCGTCCCGATGAAGACCGCCTTTCACCGATTCATTCCGTTTACGTTGACCAGTGGGACTGGGAGCGCGTAATGGGTGATGGTGAACGTCACGTCGGCACGCTGAAATCCACCGTTGAGGCGATCTACGCCGGGATCAAAGCAACCGAAGCGGCCGTGAGCAAAGAGTTTGGTCTGGCGCCGTTCCTGCCGGATACGATCCACTTTGTTCACAGCCAGGCGCTGCTGAGCCGCTTCCCGGATCTCGATGCTAAAGGCCGCGAGCGTGCGATCGCCAAAGAATTAGGTGCAGTATTCCTGATCGGTATCGGCGGCAAACTGTCTGATGGCAAACGCCACGACGTTCGCGCGCCGGATTATGATGACTGGAGCACTGCGGGTGAGGGCGAATTTGCCGGGCTGAACGGCGATATTCTGGTGTGGAACCCGGTACTGGAAGACGCATTCGAGCTCTCTTCTATGGGGATCCGCGTGGATGCTGACGCGCTGAAGCGCCAGCTGGCGGTCACCGGCGATGAAGATCGTCTCAAACTCGAGTGGCACCAGGCGCTGCTGCGCGGTGAAATGCCTCAGACTATCGGCGGTGGTATCGGCCAGTCCCGTCTGACCATGCTGCTGCTGCAATTACCCCATATCGGTCAGGTTCAGTGTGGCGTCTGGCCGCAGCAGGTACGTGAAAGCGTCGGTTCTCTTCTGTAATTAACGCTGCCAGCGTCTGAGCAGGCGGCTACGCAGCCCGGTATCAAAGCGCCAGATATGATCGAAGATGCGCATGATGCCGGGTTTTCCATGGGCTGACATCGCCACCGCATGAAATCGGTGCTGGTGCACCCGCTGTAACTCCTTCACCTTATTCACCACGTCATCCGGCAGCCGCTGGGCAATAAAATCGGAAATCACCACCGCGTCAGCGTCATACCAGTCGCCTCCCTGCATACGCTCCACAATGCTGCGAAAGCAGCTGGCCAGATCCGTGCCGCCGCGAAAGCGCTGGCTCAGGAAGCGGATTGCCTGCTCGATACCCTGCTGATTCGTCAGCTCATAGCCCACCACCTCGCTGGAGAAGAGCATGATGAAGCAGCGACGACGATCGGCCAGCGCCACGCGCATCAGTGCCAGACAGAACGCCTTCGCGCACTGCTCGTTAAACCCGCCCATCGAACCGGACGTATCCACGCAAACAATGAATGGCCCGCGCGGCTGTTCATCAAAATCCTGATGGACGACCGGCCGTTGGCTGACTTTCTCACGCCAGGCTTCGCCGTGCAGTCGGTAGGTGAGAAGCTGTTTTTCCACCAGCCGACGATAGAACTCATACTCCAGCTCGGTCATCCCCAGCGTGCTCAGTTCCGTGGGCAGCAGGCGTAAAATGTCATCGCTCTGCTGGAGCCCGTCGACCTGCTCCGGCACGGTAGCCGGTTCGCGCACCAGGGTGCGGAAGGTTTCCATCGGGGCATCTTTCTTTGGGACCGACTTTGCCTCCCTTGAGCGACCCAGCTGTTCAGCAAGCTTCATCAGTTCGGGCTGCTGCGCCAGAAAATCGCCGTATTTGACGATCAGCTGATAATCCCCGCGCCGGAGCTGACCTGCGCTCATATCCCAGAGACGTCCTGCGGCGTTTTCATTCTCCACCAGCACCTGTTCTAGCTGGCCGCTCAGCGTCATCCGTTCCTGAACTTCACTGAGCAGCTGTTCACGCTCTTCGTCCAGCAGCTGCTGGTTCAGCGTTGTGGCCTGAACCACCAGGCTGAGGCGCCAGCGCTGTAGGAACAGGGTATGCAGCGCCGGGGTAAAAGTGGCGTTATCCGTAACCAGCGCCCGCGCCTGGCTGGCAAACGGAGAGTGGACTTTATCAAGCAGCGTAAGGGTTTGCGGCAGCTGGACGATAAACTGCGGTGTCGACAGCCGTTGGCACTGCTGATAGCTGGCGACCTCCTCCGTCAATTCAGGCGGGACTTCCGTCTCCTTAAACCGCTGGCGAAGGTTATCGCGCCAGCGCGGAAGATCGTCCGTCATCGCCTTTTTAAGCTTTGGAAATTTTTCAAAAAACGCCGCCAGCTGCGGCGACGCCAGAAGGGTAATGACCACTTCTTCGATCAACCCCTCCTCGCTGACGGCCAGCATGACGTTAAGCGTATCCAGCGTTAGCATTGACGCGCCTGTTTGATCTGCGCGCTGACGTCCTGCAGGCTGGCTTCGATGCGGCCTAACCAGTCGCTATGAATAAAGAGGCATTTTTGCTGCTCGCTAAAGCGGGTGTGCTGCTGATGCCATTCGGTATCCAGCGCTTCCAGCTGCTGCTTAATCTCTTCCGGCACGCTGTCAGAGGCGGTGCCCGGAAGCGCAAGACGCGATCCCTGGAGGCTGACGTCGCGGATCACCAGGTGCTGGCTGCTGTCCACTTCCATATTCAGCGGCTGCGCGAAACCAATGCCGTTGAGTTTTCCTCGGATCTCTCCGCCCTTATCCAGCCACTGCGCCAGCGCCTCGCGCTCAATCGTAATGTGCACCACCTGCATATCATGCAGTTTAAGCGGCTGCTGGAGCAGCAGCGTTAGCGTTGCGCCGGTCAGATCCGCAGGAAGCTCGTAGTGCGGTTTGCGGGCGAACATGCCCCCAAGGCGATTCACTTTCAGCGCGGTTTTATCACTTTGCTGCTGCTGGAGCTGGATGCGCCGCTGAGCAATCGCTCCCAGCTGAGTGAGCATTGCCTGCTGTCCCCAGGCGTGTCCGGTCATCAAAACGTCAAGCTGCTGCTGCATCAGGTTCATGCCCTCTGCATCGTGCCAGAGGCAATCTTTTAGCAGGATCAGATCGATTGGCGCGACGGCATCACGGCCGCTGAACAGGGCGCTCGCCTGCAGCAGGCGGATCGCTTTTTTCCACCGGCGATCGGAGACATAGGGCGCTGAAGGAATGAGATCAAGCTGCTGGCGCAGCAGATAGATCAGCTCGAAGACGGCGTCTGGCAGTTTGATTTTGCCGATATCCTGCTGCCACTGGTGATACTCCTCATCCGTCACCTGCAGCGAAGCGGATACCGGGTTTTCACTTTCATCCTGCTGGCTGACCAGCATGGAGCGGAAGTTGGACTTATCCTGCACTTTGTCCAGCCACAGGCGGATAAGCATACGGTCATACAGCGCTTCCAGACTGCTGTCGGCTTCAGGCAGTTCGTTAGAGGCGGCCACCAGCAGGCGCATCGGGATTTTCTCTTCACTGGCGCCGTTACGGAACCGACGTTCGTTTATCGCCGTGAGCAGGGTGTTCAGAATAGCCGGCCCCGCTTTCCAGATCTCATCGAGAAAAACAATCTCAGCCTCCGGAAGATACCCTTCTGTCAGACGCTGATAGCGCCCCTCATCTTTCAATGCCTGAATGGAGAGCGGACCAAAAACTTCTTCTGGGGTGGAAAACCGGGTCATGAGATATTCGAAGGCGCGGGCGTTCTGAAAAGCAAATTTCAGCCTGCGGGCAATCAGGCTTTTGGCAATGCCCGGCGGTCCCAGCAAAAACACGCTCTCACCGCTCAACGCCGCCAGTAAGCAGAGGCGGATGGCGTGGCTACGCTCGAAAAGGCCTTTTTCCAGCGCGCTGCTGAGGCGGGAAATTCTTTCTGCTAATAAATGTGAGTGAGCCATAATAGTTTTGCATCCTTTCGCCGTCGTGGCGGCCAATTGAAGCGAGTATAGACGTTTCAGTCAGGGCTGGTAATAGACTGAAGTGCGGCGCAATTTTCTTTGCGCTACATTAATGCGGTTGCATTTAGGGGTACGATTTTGCAATGAATCGTGCATACTGTGCGCTTTTTGTGGGCCAAGGGACCGGGAACACATTTGTTATTTAAACGAAAAGACTAGTCTATGAGCACTGATAATAAGCAATCATTACCCGCAATAACGCTTGCGGCGATCGGGGTTGTCTACGGTGATATCGGCACCAGCCCGCTTTATACGCTTCGTGAATGTCTGTCCGGCCAGTTTGGTTTTGGTGTTGAACGCGATGCCGTGTTTGGCTTCCTGTCCCTCATTTTCTGGCTGCTGATCCTGGTGGTTTCCGTTAAATATCTCTCCTTCGTTATGCGTGCTGATAACGCAGGTGAAGGTGGGATCCTGACCCTGATGTCTCTTGCCGGGCGTAATACCTCGGCCAGGATGACCTCTGTGCTGGTCATTATCGGCCTGATTGGCGGCAGTTTCTTCTACGGGGAAGTGGTGATAACGCCGGCTATCTCGGTGCTGTCGGCGATTGAGGGGCTGGAGATTATCGCTCCGCAGCTCGATTCATGGGTGGTTCCGCTGGCCATTATTGTCCTGACGCTGCTGTTCATGATCCAGAAGCACGGTACAGGGCTGGTGGGCAAACTGTTCGCGCCGATTATGCTGGCCTGGTTCCTGATCCTGGCGGCGCTTGGCTTGCGCAGCATTATTGCGAACCCGGAAGTGCTGCATGCGCTGAACCCTTACTGGGCGGTGCATTTCTTCCTCGAATACAAAGTGGTTTCCTTCGTGGCGCTGGGGGCCGTCGTGCTTTCCATCACCGGTGTGGAAGCGCTGTATGCTGACATGGGCCACTTCGGGAAACTGCCTATCCGCGTGGCATGGTTTATTGTGGTGCTGCCGTCGCTGGTGCTGAACTATTTCGGTCAGGGCGCGCTGTTGCTTAAAAACCCGGAAGCGATCAAGAACCCGTTCTTCCTGCTGGCGCCTGACTGGGCGCTGGTGCCGATGCTGATCCTGGCGACGCTGGCGACAGTCATTGCCTCCCAGGCGGTGATTTCCGGCGTGTTTTCTCTGACGCGCCAGGCCGTGCGTCTGGGGTATCTGTCACCGATGCGCATCATCCATACCTCAGAGATGGAGTCGGGTCAGATCTACATCCCGTTCGTTAACTGGCTCCTCTATTTCGCTGTTGTTATTGTTATCGTCAGCTTCGAGCACTCCAGTAACCTGGCTGCAGCGTACGGTATTGCGGTAACCGGTACGATGGTGCTGACATCGCTTCTCTCCACCACGGTGGCGTACCGAAACTGGCACTGGAATAAATTCCTCGTGGCGATGATTCTGGTGGGCTTCCTGTGTATCGACGTGCCGCTGTTCTCAGCGAACCTCGATAAAATTGTCTCCGGTGGCTGGCTGCCGCTGACGCTGGGTCTGGTGATGTTCATCGTCATGACCACCTGGAAAAGCGAGCGTTTCCGCCTGCTGCGCCGCATGCACGAGCACGGCAATTCTCTGGAGGCGATGATCGCTTCTCTGGAGAAATCCCCGCCGGTCCGCGTGCCGGGTACTGCGGTATATATGTCACGCGCGCTGAACGTCATTCCGTTCGCGCTGATGCATAACCTCAAGCACAACAAGGTGCTGCACGAGCGGGTGATCCTGCTGACGCTGCGCACCGAAGATGCGCCGTATGTTCACAACGTGCGTCGCGTGCAGATCGAGCAGCTGTCGCCGACCTTCTGGCGCGTGGTGGCAAGCTACGGCTGGCGCGAAACGCCAAACGTGGAAGAGGTGTTCCATCGCTGCGGCCTGGAAGGACTGAGCTGCCGGATGATGGAGACGTCGTTCTTTATGTCGCACGAGTCGCTGATCATCGGCAAGCGCCCGTGGTATCTGCGCCTGCGCGGCAAGCTGTACCTCATCCTGCAGCGTAACGCCCTGCGCGCGCCTGACCAGTTTGAGATCCCGCCTAACCGCGTCATTGAGCTGGGGACGCAGGTCGAGATCTAATCCCTTCTGAAAATGCCGGGTGGCGCTTCGCTTACCCGGCCTACCAAACCCCTCGCCAACCCACAATAATTGTCTCTGCATTTCACTTAGCGAAACGTTTCGACGTCGATCACAAATCTGTTACGTCATGATGGTTTTCTGAACATTCTTGAGATTAAACTGATGTCAGCGAAACGTTTCGCTAGTGGAGCAAGAAAATGAAGAAAGGCACGGTACTCAACTCAGAAATCTCATCGGTTATTTCCCGTCTTGGGCATACCGATACGCTGGTGGTTTGCGATGCAGGCTTACCGGTTCCGCGCAGCACAACCCGTATCGATATGGCGTTAACGCAGGGTGTACCCTCGTTTATGCAGGTACTGGATGTGGTGACCGCGGAGATGCAGGTTGAGGCGGCCATTCTCGCGGCGGAAATAAAACAACATAATCCGCAACTCCACGAAACGTTGCTCAGCCATATTGAGCAACTGCAACAACACCAGGGAAACACCATAGAAATTCGTTACACGACGCACGAACAGTTCAAACAACAAACCGCAGACAGTCAGGCGGTGATTCGCAGCGGGGAGTGTTCCCCGTATGCGAATATCATTCTCTGTGCTGGCGTCACCTTCTGAGGCCATCATGGACGCATTACTGCAACTCAAAGGGATCGATAAGTCGTTCCCGGGCGTAAAAGCCCTCTCCGGCGCGGCGCTGAACGTCTACCCCGGGCGCGTGATGGCGCTGGTGGGCGAAAACGGTGCCGGCAAATCCACCATGATGAAAGTGCTGACCGGTATCTACCAACGCGATGCCGGTTCACTCGTCTGGCTGGGGAAAGAGACTACCTTCAACGGTCCGAAATCCTCTCAGGAAGCGGGTATCGGTATTATTCACCAGGAGTTGAACCTCATTCCTCAGCTCACCATTGCGGAAAACATCTTCCTCGGCCGCGAGTTTGTTAACCGGTTCGGCAAAATCGACTGGAAAACCATGTACGCCGAAGCGGACAAGCTGCTGGCGAAGCTGAACCTGCGCTTTAAGAGCGACCGCCTGGTAGGCGATCTGTCCATTGGCGATCAGCAGATGGTGGAAATCGCGAAGGTGCTGAGCTTTGAGTCGAAGGTCATCATTATGGATGAACCGACCGACGCCCTGACCGATACCGAAACCGAATCCCTGTTCCGCGTGATCCGCGAGCTGAAATCGCAGGGGCGCGGGATTGTCTATATCTCTCACCGCATGAAAGAGATCTTCGAAATCTGCGATGACGTCACAGTCTTCCGCGACGGGCAGTTTATTGCCGAGCGCGAAGTCGCCACGCTGACCGAAGATACGCTCATCGAAATGATGGTGGGACGCAAGCTCGAAGATCAGTATCCGCATCTGGAGAAAGCGCCGGGTGAGATCCGCCTGAAGGTGGACAACCTCTGCGGTCCGGGTGTGAACGACGTGACCTTTACCCTGCGCCAGGGCGAGATCCTGGGCGTGGCGGGCCTGATGGGGGCCGGACGTACCGAGCTGATGAAAGTGTTGTACGGCGCACTGCCGCGCACCAGCGGTTATGTCACCCTCGACGGTCATGAAGTGGTCACCCGCTCTCCGCAGGATGGTCTGGCTAACGGCATCGTTTATATCTCCGAAGACCGCAAACGCGACGGCCTGGTGCTGGGGATGTCGGTTAAAGAGAACATGTCCCTGACGGCGCTGCGCAATTTCAGCCATAGCGGCGGTAGCCTGAAGCATAAAGATGAGCAGCAGGCGGTCAGCGATTTTATCCGTCTCTTTAACGTCAAAACCCCGTCGATGGAGCAGGCGATTGGCCTGTTGTCCGGCGGTAATCAGCAGAAAGTGGCGATTGCGCGCGGACTGATGACGCGTCCGAAAGTGTTAATCCTCGACGAGCCAACCCGCGGCGTAGACGTGGGCGCGAAGAAAGAGATCTACCAGCTGATTAACCAGTTCAAGGCCGACGGTCTGAGCATCATTCTGGTCTCTTCCGAGATGCCAGAAGTATTAGGCATGAGCGATCGCATTATCGTCATGCATGAAGGGCATCTCGGCGGTGAATTCACTCGCGAGCAGGCCACCCAGGAAGTTCTGATGGCTGCCGCTGTGGGCAAGCTTAATCGCGTGAATCAGGAGTAAGAAGATGACTACCCAGGCTGTTTCTGGTCGCCGCTATTTCACAAAGGCATGGCTGATGGAACAAAAATCGCTGATTGCCCTGCTGGTGCTGATCGCGATTGTGTCGACCATGAGCCCGAACTTTTTCACCGTTAATAACCTGTTCAACATTCTGCAGCAAACATCGGTGAACGCCATTATGGCGGTCGGCATGACGCTGGTGATTTTGACCTCAGGTATCGATCTGTCCGTCGGTTCCCTGCTGGCGCTCACCGGCGCGATCGCCGCTTCGATTGTCGGCATTGAAGTCAACGCGCTGGTGGCCGTGGCCGCTGCCCTGGCGGCAGGCGCGGCGATTGGTGCCGTAACCGGCGTGATTGTGGCAAAGGGCCGCGTTCAGGCGTTTATCGCCACGCTGGTGATGATGCTGCTGCTGCGCGGTGTGACCATGGTATACACCAACGGTAGCCCGGTTAATACCGGCTTTACCGATAACGCGGATCTGTTTGGCTGGTTCGGTATCGGTCGCCCGCTGGGTGTTCCGACCCCGGTCTGGATCATGGCTATCGTCTTCCTGGCGGCGTGGTACATGCTGCACCACACCCGTCTGGGCCGTTATATTTACGCGCTGGGCGGTAACGAAGCGGCAACGCGCCTGTCCGGTATCAGCGTTAATAAAGTCAAAATTATCGTTTACTCCCTGTGCGGTCTGCTGGCATCGCTGGCAGGTATCATCGAAGTGGCGCGCCTCTCTTCTGCGCAGCCGACGGCGGGTACGGGGTATGAGCTGGATGCTATCGCAGCAGTGGTTCTGGGCGGTACGAGTCTTGCGGGCGGTAAAGGTCGCATTGTTGGGACATTGATCGGCGCACTGATTCTCGGTTTCCTGAATAATGGTTTGAATTTGTTAGGTGTTTCCTCCTATTACCAGATGATCGTTAAGGCAGTGGTAATTTTGCTGGCGGTACTGGTAGACAACAAAAAACAGTAACTGACGACACTACAGGACATCTTAGATATGAACATGAAAAAACTGGCTACCCTGGTTTCTGCTGTCGCGCTGAGCGCAACCGTAAGTGCTAACGCCATGGCGAAAGATACCATCGCGCTGGTTGTCTCTACCCTGAACAACCCGTTCTTCGTCTCCCTGAAGGACGGTGCGCAGAAAGAAGCGGACAAACTGGGCTACAACCTGGTGGTGCTGGATTCACAGAACAACCCGGCGAAAGAGCTGGCTAACGTTCAGGACTTAACCGTTCGCGGCACCAAAATTCTGCTGATCAACCCAACCGATTCTGACGCCGTCGGTAACGCCGTTAAAATGGCAAACCAGGCGAAAATTCCGGTGATTACTCTGGACCGCCAGGCAACGAAAGGCGAAGTTGTTAGCCACATTGCGTCTGATAACGTGCTGGGCGGCAAAATCGCGGGTGATTACATCGCGAAGAAAGCCGGCGAAGGCGCGAAAGTTATCGAACTGCAGGGGATTGCCGGTACGTCCGCAGCCCGCGAGCGTGGTGAAGGCTTCCAGCAGGCTGTGGCTGCGCACAAATTTAACGTGCTGGCGAGCCAGCCAGCCGACTTTGACCGTACTAAAGGTCTGAACGTTATGCAGAACCTGCTGACCGCACACCCTGACGTGCAGGCGGTATTCGCGCAGAACGACGAAATGGCGCTGGGCGCGCTGCGTGCCCTGCAGACCGCAGGTAAATCTGATGTGATGGTTGTCGGATTTGACGGCACGCCGGATGGTGAAAAAGCAGTAAACGATGGCAAACTGGCTGCGACCATCGCTCAGCTGCCTGAGCAGATTGGCGCCACTGGCGTTGAAACTGCCGACAAAGTGCTGAAGGGCGAAAAAGTTCAGGCTAAATACCCAGTTGACCTGAAGCTGGTCATCAAGCAGTAAAAGGCGAATCAGGCAGTCGCTGGCTGCCTGAGGGGCACCAATAAAGAAAAGTGTGGCATACGCCACCGGGTAACACCGGTGGCGCTCTCAGATGGACAACCCAACCATGAAAACCGCAGGCAACCTCGTCGTCCTTGGCAGTATCAATGCCGATCACATTCTTAACCTTGAATCGTTCCCTGCACCGGGCGAAACCGTCACGGGTAACCAGTATCAGGTGGCATTTGGCGGTAAAGGTGCCAACCAGGCCGTCGCTGCTGGTCGCAGCGGGGCGAATATTGCGTTTATCGCCTGCACGGGTGATGACGATACCGGTGAGCGCGTACGCAAACAGCTGGCGAGCGACAACATTAACGTCGCACCGGTCAGCGTTGTTGCAGGGGAATCGACCGGCGTGGCGTTGATTTTCGTCAACGCTGAAGGTGAGAATGTCATCGGTATTCATGCGGGTGCTAACGCTGCGCTGACGACGGAGCGCGTAGAAGCGCAACGTGCCATCATCGCCGGAGCGGAAGCCCTGCTCATGCAACTGGAGTCACCGGTTGAAAGCGTGCTGGCTGCCGCGAAAATTGCGCATGAAAATCATACCACTGTCGTACTTAACCCGGCCCCGGCCCGTGTATTATCAGACGAGCTGCTGGCGCTGGTGGACATCATTACGCCGAACGAAACCGAAGCCGAAAAGCTGACGGGCATCCGCGTAGAAAATGATGACGATGCCGCGCGAGCCGCCCGTGCGCTGCATGATAAGGGCATCGGTACCGTGATTATCACCCTTGGTAGCCGTGGGGTGTGGGCAAGCGTCAATGGCGAAGGCCGTCGCGTGCCGGGCTTTAAGGTCAAAGCGATTGATACCATCGCAGCGGGAGATACCTTCAACGGTGCACTGGTCACCGCGCTGCTGGAAGGCAAGAGAATGGATGAGGCTATTCGCTTCGCACACGCTGCTGCCGCGATTGCGGTGACGCGCAAAGGCGCCCAGCCTTCCGTTCCGTGGCGTAAAGAGATCGATGAATTCTTAAGTCAGCAGGGGTAACGCTTGGCCACAATGAAAGATGTCGCCCGCATGGCGGGCGTTTCTACCTCGACGGTCTCCCACGTTATAAACAACGATCGCTTCGTCAGCGAGGCGATTCGTGAGAAAGTCGAAGCTGCGGTAAAAGAACTCAACTATGCGCCGTCTGCGCTGGCGCGCAGCCTTAAGCTCAACCAGACGCGCACTATCGGTATGCTGATCACCGCCAGTACCAACCCCTTTTATTCAGAACTGGTTCGCGGCGTGGAGCGCAGCTGCTTCGAGCGTGGCTACAGCCTGGTGCTGTGCAATACCGAGGGAGACGAGCAGCGCATGAATCGTAACCTGGAAACGCTGATGCAAAAACGCGTCGACGGGCTATTGCTGCTCTGCACCGAAACGCACCAGCCCTCGAAAGAGATCATCCAGCGCTATCCTTCGATTCCCACCGTGATGATGGACTGGGCGCCGTTCGACGGAACCAGCGATCTTATTCAGGATAACTCCCTGCTGGGCGGCGATATGGCGACTCAGTACCTGATTGATAAAGGACACACTCGCATTGCCTGTATTACGGGGCCGCTGGATAAAACCCCGGCGCGTTTGCGTCTGGAAGGGTATATCTCCGCCATGGAACGAGCTGGCCTTGCCATTCCTGATGGATACCGGATCACCGGCGACTTTGAGTTTAACGGCGGTTTCGAGGCAATGCAGAAACTGCTAACGCAAAAGCCGCGTCCGCAGGCGGTCTTTATTGGTAACGACGCGATGGCGTTTGGTGCCTATCAGGCGTTGTATCAGGCGGGGCTACGCGTGCCGGACGATATGGCGGTGATTGGCTATGACGATATCGAACTGGCCAGCTACATGACGCCGCCGCTGACCACTATTCATCAGCCGAAGGATGAACTGGGCGAGCTGGCCATCGATGTGTTGATCCACCGTATGGCGCAGCCCACGCTGCAACAGCAACGGCTGCAGCTTACTCCTGTTCTGATGGAACGCGGTTCGGTTTAGCTTTCTCTTTGTGACGCTCTTTAATCAGGTTTCGGCCGTCTTTTGGTTTTAACAGCATAAAGACCAGCGCCGATACCACGGTAAGTGCGCCCATGGTGATAAAGGTATAGTGGAACTGCTCAACGGTATTCGCGCTGTCAAAACCCTCATAAAACCTCAGCACCGCTGCACTCACGGCAACCCCTAAACTGATCGACAGCTGTTGCGTTACCGCCAGCACGCTGTTGCCGCTGCTTGCGTTCTCGTCAGTCAGGTCGGCGAGGGTGATGGTGTTCATCGACGTGAACTGCGTCGACATCGCCATGCCCAACACAAACAGCGGCAGGATCAGCATCCAGACGGGTAACGCGGCGGATTGTAGCGAGAACTGCGCAATCATCAGACCGATAAAGACCGTCACGCCGACCAGCGTCTTACGATAGCCAAACCAGCGCAGCACCTGTGTCACGGTTGATTTTGCCAGAATCGAGCCCATTGCCGTGGGCGCCATCATGCAGCCAGCAATCAGGGCCGGGTAGCCAAAACCCACCTGCAGCATCAATGGCATCAGGAACGGCACACAGCCCGTCCCCAAACGAGACGCAATGTTCCCTGCAATCCCAACGGAAAACGTTCGGGTATTAAAGAGCCCCAGGGAGATTAACGGCGTCGGGTGACGACGCGCGTGACGTATATAAAGAAGGAATAACAGAATACCGCCGAGGATAACGGAGAGCGCTAACCACGTCGCGACGATCTTCTCGCCAAACAGCTCCATCCCGCTGGAGAATAACACCAGGCTCAGGCCAAACAGGAAAAAGCCGCCCATATCGAAGCTGCGCCTTGGCGTGGTGAAGTTCGGCATATATTTGCGGGCATACAGCAGCCCCGCAACGCCAATTGGAATATTAATCAGGAAGATCCAGTGCCAGCTTGCCCAGGTGACAAACACGCCACCGAGTACCGGGCCAAGAATCGGGCCAACCAGGCCCGGCATGGTGACGAAGTTGAGTACGGGAAGCAGTTCGCTCCTGGGGTAGGCTCGCAGCAAGGCAAGGCGCGCCACCGGCATCATCATCGCGCCGCCAATGCCCTGCAATACGCGGAAGATAACCAGCTCCGTTAAGGATGAGGAGAGCGCACAGGCCAGCGATCCAAGCGTAAAGAGCGTGACGGCCAGCATGAAAACTCTGCGGGTGCCAAAGCGGTCGGCCAGCCAGCCGCTGACCGGAATTAACATTGCGACCGTCAGGGTGTAGCTGATGATGGCGGACTGCATCGCCAGCGGGGAGCGGTTAAGGCTTTGCGCTATAGCGGGAAGCGCTGTGTTGAGGATGGTGGCATCCAGTGCCTGCATAAAAAACGCCATGGCTGCAATCCACGGCAATCCGGCCATGCTGCGCGCTTTTTTCGTTGTCATTTATTTACCTGCTGGTGGGTTGGCGCGGCCAGCAATGCCTGGCACGCACTCAGGGCTCGCTGCCCGTCGCTTTCCTGGATTGCATCAACTATCGCCTGGTGCAAATCCAGTTTTACCACTTCGTTTTGTGTAATAGAGGTAAAGTAGGTGTGATACACCGAATGAAATAAAGAGGCAAAAGAGGTGAGGAACGGATTGGCGCTCATCATATAGATGTGTTCATGCCAGGCCATATCGACCTCAACCCAGCGTTCGCGGTTGAAGTGTTTTTTCAGGAACACCATCTCTTCCATCAATGCGTTAAGCTGCGCTTTCTGCTCTGCCGTTCCCAGCGTGGCGGCAAGCAGACATGCCTGAGGTTCAAGGCTGCTGCGCATCACCAGAAAGTGATCGACGACCTGATGAAAGTTATCTTCCGTCATCCACCAGGAGAGCAGCTCCTGATCGAGAAAATTCCAGTTACTCTGTGGCATCACGCGTGTGCCAATGCGAGGCCGTGGAAGCACCATACCTTTTGCCGTTAGGGTTTTCACCGCTTCGCGCACGGCGGTACGGCTCACCCCAAACTGCTCACCCAGCTCCATTTCACCCGGCAGGATGCTACCCGGGGGATATTTACCCGCTAAAATCCGCTGAGCCAGCTTTTCTGCCAGCACGTACGACAGGTTTTTTTGGGCGGCCAGCTGTTGTGCGCTTAATGGCATCGCTTTTATTCCTTAAAGATTCATGCTGATAATTATGCCACCTCGAATGTGATTGTGGTTGCAGATACATCAAATAGAACAATTTGTAGCTTGATTTCACCTCTGTTGGTGAAAAAAAACGCGGATGGAAACTTTTTTTAAATTTCCTCTTGTCACGTCGGAATAACTCCCTATAATGCGCCTCCACTGACACGGAACAACGGCACACACGCCGCCGGGTCAGCAGAGAAAAGCGAAATTAATCACTTGACTCTGAAGCGGGAAAGCGTAATATGCACACCCCGCGCCGCTGCGAAAAGCGAAGCGGCACTGCTCTTTAACAATTTATCAGACAATCTGTGTGGGCACTCAAAGTGACATGGATTCTTAATGTCTTCGGACAA
>NZ_JASEYI010000017.1:0-103972 GCF_035064085.1 Enterobacter sp. R-1.6.2
ATTCGAACCCCCGATACGTTGCCGTATACACACTTTCCAGGCGTGCTCCTTCAGCCACTCGGACACCTCACCATATTTTTTTGCTGCCTGACCGCTTGGGGGGCAACGGGGCGCTACTATAGGGAGTTGCGCTAACACGGTCAAGCAGATTTTCTGTATTCGTGCTCGTTCGGTTAAGCCTTAATCAGCTCTTGTCGCAGCACGGGTAATTAACGCTGTGAATCGAGCACTTCGCTGTTTTTAACTACTTCCTGTGCTTTGCCGTAGCTTTCGATCAGCAGCTGGTAAGCCGGGAAGATGTGGGTATACACCTCAGCCCACTCGGCTGCGTCCTCACGGTTCCAGGTTCTCTGGATCTCAGAGGCCACCGCCGCCGTATCCATCGGAACCACACCGGCCTGCACCACGCGCGCCAGGGTGATCTCCTGCGCCATTTTGCTGTAGGTGCCGGAGGCATCAATCACCGCAAACACCTTATAGCCGTCCGCCACCGCGCTGATTGACGGGAAGGCCATGCAGACGCTGGTGATAGTGCCCGCGATAATCAGCGTCTTGCGCCCGGTCGCTTTCACCGCAGCAACGAAATCCGGGTTATCCCAGGCGTTGATCTCGCCTTTACGGGCAACATACTGCGCATGCGGCGCGTTGGCGTGGATCTCCGGGATAAGCGGTCCGTTCGGTCCCTGCGGGACGGACGCGGTGGTGATCACAGGGATCTTCGCCAGAGTCGCGATTTTTGCCAGCGCAGCCGCACGGGCGCGCAGTTCCGGCATTGGCATATCCCCAACGGTCTGGAACAGACCGCTCTGGTGATCGATAAGCAACATCACCGCATCGTTCACATCAATAACCGGACGTGCGCCATTAAAATTCGCAGGTGTAGACATTATCTTCTCCTTTATTAATTTCAGATCTGGCCGAAGCGGCCGGAGTTAAAATCACGAATGGCTTCGTTGATTTCGCTTTTACTGTTCATCACAAACGGGCCATAGCCCACGATGGGTTCATTCAGCGGCTCGCCCGCCATCAGCAGCACTTTGGCATCGCTGTTCGCCTCCAGGTGCAGTTTGTCGCCTTCCTGACTCAAAACGACCAGCTGGGCTTCACCCGCCTGCGTTGTACCGTTCACCGTAATGTTGCCTTCAAGCACGACCAGCGCGGTGCTCCAGCCTTCGGGCTGATTGAGCGTCAGATGGCTTCCCAGGTTCAGCGCGATGTCCCAGACGTTGAGCGGTGAGAAGGTGTGCGCCGGGCCGGTTACAGCCTCGTAGCGACCGGCAATAACCCGCAGCGAACCGCTGTTATCCGGTAGCGTCACGACCGGGATCGCATCCTTCGTCATGCTCTGGTAGCCCGGTGCCGCCATCTTGTCTTTGGCCGGCAGGTTGACCCAAAGCTGCATCATTTTCAGTTCTCCGCCTTTCTGCGAGAACGCGCTGGAGTGGAATTCCTCGTGCAAAATGCCTGCACCTGCCGTCATCCACTGCACGTCGCCGGGGCCAATGACGCCGCCTTTGCCCGTGGAGTCGCGATGCTCCACTTCACCGGAATAGACGATGGTGACCGTTTCAAAACCCCGGTGAGGGTGTTGGCCTACGCCGCGTTTCGCCCCATCTGCCGGAAAGCTGTACGGGCCCGCGTAGTCCAGCAGCAGGAACGGGCTCAGCGGCTCGCCGCGGGTTTGGTAAGAAAACATCGAACGGACCGGGAAACCATCGCCAACCCAGTGCTGGCGGGGCGCGGTATAAACGCCTGTTACGTTTTTCATGATTAACTCCTGATGTTCTGTTGATGTAATTAGCTTATATTCAGAGTTAATACTCCGGTAGATAGTGAAATTGGCATTCACTGTTCTGAAAATGGAACGATGAGGATTTATGCAGGATCTCAATGACTTCGTCTGGTTTGTGAAGGTGGTGGACTACGGCGGCTTTGCGGCGGCGGGAAGGGCGCTTGATCTGCCAAAGTCCAGGCTAAGCCGCCGGATAGCGCAGCTGGAAGAACGCCTTGGCGTGCGGCTTATCCACCGAACAACCCGACAGTTTACGGTGACCGAGGTCGGGCAGACCTTCTACCAGCACTGTAAAGCGATGATGGTGGAGGCCGAGGCCGCGGAGGAAGCCGTTGCTGCACTGCAGGCTGAACCGCGCGGTGTTGTCAGGATTACGTGCCCGATAACTCTGTTGCATGTCCACGTGGGTCCGATGCTGGCCAGATTTATGGCGCGCTACCCCGGGATTAATCTTCAGCTTGAGGCGACCAACCGGCAGGTAGACCTGGTGGGAGAGGGGGTTGATATCGCGATCCGCGTTCGCCCGCGTCCCTTTGATGACAGCGATCTGGTATTAAGGGTGCTGGCTGACAGGGGACATTGTCTGGTCGCGGGTCCGGCGTTGATTCAACGCATGGGAGAACCCGTCGTGCCGTCTGAACTCAGTGCCTGGCCCGGGTTAAGCATGAACGAGGGGAAACATATTCATAAATGGGAGCTGTCCGGTCCCGGAGGTGCCAAAGCGGAGATCCATTACCATCCTCGATTGATCACCACCGACATGCTGGCGCTACGTGAAGCTGCCATGGCAGGCATCGGCGTGGTGCAGCTGCCGATTTTGATGGTTAAGGACCAGCTGGCGACGGGGGAACTGGTACGGGTGCTGGATGCGTGGGAACCCCGACGCGAAGTGATTCACACGGTTTATCCTTCGCGGCGCGGCCTGCTGCCGTCCGTCAGGACGCTGGTGGATTTTCTGACCGAAGAGTATGCGCGGATGGTGGAAGAGTAACACTTCCCTCCCCCCTGGGGAGAGGGGCAGGGTGAGGGGCTCAGGCCGCACCGAGCTGCATATAGCACCGGGGGTTCTCATCCCCCCCTTTACGGAGAATATAAAAGAAAAAAGCCCGTACTTTCGTACGAGCTCTCATCTTAAATATGGCGGTGAGGGGGGGATTCGAACCCCCGATACGTTGCCGTATACACACTTTCCAGGCGTGCTCCTTCAGCCACTCGGACACCTCACCATATTGTCATCCCGTTGTTGCCGGGACGGGCGCTAATGTAAGGAAAAGCCGAACTGCCGTCAACTCACTTTTTCAGTAATTTAGCGCGTTTAGACAAACTTCAGGCAACATGATTCTTAAATGTGCTGAAAGCGTCTTTTTTATCAGCAACACAGTCGCGCTATAAATTTGTTATGCTGACCGTCCAGTGAAAAAGCAAAATAAATCAGCGCAATAAAAGGCAGGAATGACTATGGATATACTTTTCTATCACCCAACGTTTGATACGGCATACTGGATCAAGGCGCTTTCGTCGGCGTTACCCGGCGCACGCGTTCGCGAGTGGAAGCGTGGCGATAATGAACATGCCGACTATGCGCTGGTCTGGCATCCTCCGGTTGAGATGCTCCAGGGCCGCAAGCTGAAGGCCGTTTTTGCCCTGGGAGCCGGCGTGGATTCCATTCTGAGCAAACTGAAGGCACACCCTGAAATGCTGCCGGAAGATATCCCCCTTTTCCGCCTGGAAGATACCGGAATGGGCCAGCAAATGCAGGAATATGCCGTGAGCCAGGTACTGCATTGGTTCCGCCGCTTTGATGATTATCAGGCCTTTAAACAGCGAGCCCACTGGGAGCCGCTGCCGGAGTACCATCGCGAAGACTTTACGATCGGCATACTCGGTGCGGGCGTGCTGGGCTCAAAAGTGGCCGAAGCGCTTGCCCCGTGGGGATTCCCGCTGCGCTGCTGGAGCCGCAGCCGCAAGGATTATCCGGGCGTTGAGAGTTTTGCCGGAACGGATGAGCTTCCTGCATTCCTGAAAGGGACACGCGTGCTTATTAACCTGCTGCCAAACACGGCGGAAACGGTAGGGATCATCAATGAAGCCCTACTCAATCAGCTCGTCGATCAGAGCTACCTGATGAACCTGGCGCGCGGGGTCCATGTCGTGGAAGGCGATCTGCTGAAGGCGCTGGACAGCGGAAAGCTAAAAGGCGCCATGCTGGATGTCTATAGCCGTGAGCCGCTGCCCGCGGAAAGCCCGCTGTGGGCGCACCCGCGCGTGGCGATGACCCCGCACGTGGCTGCCGTGACGCGTCCGGCAGAAGCGGTGGCGTATATCTCCCATACCATCAGCGAAATGGAAAAGGGTAACGCGGTCACCGGTCAGGTCGACAGACAGCGCGGCTACTGAGAGAAACCCGGCGTTCGCCGGGTTTTTGCTAATATTCGCCGCTGATAACTGCTATCCTTTGGAAAAACCGCAGAGGAGAGAGAGATGTATCCCGTTGACCTGCATATGCACACCGTCGCCAGCACCCACGCGTATAGCAACCTCCATGATTATATCGCCCAGGCGAAGCTTAAAGGCATCAAGCTGTTCGCGATCACCGATCATGGCCCGGACATGGCGGATGCGCCGCACTACTGGCATTTTGTGAATATGCGGATCTGGCCACGTCTGGTGGACGGCATTGGGATACTGCGCGGCATTGAGGCGAACATCAAAAATACCGACGGTGAGATCGACTGCACCGGCCCGATGCTGACGTCTCTTGACCTTATCCTCGCCGGTTTTCATGAGCCGGTTTTCCCGCCTCAGGATAAAGACACCAACACCGCGGCGATGATTGCCACCATTGCCAGCGGCAATGTGCACATTATCAGCCACCCCGGTAACCCGATGTATCCGATTGATATTCAGGCTGTCGCGCAGGCGGCAGCGAAGCACCGCGTGGCGCTGGAGATTAACAACTCCTCCTTTGTGCACTCGCGTAAGGGCAGTGAAGCCAACTGCCGCGAAGTGGCTGCCGCCGTGCGTGACGCAGGTGGCATGGTGGCGCTGGGCTCAGATTCTCATACCGCGTTTACGCTGGGCGATTTCAGCGAGTGCCTGAAAGTGCTGAATGATGTTAACTTCCCGGAAGCGCAAATCCTGAACGTGACCCCACGCCGCATGCTCGATTTCCTCGAGTCGCGCGGAATGGAACCGATAGCCGAATTTGCCGATCTTTAATTGTGTAATGGAATCATAAAAATGAACGAGTTTTCCATCCTCTGCCGCGTGCTGGGTACGCTCTATTATCGCCAGCCGCAAGACCCGCTGTTGGTTCCGCTCTTTACGTTAATTCGTGAAGGCAAACTGGCGCAGAACTGGCCGCTGGAACAGGATGATTTACTGGAACGTCTGCAAAAAAGCTGCGACATGCAGCAGATCGCGACGGACTACAATGCGCTGTTCGTTGGCGATGAGTGCCGCGTTTCGCCATACCGTTCAGCCTGGCAGGAAGGTGCAACGGAAGCGGAAGTCCGCGCGTTCCTCTCCACGCGCGGTATGCCGCTGAGCGATACGCCAGCCGATCATATCGGTACGCTGCTGCTGGCGGCGTCCTGGATCGAAGACAACGCCGGTGATGATGAGAATGAAGCCATCGAAACCTTGTTCGAAACGTACCTGCTGCCGTGGGTCGGGACATTCCTGGGTAAAGTCGAAGCGCATGCCACCTCGCCGTTCTGGAGAACGCTGGCCCCGCTGACCCGCGACGCTATTGCGGCAATGTGGGATGAGCTGGAAGAAGAGAACAAAGAGTGATTTAGATCACATAAATTCTGCAACTCAACATTTCAACTTGCACGTAATGTGCTTCTGATCTCATTTATATGGTGCGCATCTGCTAAGATGCGCGCCATGAATATATTACTTTGTATCGCACTAACGACAGGTATTCTCTCCGGACTCTGGGGATGGGTAGCCGTGTCTCTCGGATTGCTCAGCTGGGCCGGGTTCCTCGGCTGCACCGCCTATTTCGCCTGTCCGCAGGGGGGCGTCAAAGGGCTCTTTATCTCTGGCTGCACGCTGATGAGCGGTGTTATCTGGGCGCTGGTGATCATGAAGGGCAGCGCGCTGGCGCCGCATATGGAGATGCTGGGGTACGTCATGACGGGTGTCGTTGCCTTTTTAATGTGCATCCAGGCTAAGCATCTGCTGCTTTCATTTGTGCCGGGGACCTTTATGGGGGCGTGCGCGACCTTTGCAGGGCAGGGTGACTGGAAGCTGGTGGTTCCCTCCCTGGCGCTGGGGTTGCTGTTTGGCTATGCCATGAAAAACAGCGGTCTTTGGCTGGCGTCGCGACGGGGAAAAGCGCAAAACATCACTGCGGTGAGCGAATAAAAAAAGGCGAGATAATCATCTCGCCTTTTTTATGCGCTTCCTGTCAGGATTCCGGAGGGACTGACATATCGCGGTATTTCACCAATATCGGGTTCTGCACGTCTGCTTTGTTTTGCAGATCCCACAGCCCGCGGTCAATACCGTCGTTGATTAAGAAGATCACGCCGGTTTCAATGGCTGACATCAGGCACATCATGACCGGCTCGTTAGAGGTGTAGCCAATTTCACCTTCCAGCAAACGCTGGTAATCGATGAAGCGGAATACCCCAGCCTGCACTTCATAAGACAGAATGGTTTTGCTGGTGTTCACCGAAGAGAGCACTTCGCCTGTACTGACGTTAACCACACGCAGGTTCACGGCGATTTGGTCAAGCTGGTACTGGGTATCCGCACCGATACCGAAGTAACGAGCTCCTGCACCACCCGACTTAACGTTACTTTCGTAGCCAATAATCGATCCTTCGATCATCACGTTCGCTGCCGCCAAAGATTGCAGAGGCATGCGGTTATTGTCCGCGACGGTGCCATTTTCCTGAGCGGCACGAATGATTTTGCGTTCATTCAACAGGTTCTGGAGCCCCTGACGTTCCAGCGGAATAAACCAGTGCGAATCCTTGAGCGCGGTAACCAGCATGGCGGTGGCGCTTTGCGGCACAGCCGTGGAGAAGTTACTTGCCGGGTAAGGTTTAAATTGCCCGGTTTCATCCTGAATGTTGTATACGGAGACAAATATTTTCCCCGTAGGTGAAGGTAAATGCGTTAAATCGCGATAACTCTGGGCCCGAGGCATTAATGTCGGTTTTGCAGCTTCTTTAGGTGGAGCAGTTAAACAACCGCTCAATAAGCACACTGCAACAAATATCAGGAAGCGCTGCATGATCGTTGTCCTTATTTAGCTATTGTTTAAAAGTCAGTTGAATTACTTTGTAGACCGGAAACCTGAATGGTGGAGATTCTTCCGGTTTTACGATCGGTCACGTTCAACTGAAGCTGTCCGTCAGTATTGGCGATATCAACGATAAAGTCGTTGGTCACCATGCGGCCGGGTTTACCGGTATTAATGTTGGTCAGTAACCCCCCTAAAATCTGCGACTGAATAGCTTGAGTGAAGTTGTCCAGTGCGGACGGGGTATCAACGCTAAAATCCTTTAAGCTGGGATCCTTATAGGAGTTTTGCGCCTGGGCTTCGTTCAGCAGGAACGCGCCGTTATTAGGGTTACCGCCAAAGTTAGGGTTACGGAACTGAAACGTCATGTTTCCGGCCCAGCTTATGGGTGTTATCAGCATTATCGAAACAACTGCATATGCAATACGCATGACAGCCTCCGCATATCGGTTCGCTAGAACTCGTCTTTTGCTAAATCGCTGGTGCTTAATAGGGCTTTATCTATTTGCAGGCGATTAATAGCGTCTTCTGATTGTGCCAGTGCTAAGGCTACGTTTTTATCGAAGTCTATTTTGGTCGGGAATAAAAACGTTTGATAAATAACGTACTGATTAGCCGTTATTGTTATCCAACTTCCCCATCGTGCACTGGGCCGCTCGTTGATTGTTATATTTCCGGTGTAGGTACTGTCCCATTTGTCACTGAAGGCGCGGTAAAAACTGTGCCCGACCGATGAGACAGTGTGGTCTGTTAACAATCCGGGAACTTCGACCTCGACGGCCTTCAGATTCCCGGCAGCGAGCAGGAAACTCGCTGCGGCGATCCAACTCAACGTGCGCTTCATGTGATTAACGCCTGAGGTTATCGTTTGCCCACGAAACAGCCTGAGTTCGGTTTTTAACAGCTATCTTCTTGAAAAGATTATAAAGGTGCGTCTTTACCGTATTTTCGCTGATAAATAACGAACGGGCGATTTCAATATTTGAAGCACCAATGCGTAACTTGTTCAGGATCTCTTTCTCACGGTGCGTGAGCAGCGCGGACTCTGAACTGTTATAGCGATAATTTCCGGAGTGCGTGATGAGATAGCTGGCAAGCTTTTGCGAAAAATAACACTCTCCGCGCAATATCCCTTGCAGCCCCTCTACCACCCGGTCTTCTTCTTCCGTGACGTAGAACACGCCATTGATATGCGGCCAGCTTTCAATATCTCTGAAAGGATATTCATCAGGAGTATTCAACAATAGCACGCGGATATTATTGTTTTTCCTGCTTAAAATATCTTGCCAGTAATGGATAAGCTTTTTATCAGCTTCCATCATATCGAAAAGAATGATGCTGCCAGGTGCAATATCATCAAAAGAACGTTGAATATTATGCAATTTCCCGTTCAGTGATAAAGATTGCTTTAAATGTTGTAATAACGCTGTCGCTTGCAAAGAAGGTTTTGTGATCAACAGTAATGTATGACCATGTAAACTATGGACTTCATTATACATGATGAAACCCCACTTTTTTTTGGCACCTGGCAGCTGTCCTCCTGTTTATTAGAGGACACCAGAAGTACTGACAGATGTTGCACTGCTGTGTGTAGAATCAGACCATAACCTCCACAGGGAGGTAAATATAAAACCAATTTCGTACATCTAATTTCAATCTAGCTTTTACGAAGTTTAAAGCAAGTGTTAAACGTGTAACAGAATGTAAAAATCAATATTAATTTGTGAAAACTGCTTGTTGTTAATGGTAATAATTGATGAAAAAGTTGTACATATAAATAGATGTGCACAGATTTTAAAAATCATACAAATATATTTATGTGATTGATTTTTTAGATTATTTGTTATTTTTGCGCAACAGTAATTAAGTATGAGTTTCAGATTATTTCTAAGCCCATGAATGGGCTACTGCCTGGCTTAAGAAAACAGGCGTCGTGTCACGCACTGAGAAAAATGATCTCCAGCCGTTACGTTTAAACAACGCGGGATGACGCCTGGACAGCCTTCATCCCGTTGTACAACCCGATCGCAAGACCTGCTTAATAAAAAATATAAGCTGACCTGATTAAAGTGATTTTTGATGTAAATTACGACTTTGTGGTGAGCCGATAAATAAAAATAAGCCGCGCGGGTGAGATATTTAAAATGTTTCAGCGGACATACTCTTCACCGTAACGACGCGTTAACACAATACGAGTCGTTTTAACAAGTAGCATTGTTATAGGGTTATGGCGTGATTAAATAGCCAGGTCCAGGGTGACAACATGAAAAACACATCGTTAATTATGATGTTTACATTACTGGGTGCGCCTGGATTTGTAACCGCAGCGAATTCAGATTTGGCAAATGCTGAATATAACTTTGCGGTTAACGAATTAAGTCTTTCATCACTCAATCAGGCAGCCATTATTGGTCAACGGGGCGTTTTCAATAACGCTGAGGTTAGCCAGGACGGTTCAAGACTCTTATCCATTGTATCTCAGGATGGGGCGGGTAACAGAGCGAGAGTTGATCAATCAGGGAGTTACAATTTAGCCTGGATCGATCAGAGCGGTAACGGGAATGATGCAGGTATTACGCAAGATGGATACGGTAATAGCGCGAAAATTATCCAGAAAGGGTCGGGTAATAGAGCAAATATTACGCAGTACGGTACGCAGAAAACCGCAGTTGTAGTGCAGAAACAGTCGCAAATGGCGATTAACGTTATTCAACATTAGCGCGTTCGCGACGACTTTAATCAATCCGATGGGGGTTTACCATGAAATTTATCAAAGTGGCAGCACTTGCAGCAATCGTAGTTTCTGGTAGTGCTATGGCGGGTTCTATTAATCAGGGCGGATGGGGTCATGGACATGGTCATGGTGGATATAGTGGCCCAAATTCAACCCTGAATATTTATCAGAACGGTGGCGGTAACTCCGCGGTTGCCCTGCAGACAGACGCCAGAAATTCCGTCCTGAATATTAGCCAGACCGGCGGCTTTAACGGTGCTGACGTTGGTCAGGGCTCTGATGACAGTAAAATCAACCTGACCCAGAAAGGTTTTGGCAACAGTGCGACACTTGATCAGTGGAACAGTAAAAAATCCGTTATGAACGTTAGCCAGTCCGGCGGCTTTAACGGTGCACTCGTAGACCAGACTGCGTCCAACTCGACTGTTAACGTTACCCAGATCGGTTTTGGTAACCACGCGTCAGCTCATCAGTACTGATACTGAAATCTGTGCTACAAAAAAACAGGGCATCAGCCCTGTTTTTTTTCGGGAGTTCATCATGAATACCTTAATTCTACTCGCCGCGCTTTCCAGCCAGATAACCTTCAAAACGTCACAGCAGGAAAATATGACCACCATTGTTCCTCAGGTCACTCTGGCGCAGTCGTGTGATTGTCAGGTTCAGATTGTTTCTGTGCGAGAAGGGCAGGGGGGACAAAGTTCTTCCCGGCAGCAAAACACACTTTTTATACCCGCTAATCAGACGATTGATTTAATGCGCCTGAGTTTAAATATTAATACGGGAGACACGGTAAAAATCGTTGTCACCGTTTCAGACGGTAAATCGCTGCATTTATCACAACAGTGGTCGCCAGCGGAACGCTCGCTCTAAACGTTCATAAAATCAATAGGTTGAGAATGTGGCGGGTCTGTGCCGTTGAGCTATGCTGATATCAGGGACCAGGTCGTTATGTTCCGTAACGTGAAACTTCGTTTGCAATAATAAATGAAGCGCGTTTACCCCTCATGGACGATTTTCATTGAGGAGTACCTATAATGAACAACTATTTTGCTCGACTCATGGCAGGTCTGGGTCTGGTCGTTTCTGCTTTGAGTATCCCGGCTTATTCGGCCACGGTTGTTGACGGCGGTGTCATTCATTTTCGCGGTGCCATTGTCGCCGACCCCTGTGAAGTCACTCCCCAGAAGCAACAGTTTGCCATGTCATGTCCAGATAATAACCGTATGCAAACGCGTATGGTCAGCTATGAAGAGGCGCTTAACGGGAAAGTGAGCGACTCAAACGTGGCAACGCTCAATATGAAATACCTTAATCCTGAAAAAACGCTCGCGGTTGTCGAAATCCAGTATCGCTAATGCGTGCTCTCCCGCCCTGCGGTGGATGAGGATTTTTTCTGATAGTTTTTTCTCCCGGTCTCCTCTGCGATACACTTAAGAAAATGGCGGGTTGCAGAGGGGCTTTATGAAACCGCAAATTGAAATTATTCATGGCGATATTACGACAGTGCACGTCGACGTTATCGTCAATGCGGCCAATCCCTCCCTGATGGGGGGAGGCGGCGTGGACGGGGCTATCCACCGGGCTGCCGGACCGCAGCTGCTGGAAGCCTGTAAAACCGTGCGGCAACAGCAGGGCGAATGTCCTCCCGGTCACGCGGTGATTACGCTGGCGGGCAATCTGCCTGCGAGAGCGGTAATTCACGCGGTAGGGCCGGTCTGGCATGGCGGGGACCAGCACGAAGCGAGTATTCTGGAAGAGGCTTACCGGAACTGTCTGCGACTGGCCGCCGACAACGGTTATAAAACGATGGCGTTTCCGGCGATCAGCACCGGCGTGTATGGTTACCCTAAGGCCGCTGCCGCAACGATCGCCGTTGAAACGGTTTACCGCTATTTGTCGCTAAAACCGCTGCCAGAGAAGGTGATTTTTGTCTGTTTCGACGACGACACCACGCATCTTTATCAGCGGCTTCTGACTCAGCGCAGACAAGAGCTGGAGAGCTGATGCAAACGCGGCGCATCTGATGCGCCGCGTGATTTATGAGGCTTTTGCCTGCGGTTTTCCTGAAAAGAGGAAGCGCAGGAGCGGGATCCGCAGATGGATTTCGTAGAGTACGATTGCCACCCCTACAACAAACACCAGCCCGGTAAAGAAGCCCAGCGTGTTGGAGGCGATGTGCGGTGTGATGTAAGCCCCGAAGAAAAGCGTCAACGGGTGATGCACCAGATAGATAAACAGTGATGCATTAACGAAGTAGGTCACGCGGCTGGACTTAAAGTTCAGCAAGCGGTGGCCCAGCGCGAATACCACGTTCACCATCCACAGCCCCAGCAGCATAGTGATCACGCTTTCCGTTTCATACATCCAGGCGTCGCCGCTGCCGTAGCGCTGATTCAGCAGATAGGCCGCGAACGCGAGGGTTGCCCCCAGCGCGCACCACGGTGATGGGGTGACAAACAGCGATTTAAGCTTCGGATGAATAAAAGCCAGCGCGCCGATTAAAAAGAACGGAATGTAGAACAGGGACTGCATCACCACAAAATTAAATAACCCGTCGCTCAAAATCGGCGGATAGACGATGAGCAGCGTTCGGCGCACGGCAGCATACGCAATCCCCAACAGCAAGAAGAGCACTGACAGTTTGCCCATCGTAACGTTGGCGAAGAAGGTGTCGGCTTTTGTACTCAGACGGTGGCGCAGGCGGCTGAAAATCAACAGGCTCACCGTTGTGAGCACCACCAGCACCAGCAGGAACCACAGGTGAGACACCAGCTCCCAGACCAGCGTATTGTACTTTTCATACAGCGTAAGGTTCGGCCAGTTCTCCGCTTTGCCTTTGACGTATTGCAACATAATGAACTGAGGCAGCGTCAGCAGGGGAATTGCGGTCAGCATGGGGATCCCCACGCGCTCTACGCGCACTTTCCACCAGCGCTTAAGCGGGTATCGCAGAAACAGCATGTAAGAGAAATAGCCGGATATGACGAAGAACACCTGCATACGAAAGGCGTGAATAAAGTCATTAAACAGCGTCAGCCACCAGGAGGGCATCTGGCTATTCACATGCCAGGTGTGGCTTGAGTAAATCAGCGAAATGTGAAAGGGGATCCCCAGTAGCATCAGCCAGGCCCTGATCGAGTCGAGGAAATATTCACGTTCTGTTGGTGTTGTGCTCATATAACGTTGTGCATTCTCAGACTTTTCGTCTTATCCCTAAGACTCATAATGGTTACATTCGAAGCCAACCCTACACCAAGACCGACACCCTGTCTCCAGGATAAGCACGCAAAGTGAATAGCGGGTTCTTTCATTTGCTTATTCCATGAGCCAGCAGCTGAACAAAGCAGTGATAATGTTGTCGGATTGCCTGAGTTTCCATTAAAATGGATCGGATCGATATAAGCACACAAAGGGGGAAGTGCTTACTTATTATGAAACATAAACCACAGATGATGAAAATGCGTTGGTTGGGTGCTGCAGTGGTGTTATCACTGTATACCTCATCGGCACTGGCCTTTAACATCGACGATGTCGCAAAACAGGCAAAATCGATGGCAGGCAAGAGCTACGAAGCGCCGAAAAGTAACTTGCCCTCCGTTTTCCGCGACATGAAGTATGCGGACTATCAGCAGATCCAGTTCAATCACGACAAAGCGTACTGGAGCAATATTAAAACCCCGTTCAAGCTTGAATTTTATCATCAGGGTATGTACTTCGACACGCCTGTTGCCATCAATGAAGTGACGGCAACCGCGGTACGTAAGATCAAGTACAGCCCGGATTACTTCAATTTTGGCAATGTGCAACACGACAAAGATACGGTGAAAGACCTGGGCTTCGCAGGCTTTAAGGTGCTTTACCCGATCAACAGCAAAGATAAAAACGACGAAATCGTCAGCATGCTTGGCGCCAGCTATTTCCGCGTTATTGGCGCGGGGCAGGTGTACGGGCTTTCTGCGCGTGGGCTGGCCATTGATACCGCGCTGCCATCAGGTGAAGAGTTCCCGCGTTTCCGTGAGTTCTGGATTGAACGTCCAAAGCCAACGGATAAGCGTCTGACCATTTATGCGCTGCTGGATTCCCCGCGTGCAACCGGTGCCTATCGCTTTGTGATTATGCCGGGTCGTGACACGGTAGTTGACGTGCAGTCCAAGGTTTACCTGCGTGATAAAGTGGGCAAACTGGGCGTTGCGCCACTGACCAGTATGTTCCTGTTCGGGCCGAACCAGCCGTCACCGGCTACCAACTTCCGTCCGGAACTGCACGACTCCAACGGTCTGTCTATTCATGCCGGCAACGGTGAGTGGATCTGGCGTCCGCTGAATAACCCGAAACATCTGGCGGTTAGCAGCTTCGCAATGGAAAACCCGCAAGGTTTTGGCCTGCTGCAGCGTGGTCGTCAGTTCTCCCGCTTTGAAGATTTGGACGATCGCTATGACCAGCGTCCAAGCGCCTGGGTCACGCCAAACGGTGACTGGGGTAAAGGCAAGGTCGAGCTGGTAGAGATTCCAACCAACGACGAAACCAACGATAACATCGTCGCTTACTGGACGCCGGATCAACTGCCGGAAGCCGGTAAAGAGATGAACTTCAAGTACACCATTACCTTCAGCCGCGACGAAGATAAGCTGCATGCGCCGGATAACGCGTATGTGATGCAGACTCGCCGCTCAACGGGTGATGTGAAGCAGTCTAATCTTATCCGTCAGCCTGATGGTACCGTGGCGTTTGTCGTGGACTTCACAGGCCAGGATATGAAGAAACTGTCGCCGGACACCGCCGTTGCCGCTCAGGCCAGCATCGGTGATAACGGTGAAATCGTTGAGAATACCGTGCGTTACAACCCGGTAACCAAAGGCTGGCGTCTGACCCTGCGCGTGAAAGTGAAAGATCCGAAACAGACCACTGAAATGCGTGCTGCGCTGGTCAGTAACGATCAGCCGCTGAGTGAAACCTGGAGCTATCAGCTACCTGCCAATGAATAATACATCTGAATATATTGATGCCATGCCGCTGACGGATATCGAAAAAGCGGCACTGCCAAAGAGCGACATCCGCGCGGTTCACACCGCGCTGGATGGTGAACATCATACGTTTTCCCGTGATGATGATACGCCGCTCGGGTCAGTCAAGGCGCGTCTGGAGCAGGCCTGGCCGGACTCGCTGGCGGAAGGGCAGTTGATTAAAGACGACGAAGGACGCGCTCAGCTTCAGGCGATGCCGAAGGCCACGCGTTCCTCTATGTTCCCCGATCCATGGCGCACCAACCCGGTGGGTCGCTTCTGGGATCGCCTGCGCGGGCGTGATGTGACGCCGCGCTATCTGTCGCGTCTGACGAAAGAAGAGCAGGCGTCCGAACAGAAATGGCGTACCGTCGGGACAATCCGTCGCTATATCCTGCTGCTTCTGACGCTGGCGCAGACGGTCGTCGCGACCTGGTACATGAAAACTATCCTGCCTTACCAGGGCTGGGCGTTTATCAACCCGACGGACATGATGGGCCAGGATCTCTGGGTCTCCTTCATGCAGCTGCTGCCGTATATCCTGCAGAGCGGCATTCTCCTGCTGTTCGCGGTCCTCTTCTGCTGGGTCTCGGCCGGTTTCTGGACCGCGCTGATGGGCTTCCTGCAATTGCTCATGGGGCGTGACAAATACAGCATTTCGGCGTCAACGGTCGGGGATGAACCCCTTAATCCCGAGCACCGTACCGCGCTGATTATGCCTATCTGTAACGAGGACGTTGACCGCGTATTTGCGGGCCTGCGTGCGACCTGGGAGTCCGTGAAGGCGACCGGCAACGCGGAGCATTTCGACGTTTACATCCTGAGCGACAGCTACAACCCGGATATCTGCGTGGCGGAACAAAAAGCGTGGATGGAGCTGATTGCAGAAGTGCAGGGCGAAGGCCAGATCTTCTACCGTCGCCGCCGTCGTCGCGTGAAGCGTAAAAGCGGCAACATCGATGACTTCTGCCGTCGCTGGGGTAACCAGTACAGCTACATGGTGGTGCTGGATGCTGACTCCGTCATGAGCGGAGACTGCCTGAGCGGTCTGGTGCGTCTTATGGAAGCCAACCCTAACGCCGGTATCATTCAGTCCTCGCCAAAAGCGTCCGGAATGGACACCCTTTATGCGCGCTGCCAGCAGTTCGCCACCCGTGTTTACGGGCCGCTGTTTACGGCCGGTCTGCACTTCTGGCAGCTGGGTGAGTCGCACTACTGGGGCCACAACGCCATTATCCGCGTGAAGCCGTTCATTGAACACTGTGCGCTGGCGCCGCTGCCGGGTGAGGGTTCGTTTGCCGGCTCTATTCTGTCGCATGACTTCGTAGAAGCGGCGCTGATGCGTCGTGCTGGCTGGGGCGTCTGGATTGCCTACGACCTGCCGGGATCGTACGAAGAGCTGCCGCCGAACCTGCTGGACGAGCTTAAGCGTGACCGCCGCTGGTGTCATGGTAACCTGATGAACTTCCGCCTGTTCCTTGTAAAAGGGATGCACCCGGTTCACCGCGCGGTGTTCCTGACGGGCGTGATGTCCTATCTCTCCGCACCGCTGTGGTTTATGTTCCTGGCGCTGTCGACTGCCTTACAGGTGGTTCATGCCCTGACGGAGCCGCAATACTTCCTGCAACCGCGGCAGCTGTTCCCGGTGTGGCCGCAGTGGCGTCCGGAGCTGGCGATTGCGCTGTTTGCTTCCACCATGGTGCTGCTGTTCCTGCCAAAGCTGCTCAGCATCATCCTGATCTGGTGCAAAGGCTCGAAAGAGTACGGCGGTTTCTTCCGCGTGACCCTTTCACTGCTGCTGGAAGTGCTGTTCTCCGTGCTGCTGGCGCCGGTACGTATGCTGTTCCACACCGTGTTTGTGGTTAGTGCGTTCCTGGGCTGGGAAGTGGTCTGGAACTCACCGCAGCGTGACGACGACTCCACGCCGTGGGGTGAAGCCTTTATGCGCCACGGTTCTCAGCTGCTGCTGGGTCTGGTGTGGGCTGCCGGGATGGCGTGGCTTGATCTGCGCTTCCTGTTCTGGCTGGCGCCGATTGTCTTCTCGCTGATCCTGTCGCCGTTTGTGTCCGTGATTTCCAGCCGTTCAACGGTGGGGCTGCGGACCAAACGCTGGAAGCTGTTCCTGATCCCGGAAGAGTATTCCCCGCCGCAGGTGCTGGTGGATACCGATCGTTACCTGGAACAGAACCGCAGTCGCTCGCTGGATGACGGCTTCATGCACGCCGTGTTTAACCCGTCATTCAACGCCCTGGCGACGGCAATGGCTACCGCGCGTCACCGCGCCAGCCAGGTGCTGGAGATTGCCCGCGATCGTCACGTTGAGCAGGCGCTTAACGAGACCCCGGAAAAACTCAACCGCGACCGTCGTCTGGTGCTGTTGAGCGACCCGGTGACAATGGCGCGTCTTCACTACCGCGTGTGGTCCGCTCCGGAGAAATACTCTTCGTGGGTGAACTACTATAAGGACGTGAAGCTGAATCCGCTCGCCCTGAAGGCGAAGTAAGCAGTTAAGTAAGGCGGGTAAGCGAAGCGCCACCCGCCAGATAAAATACCGGCTTAATCGCCGGTATTTTTTTAGAGGTTAAAGATGAGAATAATCATCGTCGTTATGATGGCATGCCTGCTCAGCGGCTGCGGCAGTATCATCAGTCGCACCATTCCAGGGCAGGGCCACGGAAATCAGTATTACCCGGGCGTGAAATGGGATCTTCGTGATTCCGCATGGCGCTACCTGACCGTGCTCGATCTGCCGTTCTCGCTGATTTTCGACACGCTGTTGCTGCCGATCGACGCCAGCCACGGCCCTTACGAATAGCGTAAATTAACGCTCGTCCCACTCGTCGGCTGCGGTTTGACCTTCTTCCGTATCCAGCGGCGGCTCGAGCTGAAACTCACCCTCATCCCACTCGTGCAGGGTGTTCTCTTCCAGCCATTCCTGCCGAAGTTCGATTTCGTCATAGTCGCCATCAAAGACGGCCTGCGCACCTTCACCACTTAATATCGGCAAACATTCCCCTTCTTCACCTTCATCGGCAAAGAATTCGGCCTGCCACATAATATCCCCATCCTGCAGAACGTATTTTTGGATATTAAGCTGTTGCACGTCAGCATCTTCTTCTTCAACGCCGGGGTTGTCGGCGAGGAACTCTTCACGAGCGGCATCAATAGCTTCTTCCAGCGTGGCGTACATGGTCATTGGTGTCTCCCTGTTTTCCAGAAGGTTTCAGGGAAAGAATAGCTGAATATAAGATTCTGCAAGTATGAATACGAAAATAAGCCGTCAGGCGTTCGTCTTATTCCGTCACGGGCCGCAGCGCGCGGGATAAACTGAACCATGAATAAATGGCATTGAACAGCACGATGCCCGCCGTCACGATAAAGACGGCGCGAAAACCGAAGCTGGCGGAGATCCCGGCCCCGAGCAGCGGTCCGGTGACGTTACCGATATCGCGGAATGACTGGTTATAGCTGAAAATACGCCCGGCGATCTGGTTCGTGGAGTTGTAGATCAGCAGGGTCTGTACGGCGGGCAGCAACGCGCCATCAGCGGCACCCAGTAAAAAGCGCAGGACGCCCAGCTGCCATGGCGTTTGCACCATCGCCATCGGGATAAGCAGCAGGACGGAAATGACCAGTGCGCAGATCAGGATTTTCTCGGAACCAACGCGGTCTCCCAGTTTACCCAGCCTCGGGGCGCTCAGCAGCGCCGCCACGCCGGGTACGGAGGCAATCAGCCCGCTGACGAACGCAATATTGCTGACATTACCCGCCAGGTCGCGAACGTACAGCGTCAGAATAGGGGCAATCGACCCGGTAGCCACCTGGATAATCATTGTCGTCACGAACAGGCTCAGCACCAGTCTGGGATTTTTGAGCGAGGTCAGCACTTCTCTGGCGTGGAGCATCTCTTTTTTGGCGACAGGCGTGAAGTTTTCCCGGATACAGAGCAGGGTGACGATAAAGCACAGGAACAACACGCTGGCGGTGATAAAGAAGACCGGACGCAGGCCGTAGTTATCCGCCAGTAATCCACCGGCCAGCGGTCCCAGCAGAGCACCGCTCACGCCACCGGTTGAGAGCGTGCCCAGCGCCCAGCCGCTTTTATGGCGGGGAATTTGCGTGGCAATCAGAGCATTCGCGTTGGGAATAAATCCCCCCAGCAGGCCCAGCAGCGCGCGCAGGATCAGAAACTGCCAGACGTTCTGCGCCACGCCCATCAGCGCCATGATAATGGCCATCCCCAGCGCCGAACGCAGCAGCATGATTTTACGTCCCTTGCGGTCGGCAAGGCCGCCCCAGAAGGGCGAGGCCATCGCGGAAAAGAGAAACGTGATGCTGAATACCAGACCGGACCACATATTGAGCGCGCTGTGGCCCGTAACGCCTAGCTGTTCGACGTAGAGCGGCAGGAAGGGCATAACCAGGCTAAAGGCCGCGCCGGTAAGAAAACAGCCAAGCCACGCAACCGCGAGGTTACGCTTCCAGTTTATGGGGGCATCTGAGGGTGACATAACTATCCGCATAATGAGGTGCAGAGCACCTGAAGCATAAAGTAATAAGCCTGCTAATTATGCGCCTGGGTTATGATTGCCGCAATGACGAGGAGCTTTTAAAGCTAAAACGGCATGCGGCCCTGAGGACCGCATGAGGATTAATAGCGGGACGGCGTGCCTTGTGGACGCGTTTTAAAACGGCGGTGCAGCCACATATACTGCTCGGGCGCCAGCATGATGCACTTCTCCACAACGCTGTTCATCCAGCGCGCGGTGGTTTCCGCATCGTCGAGCGGCGGCGCGAGTTCCGGCTCCAGCATCATCAGCTCGTAACCTGAACCATCCGGCTTACGGCGGGGGACAAAAGGCACGATGGCGGCTTTGGACATGCGCGCCAGCATCCAGGTACCGGTCGTTGTGGCGGCCTCTTCAACGGCGAAGAAGGGGACAAATACGCTGGCCTGTGGGCCGTAATCGTGGTCGGGGGCATACCAGACCACTTCACCGGATTTCAGCGCGCGGATCATCCCCTTCAGATCCTTACGGTCGATCATGCTTTTGTTGGAGCGCATGCGTCCGTTGGTCTGGATTAAATCGATGACCGGGTTATCGTTAGGACGATAAACGCCAATGCCGGGCGCCTGCATCCCGAACATGCGCGCCCCGATTTCCAGCGTCAGGAAATGGACGCCGATCAGCAAAACGCCCGTCTGGTCGGCCTGAAGCGTATGCACAGGATCCATGCCGGTTCCCGTCACCTCGCTCCAGCGGGCCATGCGTTTGTCCGGCCAGAACCACGCCATGCCGGTTTCCATGAGCCCCATCCCGACGGATTCGAAATTCTTCGCGACCATATCGTGACGCTCTGGCTCGCTCATCTGCGGAAAACACAGCTCAAGATTGCGGTACGCGATTCTGGCGCGACGCTTCATAAACAGTTGCGCGAAGCGGCCCAGAAATTTACCCAACCGAAAAATAACAGGGTAGGGAAGCTGTACCAGAAGCCATAAAAAGCCGATGCCAAGCCAGGTCAACCAATAGCGGGGATGCAAAAGGGCGGCAGTAAATTTTGGTAACTGGGTCATGTCTTTCCTGTGTTCAAACGTCCTGTTTTGCTAGTGTCTCATTTTTTGAGACATAGCCAAAATATCTGCTTTCGAAGCGTGCACGAATACAGCAATTGTTAAGCCTGATTAATCAGGGTGTGTGAAATGTAGCGTAAATTGTGGGGATGTAAATTGGTTTTGTTTGCTATATGATGCCGACCGATTTTTCATTCTCTCTAACGATTCCAGGACTGTACACCATGCCAGTGTTACACAACCGCGTGTCGAATGAGATGTTGAAAGCGCGTATGTTGGCTGAAACCGAACCGCGCACAACCATCTCTTTCTATAAATACTTCACGATCGACGATCCGCAGGCGACCCGCGATGCGCTTTATCAGGCGTTCACGGCGCTGAACGTCTTCGGCCGCGTCTACCTTGCCCGTGAAGGCATCAACGCGCAAATTAGCGTACCGGAAAGCAAAGTCAGCGCCTTCCGCGAGTGTCTTTATCAGTTCGATCCGGCCCTCGACGGCTTACGCCTGAACATTGCCCTGGACGATGACGGGAAATCCTTCTGGGTGCTGCGCATGAAGGTGCGTGAACGCATCGTGGCGGACGGTATCGACGATCCTGCGTTTAACGCGGCGGATGTCGGTGAATATCTTAAGGCTGCGGAAGTGAATGCGATGCTTGACGATCCGGATGCCGTGTTCATTGATATGCGTAACCACTATGAATACGAAGTGGGGCATTTCGAGAACGCGATGGAAATCCCGGCCGATACCTTCCGCGAGCAACTGCCCAAAGCGGTTGAGATGATGCAGGAACATAAAGATAAAAAGATCGTTATGTACTGCACCGGCGGTATCCGCTGTGAGAAAGCCAGCGCGTGGATGAAGCACAACGGCTTTAATAAGGTCTGGCATATTGAAGGCGGCATTATCGAGTACGCCCGCCGCGCCCGCGAGCAGGGTTTACCGGTACGCTTTATCGGGAAAAACTTTGTCTTTGACGAGCGTATGGGTGAGCGTATTTCTGAAGACGTTATTGCCCAGTGCCATCAGTGCGGCGCACCGTGCGATACCCACACCAACTGCAAAAACGACGGGTGTCATCTGCTGTTCATTCAGTGCCCGGCCTGTGCCGAGAAGTTTAACGGCTGCTGTAGCGAACTGTGCAGCGAAGAGAGCATCCTGCCGGAAGAAGAGCAGCGTCGCCGTCGCGCAGGACGTGAAAACGGCAACAAGATTTTTAATAAATCACGCGGCCGTCTGAATACCAAACTGGGTATCCCTGACCCGGAATGATAATAACGCCCGGCACGGCGAAAGCCTGCCGGGCGAATCTATTATGATTTCTGCTGTACGCCTTCAACGGAAATAATCAGCTCAACGTCCTGAGACGCCGGGCCTAAATCCGTTGTGATATTAAAATCTTTCAGGTGAATTTTACCCGCTGCTTCAAATCCTGCGCGTTTACCGCCCCACGGATCGTCACCCTGACCCAGTAATTTAGCATCAAGCGTGACCGGTTTTGTTACGCCGTTAAGCGTCAGGTTGCCGGTAATATTCAGCTTATCACCCTCTTTTTTCACTTCCGTGGAGGTGAAGGTAGCCTGTGGATATTTCCCGACATTGAGGAATTCACCGCTGCGCAAATGTTTATCACGTTCAGCATGATTGGTGTCCACGCTGTTAGTATTAATGGTCACGTTGACCTTGTCGGCGGCAGGATTTTTCTCGTCAAAGGTGAATGTGCCGTCAAAATCCTTAAAGGTACCGTAAAGCCAGCTGTATCCCAGGTGCTGAATACGGAAATTGACGAAAGCGTGCTGGCCCTCTTTATCAATTTTATAATCAGCCGCCACGGCGGAACCGGCGGTGAATAACAGAGAACCCAGGGCGATACCCAGCAGGTGTTTTTTCATTTTATGCTCCAGAGTCAACTGACGAGCGGCCAAGCATGCGCTTTAGCGTATCGTCTTTATCAATAAAATGGTGTTTGAGGGCGGCAAGCCCGTGCAGCACGGACAGGATCACGACGCTCCACGCAAGCCAGAGGTGAACGACCCCGGCCGTGTCAGCCTGAGCGCCCGCATCACTGAGCGTTGCCGGGACGTCAAAAAGGCCAAAGACGCTAATCGGCTTACCGTCCGCCGTTGAGATAAGATAGCCGCTGATCAGAATGGCGAAGAGCAGCGCATAGAGCGCGATATGCGCGGCAACGGCACTCAGGCGGGTCATTTTTCCGTGAGTCTTCGGCGCCGCGGGCGGCGGGGAAATATGTCGCCAGATCACGCGAAAAACCAGACCCAGCATCAGGAGAACGCCAATGCTTTTATGTAACTCCGGTGCCTGGTGATACCAGCCGTCGTAATAGCTGAGCGTGACCATCCAGAGTCCAAGGCCAAACATACCGTAGACGGCAATAGCAAATATCCAGTGCAAACCTATGGATATTATTCCGTAGCGCCGGGAGGTGTTACGCAGTTGCATCAGAATGTCCATTTTCGTATTAACCGAAGGGTAAAAATGAACGGGAAGATGTGACATTGCAACTGAAATAATTGTCTATTGATTTTTATTTTATTTATTTCAGCAATTTTGAAAGGAAAGGATAAAGGTAATTCAATGCCTTCGTGCAAGAGGAATTGAGAGTTTCAATAAAGCTAAATTAATGTCAATTATTGTCAGCCAGGGTTTTCAATAAAATACAATGTAAACAAAATCAATAATAGCCAGCAGCGACCACAATAAGATATAGAGCATGAAATGCTCGCGAATATTATTCATCAGAAAGCTAACGATCCTGCGCATAATGCCCCGTAATGCAGTGTGAATAAAACGGGCCCCGGTACCTCCGGAGCCCGTGCGGATTATCCGTTAAAACGCGAGAGCGAGAAGGGCGTCAGATCAAACTGCGGCGTGATGCCCTGGGCAAACTGCGCGGCAAACTCGCCCAGCACGGAAGCGAACTTAAAGCCGTGACCGCTCAGCCCGGTGATTAGCAGGACGTTGTCATGCCCTGGCAGGGTATCAATGATGAAGTCTTCATCCGGCGTGTTGTCGTAGGTACAGGCCGCGCCATACAGCAAGCCACCGACGCCCGGAAGGATAGTTCGCAGGAACGAGAAGGCTTCCGAACCATCCTGTGGATAGGCGCCAAAAGGCTTACGCTCTTCAGGGGAGGCGATCGCCTGGCCACCGTTGTGTTTACCGATTTTCAGCGCGTCTTTCTCGGAAGGGAAACCGTAGAACTGATCGCCATTCGGCAATTCGCCGGTGAAGGCCGGGAATTTATTCTGCGCGCTGTAGCGACCATCCGACTGGAACCAGGAGAAGACCTTCCGCACCGGCTGGATTGGCAGTTCCGGCAGCAGGCGAGTGACCCAGGTTCCTGCGCTGACGAGCAGGCGGGACGCTGAATAGTCGCCGTCAAGAGTCGTTACCGTGACGCCATTCTCGTCATGGGTGATGGCCTCCACCGGACAGTTAAACAGCTGCGCACAGCCGGCCTTAGCGGCAAGATCGATCCAGGTTTTGATTGCCGTTTCACAATGCAGCACGCCGGAGTGGGCTTCAAAGAGGCCGATGTAATCGTCCGGGACGGTAATTTCAGGCCAGCGCGCGGTAATGCCCGTTGCGTCCAGCTTCTCAACATCCAGATTAAAGGCTTTTGCGCTGCGCTCGACGCCGGCGAGAAAATCAGAATGAGCAGGGCCAAGGTTGATGACGCCGGTACGCTCGAAAATACGCTCTTCGGTCTGTGTCGCCAGTTCATCCCACAGCGTCTGGGCGCGAAGCACCAGCGGCACATAGCGCTCGCCTTCTCCATACGCATGGCGCATGAGACGGGTATCGCCATGATGGCTGCCCTCAGAATGAGGAGGAAGGTGGGCATCGATCATCAGGACCTTCAGACCTGCCTGTGTTGCGTAATAACCGGCGGCGGAACCCACGGAGCCGCTACCAATAATGATTAAGTCGTATCTCATATGCATCTCGTAAACTGATGTTTTGTTAGCAGAGTAATTAACAACGTGGGGTTAGACAAGGGAGAAATAAATAAGGCACCGCGAGGGTGCCTGTTGAGAGAAAAGTGGGCATAAGCTTAGTGCCGTTTATACTCATTTTCCTGATAGTCGCCAGATTCTATTTTTGCAATACCTGCCTCTAAAATAGAAATAAACTGACGGGCGACGTCTGTTGTTAGCCACAGCGTCTGTCCAACTTCCGCTTCTTCACGGTTGAGTTGATTCGGGGTCTGGTAGTGCAAACGCAGCATCAGCGCATCGTAGCTATCTACGGTACTGATATCCCAGCCAACCAGTGGATGGGTCTGGATCACTTCACTATTCTTTTCCATTATAACCCCCTTAATGCGTGTTAGAAGACAACGGCTCTGAGGTTCAATGCATGTTTTTCTGAAAGCATCTTCAGTATACCAAGTAATAAGGGTTCCAACGGGAAAAATAAACAGGTGGCAACACATTTTTCTGCTTTTTAGGATTGTTCGAACAATAAAACACCATCTCGTTCACGATTTTTAAAGAAGATGCCGAATTAATTTGAACTTGCAGGATTTTTAGACAAAAAAAAGCCGGGGCGACCCGGCAAAAAAACACAATGAGGGAGCAGTGTTAATCTGTGATAAACCAGTCGTCTGCGCTTTCCCACGTTTCCTGCAGGATTTCGCTGATGCGATCTTTATCTTCTTTCGCAGCACCGATGACGGAGAGGTTGTTCGCCGCGGCGTAACGCACCGTTACGGCACCCGCGTTGTCGGGAAAGGTGTTGTTAATACGGCGGGATAATTCGCCTGCCAGTGCATCAAGCGCGCCGGCAGGCAGAACAGTTGTTTTGGCTATGGTGACTTCAATACGCATAAATGCCCCCTGTGTAATATACTGTTTATTTATACAGGTATATTATCGGTTTGACAACAAGGGGCATTGATTTTTTAACGTTTTACCGCCCAGTTAACGGTTTCGCCCGCCAGGAATGGGATCAGCGTGTCATCCGTCAGCGCAATGGACTCCTCAACGTGGCTCGCTTTACGCTCCAGTTCGATGAAGGTGTCGTTGACCGGCAGGCCGTAGAAGCGCGGGCCGTTAAGGGAGCAGAACGCTTCAAAATGTTCGAGCGCGTTCATCTCTTCAAAGACGGTCGCGTAGCTGGCCAGTGCCGTTGGGGCGTTGAAGCAGCCTGCACAGCCGCAGCTCGCCTCTTTGCGGTGGCGGGCGTGAGGTGCGGAATCGGTGCCGAGGAACGCGCGGGAGAACCCGCTGGCAACCAGCTCGCGCAGCGCCTGCTGGTGGATGTTGCGCTTGAGAATAGGCAGACAGTACAGGTGAGGACGCACCCCGCCCACCAGCATGTGGTTACGGTTAAACATCAGGTGCTGTGGCGTAATGGTCGCGGCGATAAGATCGTTGCCGTCGCGTACATACTCTGCCGCGTCTTTGGTGGTGATATGCTCAAAGACCACTTTAAGCGCGGGCAGGCGCTGGCGCAGAGGCTCCATCACGGTCTCGATAAAGCGGGCTTCACGGTCGAAGATGTCAATCTCGGCATGCGTGACTTCACCATGGACCAGCAGCGGCATGCCCAGTTTCTGCATGCGTTCCAGAACCGGCATGATGGCATCAATGCTGGTGACGCCGTGGCTGGAGTTGGTGGTGGCATTTGCCGGGTAGAGTTTCGCCGCCGTAAATACGCCTTCGTTAAACCCGCGCTCCACTTCGTTCGGATCCAGCGAGTCGGTAAGATAGCAGGTCATCAACGGGGTAAAATCGTGTCCCGCAGGAACGGCATCCAGGATGCGCTGGCGATAGGCCATCGCGGCATCGACGGTGGTGACTGGTGGAACCAGGTTAGGCATGACAATCGCGCGGCCATAAATTTCGCTGGTATAAGGCACGACGGTTTTCAGCATATCGCCATCACGCAGATGGATATGCCAGTCGTCAGGGCGGCGGATTTTAAGAACCTGGGGTTGTGCAGTCATGGAAGCTCCGGCTTGTCAGGAATCAGTCATAAGGATGGCTGTTTTTGCCGGACACAAATCATAAGCGGAAACGTTTTCGTTTGCACACTTTTCCGTAAAAAAAAGGGCGCCGCAGCGCCCTTCAGGTTAATCGGTGAAAGGAATGATAATTTCTCCCGGTTTCACCTCTATACCTTTTGCATATTTTTTCGCCAGAGCTTCACCCTTGCTTTTGTCTTCGCTTAAGACGTACGCGGGCTGCTGGTTAAAGTAATTACGCAGCGACTGGTTCAGATAGGGCATCAGGGTTTGCAGAACCGGTGCCATCTTGTCCGGCGTCACCTGCGCATCGACGACTTCCATCTCCTGCAGGAAAATCGCCCCTTTCTCTTTGTTGAAAACGGGCAGGGCCTTCAGCTTGAGCTTGATGTTGGCCTTCTGATTGCCAAAGAGGGATGACATATCGAGATCCGCATCACCGGCCAGGGTGACTTTGTTTGGCTCTTCACGTCCGATCTGGCTGGTCAGGTTCGTAAGGACGATATGCGCGTCCGCCAGACCCGGCACGCCAATGTCTTTAGAGAAATTGTTATGTTTTTCCAGCGCCTGATTAATTTCCTGTTCACTGACGGTATATTGCGTGAGCTGGTTACAGCCAACCAGCAGACCGCTGACAACTAATGCCGCGGCAAAGACAATTTTCTTCATAGTGTTCCTCAACGAAAAATCGGCGCTTCTGTCCTGTTGCGCCAGTATGTCAGTGTGAATTGGCAGAAACCAGCAGAAAAAACTGAGAAGTGGGGCGGGAGGGGCTCCCGCCCGAGGGAAAGGCTACGCGCCAGGCTCGAGCATACCGCTCGCGCTGCGTTTCGGGCTGAACTGCCACCACAGAGCAAGGAGCGTCATAAAACCCACCGCGCCGAGCATCATCCACGGGAGTTCGGGCTGGTTAAACGCTTTGCCGGCATCAAACAACCAGCCGCCACCCGCGTAACCTAATGCGCCGCCAAGCGCCAGCCCCAGCCGGCTGAACCCCATATAGCTGCCGCGCGCACGCGCATCCGCAAGCGAGGCGCTCAGCGTTTCACGGGCAGGTTCGGCGATGATCGAGCCAATATAGAACGTGCAAATCAGCGTAAACAGCTGCTGGAGAGAGTTCACCAGGCCGATCGGCATCATGCTCAGCGTCATCAGGAACAGACCGGCCATCAGGCGATGCTCCAGACGAAAACGCCGTTCGCTCCAGCGGGCAATCGGATAAAGCAGCGTTAACGACAGGCAGGCTTCGATGGCGTACATCCATTTAACGGCTGCAGGGGTCCCCGCGATGTCGTTAACCATGATCGGCAGCATCAGCATGACCTGCACAGCCAGCATGTAGTAGCCCGTCAGGGTCAACACATAGGTGACAAAACGCCTGTCGCGCAGGACGCGGTCAAGCCCTTCCCGGACCGGCGCTTTGACCGTCGACAGTTTCCAGGCGGGCAGGAACAGGCCATTGAACAGCGCGCACAGAATAAAGAGCACCGCCCCAGCGGCGCAGACCAGACGGAAGTCATACTGCAGCAGCCAGCTTCCCAGCAGGGCGCCGATAACCGCCCCTGCACTGTCCTGCATCATCAGAATCGAGAAGAAACGGCCGCGGTGCTGGGGGCGAATAAGCTTTACCACTAGCGCGGTGCGTGGCGGATCGAACAGCGTGCCGCCGATACCGGAGAGGAAACAGGAGAACCAGAGCAGCCAGGGCTCCTGGGCGACCGCCATCGTGGCAAAGCCTGCCGCGCGCAGCAGCATACCGGTAACGATCATCGGTTTAGCGCCGAAGCGGTCAGCGATGGCCCCGCCAAAGACGCCCAGGCCCTGCTGGACAAACTGGCGTAGCCCCAGGGCAATGCCAACCATTAATGCCGCCCAGCCCATCTGATCGACAAAGCGGATCGATATCAGCGGAAAAACGACAAAAAAGCCGAGCACGACCAGCATGTTATCGACGAGCAGGAAATATTTACCCAGGCTCCTGGCCTGTGATACGCGGGACATTTTCCCTCCAGGGAAAATAAGAAGGTGAGCACGCTAACATTCTGCGGTGTCGCCGCGTTTTTTCCCACCCCCGGGGGTGACAATATTTTTTTATCAAAAGGGTGCTTTGATAGAGAGTTCTCATCGAAAAATGTGAAAAGAGGTGAAAATGGTATGTCACTGTTTTCACAGACGGCACAGGCGCAGGTATAGTAAAGCTAATGGGTCAGCAGAAGTGACGGGAAGGAGTGGTATCGATGTTTGGCTATCGCAGCAATGTGCCAAAAGTGCGTCTGACAACGGACCGGCTGGTCGTTCGTCTGGTGCATGAGCGTGATGCCTGGCGTCTGGCGGATTATTACGCCGAGAATCGCCAGTTTTTAAAACCCTGGGAACCCGTTCGGGATGAGAGCCATTGTTACCCTTCCGGCTGGCAGGCGCGCCTCAGCATGATTACGGAATTTCACAAGCAGGGCAGCGCGTTTTATTTCGCGCTGCTGGATCCTGAAGAAAAAGAGATTATCGGGATCGCCAACTTTTCAAACGTGGTGCGCGGGTCGTTTCACGCCTGCTACCTTGGCTACTCCATCGGCCAGAAATGGCAGGGGCAGGGGCTGATGTACGAGGCGTTAACGGTGGCGATCCGCTATATGCAACGCACGCAGCATATCCATCGCATTATGGCGAACTATATGCCGCATAATCAGCGCAGCGGCAATTTGCTGGCCCGCTTAGGGTTCGAGAAAGAGGGTTACGCCAAAGACTATCTGCTGATAGACGGAGAGTGGCGCGACCACGTTCTGACGGCGTTAACCACCCGGGACTGGACCGCAGGTCGTTAAGGAGAAAAGATGAAGTATCAGCTAAACGGTACAGAAGCGCGCGTGATTGGGTGCTTACTCGAAAAACAGGTTACCACGCCGGAGCAGTATCCGCTCTCCGTCAACGCCGTGACCATGGCCTGCAACCAGAAGACCAACCGCGAGCCGGTGATGAACCTCAGCGAGCATGAGGTTCAGGACGTGCTGGATGCGCTGGTAAAACGCCACTACCTGCGCACCGTCAGCGGCTTCGGCAACCGCGTGACCAAATACGAACAGCGCTTCTGTAACTCCGAATTCGGCGACCTGAAGCTGAGCAGTGCGGAAGTGGCGGTCATCACCACGCTGTTGCTGCGCGGGGCGCAGACGCCGGGAGAGTTGCGCACGCGCGCTTCCCGTATGCATGAGTTCAGCGATATGCAGGAAGTTGAGCAGACCCTGGAAGGGCTGGCCTCACGTGAAGATAGCCCATACGTGGTGCGTCTGGCGCGCGAGCCGGGCAAACGTGAAAGCCGCTATATGCATCTGTTCAGCGGCGACGTCGATGTCGCTACCGCTACCGTGGAGAGCGACGCGGGATCCTCAGCAAGCAATGACACTCTTGCCGCGCGCGTAGAAGCGCTGGAAGACGAGGTCGCCGGGCTGAAACAGCGCCTGGATGCGTTGCTGGCACATCTGGGAGACTGACGGTGAAAAAATTACGCGTAGGCGTGGTGGGGCTCGGCGGCATCGCGCAAAAAGCCTGGCTGCCTGTTTTAGGTGCAGCAACGGACTGGACCCTGCAAGGGGCATGGTCACCCACCCGAGAAAAGGCAGAACGTATCTGCGAAACCTGGCGCATTCCGTATGCTGCCTCTCTGCAGGATCTGGCCCGCGAGTGTGATGCTGTTTTTGTGCATACCTCAACGGCAACCCACTATCAGGTGGTAAGCGAGCTGCTCAATGCGGGGGTTCACGTCTGCGTGGATAAGCCGCTGGCGGAAAATGTTCAGGATGCCGAACGGCTGATTGAGCTGGCCGCGCGCAAAAAACTGACGCTGATGGTGGGCTTCAACCGCCGCTTTGCGCCGCTTTACCAGCAGCTGAAGGCGCAGTCGGACACGCTCGCCTCGCTGCGGATGGATAAACACCGCACCGACAGCATTGGGCCAAACGATCTGCGCTTCACCCTTCTGGATGATTATCTGCACGTTGTGGATACGGCGCTGTGGCTGAGCAACGGCCATGCGCAGCTGAAGAGCGGTACCCTGTTAACGAATGACCAGGGGCAGATGGTCTACGCGGAACACCACTTCGCCGTTGAGCATCTTCAGATTACCACCAGCATGCACCGTCGGGCGGGAAGTCAGCGTGAATCCGTGCAGGCAGTGACCGAGGGCGCGCTGTACGACATTACGGACATGCGCGAGTGGCGGGAAGAGAAGGGCAACGGCGTGGTGACGCTCCCGGCGCCAGGCTGGCAGAGCACCCTCGAGCAGCGCGGTTTCGCAGGATGCGCCCGCCACTTTATCACCTGCGTGCAAAATCAGACGGTTCCTGAAACGTCCGGCGAGCAGGCCATTCTGGCGCAGCGCATTGTGGAAAGGCTCTGGCGCGATGCCATGAGCGAATAACTCGCTGTAACATCTGCGGATAGTAATTCGTTGAAATCCGGTTAGACTAAGCGCCGCTTGTTGGCTTTGCCGGGTGGCGCTTACGCTGACTCGGCCTACAAATCCGTATGGTTCTGGAAATTCACGTTAATGAACTTATTAAAATCGCTGGCGGCCGTCAGCTCGATGACCATGTTTTCCCGCGTGCTGGGTTTTGCGCGCGACGCCATTGTGGCAAGGGTATTTGGTGCAGGGATGGCCACGGACGCCTTTTTCGTCGCGTTCAAATTGCCGAACCTGCTGCGTCGTATTTTTGCTGAAGGGGCGTTTTCCCAGGCATTCGTGCCCATTCTGGCGGAATATAAAAGCAAGCAGGGTGAAGACGCGACGCGCGTCTTTGTTTCTTATGTCTCCGGGCTGCTGACGCTGGCTTTGGCGGTGGTGACCGTACTCGGGATGCTGGCCGCGCCCTGGGTGATTATGGTGACCGCGCCCGGTTTTGCCGATACGGCTGACAAATTTGCGCTGACCTCGCAGCTGCTGCGCATTACTTTCCCCTATATTCTGCTCATCTCGCTGGCCTCGCTGGTGGGGGCGATCCTGAACACCTGGAACCGCTTCTCTGTCCCGGCGTTTGCGCCAACGTTTCTCAACGTCAGCATGATCGGTTTTGCCCTGTTCGCCGCGCCGCACTTCAACCCGCCGGTGCTGGCGCTGGCCTGGGCGGTCACCGTCGGCGGCGTGCTGCAGCTGGCGTACCAGCTGCCGCATCTGAAAAAAATCGGCATGCTGGTGCTGCCGCGCATCAATCTCAAAGATGCCGGGGCGATGCGCGTGATCAAGCAGATGGGGCCCGCTATTCTCGGCGTCTCCGTCAGCCAGATCTCGCTTATCATCAACACCATCTTTGCCTCTTTCCTCGTGTCCGGCTCGGTTTCCTGGATGTACTACGCCGACCGTCTGATGGAGTTCCCGTCCGGGGTGCTGGGCGTGGCGCTGGGGACCATCCTGCTGCCGTCGCTGTCGAAAAGTTTCGCCAGCGGCAACCATGATGAATATTGCCGCCTGATGGACTGGGGGTTACGTCTCTGCTTCCTGCTGGCCCTGCCAAGCGCGGTGGCGCTGGGCATTCTGGCCAAACCGCTGACGGTGTCGCTCTTCCAGTACGGGAAATTCACCGCCTTCGATGCCGCTATGACCCAGCGCGCTCTGATTGCCTACTCGGTCGGCTTGATGGGGCTGATCGTCGTCAAGGTGCTGGCGCCCGGGTTCTACTCGCGTCAGGACATCAAAACGCCGGTGAAAATTGCCATCGTGACGCTGATTATGACCCAGCTGATGAACCTGGCGTTTATTGGTCCGCTGAAGCATGCCGGTCTGTCGCTGTCTATTGGTCTGGCGGCCTGTCTGAATGCCGGGCTGTTGTACTGGCAGCTGCGCAAGCAGGATATTTTCACGCCGCAGCCGGGGTGGGGAAGTTTCCTGGTACGTCTGATCGTTGCGGTACTGGTGATGTCAGCCGCGCTGCTCGGCATGATGTACGTGATGCCGGAGTGGTCCCTGGGCACCATGCCTTATCGCCTGATGCGGCTGATGGCCGTGGTAGGCGTCGGGGTGGTGGCTTACTTTGCCACGCTCGCGGTGCTGGGGTTCAAAGTGAAAGAGTTTGCCCGCCGTACGGCATAAACGCCAAAAGGGGAGTTCACCTTATGGTGCTCCCCGCTGCATGATTTGTCGCACAGGCGTCAAATCGAAATCTTTTTAACTCCCGCAATACGTGCAGTCGCTGTTTGACCATCCGCACCGTACAGTCCGGTTTCTTTATGCGGTTTCAATACCTCAAGCGCCTGCTGATTACGCTCAATCTGACCTTCCAGTAGCCAGCCGTTGTGCTGGTTAAGGTCGCGCAGGTGCTGGGTTTTTTCGGTAATGGTTTGCCAGCGCTCAATAATATCGTCATTGGCGCTACGCTTAGGATCCTGCTCAGCGCGGCGCTGCTGCTCCAGATAATCCAGCGTCGCCAGTAGCGAACTCTTATCTTCAGTAATACGCTGCAGCGCGCTGCCGTTGATGTGACCGGAAGAGAGATGCTGCTGTTCAGCGTCCATTACCGTTTTCAGGTCGTTAAGAACAACCGTCATTTGATCCAGTATTTCTGACAGTCGACTCATACGGTTAGTTACTCTGTAAGAAACTCTGTGCTTCCTGAATCAGGGCGTCAGCGATTTTGCTGGTGTCCATTTTCAGCTCACCGTTACGAATAGCCGTTTTCAGCGCTTCAACACGTTCCATATTGATATCGTTGCTGCCTGGCTGCATCAGTTTTGCCTGTGCGTCGCTCAGGGTCACGCTGGTGCTGTTGGACGTTGACGGTTTTTCCAGACGCGTTTTCTGCGCAGGAGCGTCATTCGTTTCGCGAGGTTGTACAGCGCTTACCGGCTTCAGGGCTGATGTACGATCAATGCTCATAGTGTTGTCCTCATCGAGGGTTCGCGGCGTTTGCGCCTGACATCATCATTAGTGGAATATTTATCGGCACGCGCCGCGAAATCTTTAAAAAGATTATAGGTTAATCAGAATATTCCCATCAGAATCGACGGTTCCGCTCACCACCTGGCCTGAGGACATTCTGACGCGGGCGTTTTGCGCCACCGCGGCATTGTTTAACGCTTTCCCTTCACTGTTGATGCTAAAGCCATCTCCGTTGGCCACCACCATCACCTGTTGACCCGCTTTTACCCGCCATGACTGACGCAGCATTGAGAGCTGTATCGGCTGGCCGGGTGCGACATCGCGCAGGCTGACGGCGTCCTGTGCCTGGTTCATTTCCAGCATGGTGCGTGGAGGCAGCTGGTCCAGACGGCCGCGTTTTAACGTCACGCTGTTCGTCTGCAGCACGCTGCCGCGCGCAATGGGCACGGCGGCGACAACATAATTGCCCGTCGCCTGAACTGCAACCTGTAAATAGCGTTTTTCGTTCGCGCAGCGTGCCAGCACGTTCACATTTCCCCACAGCCGGGTGGTTCCCGTCACGCTGAATGACGGTTGGTCACAGGTCGGGTACAGATTCGGTGGGGTGCGCACGGTAACGTTAACCTCATCGCTAAAGCCCGCCAGCTTTTCAGCAAAAAAAGCCGTCAGCCGATCCTGTAAGCCTTCAGCCTGCACCAGAGGGCTAAAGAGCAAGAAAGTTGCCACCAGGCCACGTTTTAACGTTTGCATCGCAAGTTCCACCGTTTCCAGAGTTGAATGAATTCTACCTGCAGTGGTTTTGCATCAACGCAATAAATAGCGACGCATTTTGCGCTTATTCCGTCGATAGGGGAGACCGGGTGAGATTTAAGCTGTGAACTGAAATTTTGCCATCAGCGGAGGAGACATGCTCGATAAACTCGACGCCGCGTTACGTTTTCAGCAGGAAGCGCTCAATTTACGCGCCCAGCGGCAGGAGATTTTAGCCGCCAACATCGCTAACGCCGATACCCCAGGGTTTCAGGCGCGCGATATTGATTTTTCCAGTGAACTCAAAAAGGTGATGGAGCGTGGACGTGCCGAAGGAACGGGTGTTGCACTTGCCATGACATCCTCTCGCCATATTCCTGCTCAGGCGATGACCGCGCCAGCGACCGATTTACTTTACCGCATTCCCGATCAGCCCTCACTCGACGGTAACACCGTGGATATGGACCGGGAGCGTACCCAGTTTGCCGATAACAGTCTGAAATACCAGACGGGCCTGACCGTACTCGGCGGACAAATCAAAGGCATGATGAACGTCCTGCAGGGGGGGAACTGATAGATGGCCTTGTTGAATATTTTTGATATTGCCGGTTCGGCGTTAACCGCGCAGTCCAAACGCCTGAACGTGGCTGCCAGTAACCTGGCGAACGCCGACAGCGTAACCGGACCAGACGGCCAGCCTTATCGCGCCAAACAGGTTGTCTTTCAGGTCGATGCTGCGCCGGGCGCGGCGACGGGCGGCGTGAAGGTGTCTGATGTGGTAGAGAGCCAGGCGCCGGACAGGCTGGTGTATGAGCCGGGTAACCCGCTCGCGGATGCCAGCGGATACGTGAAAATGCCAAACGTGGATGTGGTGGGTGAGATGGTGAACTCCATGTCGGCTTCCCGCAGCTACCAGGCCAACGTTGAAGTGCTGAATACCGTGAAGAGCATGATGCTCAAAACGCTCACTCTCGGCCAGTAAAGGAGACATGCATGTCCATCGCCGTAAATGTGAATGATCCTACGAACTCGGGTGTTAATAACACCAAGAGTACGACGGGTTCTAACTCCCTCACCGGGAGCAATGCCTCCGATCTTCAGGGCAGCTTTCTGACGCTGCTGGTGGCGCAGCTTAAGAACCAGGATCCCACCAACCCAATGCAGAACAACGAACTGACCACGCAGCTTGCGCAGATCAGCACCGTGAGCGGCATTGAGAAACTCAACACCACCCTCGGCTCCGTCTCCGGGCAGATCAACAGTGCCCAGTCTCTGCAGGCGGCAAGCCTGATTGGCCACGGGGTGATGATCCCGGGAACCACGATTCTGGCGGGCACCAGCACCACTGAAGGCAACACCACAACGACCACCACGCCGTTTGGCGTTGAGCTCCAGCAGGCGGCTGAGAAGGTCACTGCAACGATCATGGATGCCAATAACGTGGTAGTTCGCACCATTGATATCGGTGAGCTGAAGGCGGGCGTTCACACCTTTACGTGGGATGGCAGCCTGACCGACGGCACTAAAGCACCAAACGGTTCTTACAAAGTAGCGATCAGCGCCAGCAACGGGACGACCCAGCTGGTGGCGCAGCCGCTGCAGTTCGCGCTGGTCCAGGGCGTGATTAAAGGAAGCGACGGCAACAAACTGGATTTGGGAACCTCTGGTTCCACCACACTCGACGAAGTTCGGCAGATTATCTAAGCCTTAACACTTATCAGGAGTAAGTCATGGCCTTTTCTCAAGCGGTCAGCGGCCTGAATGCTGCGGCCACCAACCTGGACGTCATTGGCAACAACATCGCCAACTCCGCGACCTATGGTTTTAAATCCGGTTCTGCTTCATTTGCGGACATGTTTGCCGGTTCCAAAGTCGGCCTGGGCGTGAAAGTTGCGGGCATCACTCAGGACTTTACCGACGGTACCACCACCAACACTGGTCGTGGTCTGGACGTTGCTATCAGCCAGAACGGTTTCTTCCGTATGGTCGATTCCAACGGTTCTGTGTTCTACAGCCGTAACGGCCAGTTCAAGCTGGACGAAAACCGTACGCTGGTTAACATGCAGGGCATGCAGCTGACGGGCTACCCGGTAGCTGGAACGCCTCCAACCGTTCAGACCGGTGCAAACCCTCAGGCGATTACTATCCCGAATACCCTGATGGCGGCGAAATCAACCACCACCGCGACGCAGCAGATCAACCTGAACTCAACCGATCCCGTTCAAACTGCCCCGTTCGATGCGACCAACCCGGATACCTATAACAAAAAAGGGACCGTGACCGTATTTGACAGCCAGGGTAACGCCCACAACATGTACGTCTACTACGTGAAGACGGCCAACAATAAATGGGATCTTTACACTCAGGACGGCAGCGTTGCGGGTTCTACAGCAGCAAAAGCGGCGCAGATGAACTTTGATGCGAACGGTAACCTGGCGGGTGTCTACAACTACGACGCTGCGGGTGTACTGAGCGCAACGCCAAACGCCACGCCGGCCATTAACATCACCACGGGTTCTGTCAGCGGTGCGACGGCGGCGACCTTCTCCCTGAGCTTCCTGAACTCCATGCAGCAGAACACCGGTGCAAACAGCGTTGTGGCAACCAATCAGAACGGCTACAAGCCTGGCGACCTGGTGAGCTACCAGATCAACGACGATGGCACCGTGGTGGGCAGCTACTCTAACGAACAGTCTCAGGTTCTGGGCCAGATCGTGCTGGCAAACTTCGCGAACAACGAAGGCCTGAAATCGGAAGGCGACAACGTCTGGTCTGCCACTCAGTCCTCCGGCGTGGCGCTGCTGGGTACCGCAGGCACCGGTAACTTCGGCAAGCTGACCAACGGCGCGCTGGAAGCCTCCAACGTGGATATGAGTAAAGAACTGGTGAACATGATCGTCGCGCAGCGTAACTATCAGTCGAACGCGCAGACCATCAAAACCCAGGACCAGATCCTCAACACGCTGGTTAACCTGCGTTAAGCGGCTAACAGGAAAGCGCAATGGATCACGCAATATATACCGCGATGGGCGCGGCAAGTCAGACGCTCAATCAGCAGGCCGTTACCGCCAGCAACCTGGCAAACGCCTCTACGCCGGGCTTTCGCGCGCAGCTTAACGCGCTGCGCGCGGTGCCGGTTGAAGGGCTGTCCCTGCCGACCCGTACGCTGGTGACGGCATCAACCCCTGGCGCAGATATGACGCCAGGGCAGATGGACTACACCTCGCGCCCGCTGGACGTTGCCCTGCAGCAGGACGGCTGGCTGGCGGTGCAAACTGCGGACGGCAGCGAAGGCTATACCCGTAACGGCAATATCCAGGTGAGCGCGACGGGCCAGCTGACGATTCAGGGTCATCCGGTAATGGGGGAAGCGGGTCCGCTGACCGTGCCGGAAGGCTCTGAGCTGACTATCGCCGCGGACGGTACCATTTCGGCGCTGAACCCGGGCGACCCGGCCAATACCGTTGCGCCCGTCGGACGTCTGAAGCTGGTGAAAGCGGAAGCCAAAGACGTGCAGCGCGGCGACGACGGCATGTTCCGTCTGACCCAGGCGGCGCAGGCGACGCGTGGCGCCACGTTACAGGCCGATCCGAGCATCCGCGTGATGTCCGGCGTTCTGGAAGGCAGCAACGTAAAGCCGGTCGAAGCCATGACCGACATGATTGCCAGCGCCCGTCGTTTTGAAATGCAGATGAAGATCATCAGCAGCGTGGATGAAAACGCGGGCAAGGCTAACCAACTTCTGGCTATGAGTTAACAGGACTCCTTATGATCAGTTCTTTATGGATCGCGAAAACTGGCCTGGACGCCCAGCAAACCAATATGGACGTGATTGCCAACAACCTGGCAAACGTGAGCACCAATGGTTTCAAGCGTCAGCGTGCCGTTTTCGAAGATTTGCTTTATCAAACTATCCGCCAGCCGGGCGCGCAGTCTTCTGAACAGACGACGCTGCCGTCGGGTCTGCAGATCGGTACCGGTGTTCGTCCGGTGGCCACCGAGCGTCTGCACAGCCAGGGCAACCTGTCTCAGACCAACAACAGTAAAGACGTGGCAATCAAAGGCCAGGGGTTCTTCCAGGTGCAGCTGCCTGACGGGACCTCTGCCTATACCCGCGACGGTTCGTTCCAGGTCGATCAGAACGGCCAGCTGGTGACGGCGGGCGGTTTCCAGGTTCAGCCTGCGATTACTATCCCGGCGAATGCCCTGAGCATCACCATCGGACGCGACGGTGTGGTCAGCGTGACCCAGCAGGGACAGGCCGCGCCGGTTCAGGTCGGGCAGCTCAACCTGACCACCTTCATGAACGATACCGGTCTGGAAAGCATTGGTGAGAACCTCTACACCGAAACGCAATCCTCCGGTACGCCGAATGAGAGCACCCCGGGCCTGAACGGCGCGGGCCTGCTGTACCAGGGTTATGTTGAAACGTCCAACGTGAACGTGGCGGAAGAGCTGGTGAATATGATCCAGGTCCAGCGCGCGTATGAAATTAACAGTAAAGCAGTGTCGACGACCGACCAGATGCTGCAGAAACTGACGCAACTCTAAGGTGTAGCCCGGTGCGGTAAACGCCGCACCGGCTCCCTGTTTTCGAAGATGAAGGCAATGCAAAAAAACGCGGCGTTTCGTTATCCGATACTGACTGTTCTGGCTGTCACCCTCAGCGGGTGTGCTTTGATCCCGTCTAAACCATTGGTCCAGGGTGCGACGACTGCCCAACCCGTTCCTGGCCCCGCGCCAGTGGTAAATGGCTCCATTTTCCAGACCGCGCAGCCGATTAATTACGGCTATCAGCCGCTGTTTGAAGATCGCCGCCCGCGTAACGTCGGCGATACATTGACCATTGTGCTGCAGGAAAACGTCAGCGCGAGCAAGAGCTCGTCGGCGAACGCCAGCCGCGATGGCAAAACCAATTTTGGCTTCGATACCGTGCCACGCTATCTCGAAGGGCTGTTCGGCAACGCGCGTGCTGATGTGAACGCGTCCGGCGGTAATACCTTTAACGGCAAAGGCGGCGCGAACGCCAGCAACACCTTCAGCGGTACGCTGACGGTCACGGTTGACCAGGTACTGGTTAACGGCAACTTGCACGTTGTGGGTGAAAAACAGATCGCCATCAACCAGGGCACTGAATTCATTCGCTTCTCGGGCGTGGTTAACCCTCGCACCATCAGCGGCACCAACACCGTTCCGTCCACCCAGGTGGCGGATGCGCGCATTGAGTACGTCGGTAACGGCTATATCAATGAAGCGCAAAATATGGGTTGGCTGCAGCGCTTCTTCCTTAATTTATCGCCGATGTAAGCGAGGTGACCCATGTTTAAATCGATCTTCGCCGTGGCGCTCGCGCTGGTGGCAACATTTGCCCAGGCTGACCGTATTCGCGACCTCACCAGCGTTCAGGGCGTTCGTGAAAACTCCCTGATTGGCTACGGCCTGGTGGTTGGTCTGGATGGTACCGGTGACCAGACGACCCAGACGCCGTTCACCACCCAAAGCCTGAACAACATGCTTTCCCAGCTCGGCATTACCGTGCCGGCGGGAACCAACATGCAGCTGAAAAACGTGGCCGCGGTAATGGTCACCGCATCCTACCCGGCGTTTGCGCGTCAGGGGCAGACCATTGATGTAGTGGTCTCCTCAATGGGTAACGCCAAAAGCCTGCGTGGCGGTACGCTGCTGATGACCCCGCTGAAAGGCGTTGACAGCCAGGTCTATGCGCTGGCGCAGGGGAACATTCTGGTTGGCGGTGCGGGGGCATCCGCAGGCGGAAGCAGCGTGCAGGTGAACCAGCTGAACGGTGGACGTATCACCAACGGTGCGATCATTGAGCGTGAACTACCGACCCAGTTTGGCGCGGGCAACACCATCAACCTGCAGCTTAATAATGAAGACTTCACCATGGCGCAGCAAATTGCCGATACCATCAACCGCAGCCGCGGCTACGGTAATGCAACGGCACTCGACGCGCGCACCGTGCAGATCCGCACCTCCACCGGCAGCAGCAACCAGGTGCGCATGCTGGCGGATATCCAGAATATGGAAGTGAACGTTCCGGTTCAGGATGCGAAAGTGATCATCAACTCCCGTACCGGCTCGGTGGTGATGAACCGGGAAGTGTCGCTGGACAGCTGTGCCGTGGCGCAGGGTAACCTCTCCGTGACGGTAAACCGCTCCGCGAACGTGAGCCAGCCGAATACGCCATTTGGTGGCGGTCAGACGGTGGTGACGCCGCAAACGCAGATTGATATGCGTCAGAGCGGCGGGTCGCTGCAGAGCGTTCGCTCCAGCGCCAACCTGAACAGCGTGGTGCGTGCCCTGAACGCCCTGGGCGCAACGCCGATGGATCTGATGTCCATCCTGCAATCCATGCAAAGCGCGGGCTGCCTGCGCGCCAAACTGGAAATCATCTAATGCTGACCGATAGCAAACTGTTGACCAGTGCAGCCTGGGACGCCCAGTCGCTCAACGAACTGAAAACCAAAGCAGGCAAAGACCCGGCGGCGAATATCCGCCCGGTCGCCCGCCAGGTGGAAGGGATGTTTGTACAGATGATGCTGAAAAGCATGCGTGAAACCCTGCCGAAAGACGGGATGTTCAGCAGTGATTCAACGCGTCTCTACACCAGCATGTATGACCAGCAGATTGCGCAGCAGATGACCGCCGGTAAAGGCCTCGGTCTGGCTGACATGATTGTGAAACAGACCGAAGCCGCGCAGGGCATTCAGCCTCAGGATCAGACGCAGCAGGTGCCGATGAAGTTCGACCTGGAAACGGTGACCAGTTATCAGAACCAGGCTCTGACGCAAATGGTGCGTAAAGCAATGCCAAAAGCCACGGGCAGCGGCGATGAGCCGCTCTCCGGTGACAGCAAAGACTTCCTGGCGCAGCTTTCTCTGCCCGCGCGCCTTGCCAGCGAACAGAGCGGCGTGCCGCATCACCTGATTCTGGCGCAGGCCGCGCTGGAGTCGGGCTGGGGCCAGCGTCAGATCCGCAAGGAAAACGGCGATCCGAGCTTCAACATCTTCGGCGTGAAGGCCACCTCCAGCTGGAAGGGGCCAACAACGGAGATCACGACCACCGAATACGAGAACGGTGCGGCGGTGAAGGTCAAAGCAAAATTCCGCGTCTACAGCTCCTATCTGGAAGCATTGTCCGATTACGTTGGCCTGCTGAGCCGCAATCCGCGTTATACCGCCGTTACGCAGGCGGCGACGGCGGAGCAGGGCGCTCAGGCCTTACAAAACGCGGGCTACGCGACCGACCCGAACTATGCGCGCAAGCTCACCAGCATGATCCAGCAGCTGAAATCCATGGGCGAGAAGGTCAGCAAAGCCTATAGCACAGATATTGAAAATCTGTTCTGAAAGTTCTCAAGTCCCGGTGGAGGTTGCCGATAACCTTCATCAGGACTCGTGTCTGAACGTATAAAAGGAACCCCCATGTCCAGTTTGATTAACAGCGCCATGAGTGGCCTCAGTGCCGCGCAGTCGGCACTCAATACCGTCAGTAATAATATTTCAAGCTATAACGTGGCAGGTTACACCCGCCAGACCACGGTGCTGGGTGCATCTAACAGCACGCTGACCGGCGGTGGCTGGGTGGGTAACGGGGTTTATGTCTCCGGTGTCCAGCGTGAGTATGACGCCTTCATCACCAACCAGCTGCGCGCCGCGCAGACGCAGAGCAGCGGTCTGACGACGCGCTATCAGCAGATGTCAAAAATTGACGATGTGCTCTCCGATACCACCAATTCGCTCTCCACCACCCTACAGGACTTCTTCAAAAGCCTGCAAACCCTGGTGAGCAACGCGGAAGACCCGGCAGCACGTCAGACGGTGCTGGGTAAAGCGGGCGGTCTGGTCAATCAGTTCAAAACCAACGATCAGTATCTGCGTGACCAGGATACGCAGGTCAATACCGCGATTGGGACCAGCGTGTCTCAGATCAACAACTATGCCAAACAGATTGCGAACCTGAACGATCAGATCTCCCGTCTGACCGGCGTCGGTGCGGGCGCATCGCCTAACGATCTGCTCGACCAGCGCGATCAGCTCGTGACTGAACTGAACAAAATCGTGGGCGTGGAAGTCTCCGTGCAGGATAGCGGCACGTTTAATATCTCTCTCGGCAACGGTTACAGCCTGGTGCAGGGCAGCAAAGCCAGCCAGCTGGCGGCCGTGAAGTCCAGCGCCGATCCGGCTCGTACGACTATCGCCTACGTCGATGACGTGGCGGGTAATATTGAGATCCCCGAGAAATTTATCACCACCGGTTCTTTAGGCGGTTTACTGACCTTCCGCACGGAAGATCTGGATAAAGCGCGTAACACCCTGAACCAGATGGCGCTGGCCTTTGCCGATGCGATGAACACGCAGCATGAAGCCGGTTTTGATGCGAACGGTGATGCGGGCGGTAAGCTGTTCAACTTTGGTTCTCCGGCGGTTCTGTCCAACAGCAAGAACGGCGGTTCAGCCGTTGTTACGGCGTCTGTGGCGGACAGCAAACAGGTCCAGGCGACAGACTATAAGCTGCAGTTTAACGGCACTGACTGGACGGTCACCCGCACGTCAGACAAAACCAGCTTTACAATGAGCCCGGATGCCAGCGGCAATCTGTCGTTTGATGGCCTTAACGTCAACGTGAGCGGCACGGCAAATACCAAAGACAGCTTTACCGTGAAGCCTGTTTCCAACGTCATCATGAACATGGATCTCGCGATCAGCGACGAGTCCAAACTGGCGATGGCATCTGTGCAGAACGGCGGCGAAAGTGACAACCGTAACGGCCAGAAACTGCTCGATCTGCAAAACGGCAAAGTGGTGGGGGGGAACAAAACCTTCAACGATGCGTATGCCTCTCTCGTCAGTACCGTCGGTAGCTCAACGGCGTCACTGAAGGTGAGTAGCCAGACGAAAGCCAACGTGGAAACGCAGTTAATCAAGCAGCAGCAGACCATCTCTGGGGTAAACCTCGACGAAGAGTATGGCAATTTGCAGCGTTATCAGCAGTATTACCTGGCCAATGCCCAGGTGCTACAAACTGCCAGTACGCTCTTCGATGCAATTATCAACATTCGTTAAGGTTGAGGTGAACAATGCGTATTAGCACCCAGATGATGTATGAGCAGAACATGCGTGGGATCACCGATTCCCAGAGCAGATGGCTGAGCTACGGTGAGCAGATGTCCACCGGCAAGCGCGTCAATCGTCCTTCGGACGATCCTATCGCCGCGTCGCAGGCCATCGTTCTGTCACAGTCTCAGTCGCAAAACAGCCAGTTCGCACTCGCGCGTACCTTTGCAACGCAGAAGGTCTCGCTGGAAGATAACGTGTTAACCCAGGTCAACACCGCGATCTCAAGCGTGCGCGAGAAGCTCGTTTATGCGTCAAACGGCACATTAAGCGATGACGACCGTCTTTCTCTGGCGACCGATATTCAGGGGATCCGCGATCAGCTGATGAACCTGGCTAACACGACGGATGGTAATGGTCGCTTTATCTTTGCGGGATACAAAACCGAGAGCGCACCGTTTGATGCCGCGACCGGGGATTATAACGGCGGCGCTGAGGCCATCACGCAGCAGGTTGATACGGCGCGAAATATGACCATCAGCCATACCGGACAGCAAATTTTCGAAAGCATTACCAGTAATGCGGAACAGCTGCCGGGCGGTGGATATGGCCAGACCAACATGTTCAAAATCCTGGATTCTGCTATTGCCTCGCTGAAGACACCGATTGAGAACGATCCGGCTGCCGCAACGGCGCAAAGCCAGGTGATTGCCAATGCGCAAATCGGCATCAAAAACTCCCAGAACAATGTCCTGACGGTCGTTGCGGATGTGGGAACCAAGATGAACGAGCTGGAAAAACTCGACACGCTGGGTGATGACCGCGCGCTGGGTCAGACCAAGCAGATGAGTGACCTGGTGGATGTTGACTGGAACGAAGCGATTTCCTCTTACACCATGCAGCAGGCGGCCTTGCAGGCGTCTTATAAAGCGTTTAGCGATATGCAGGGCATGTCTCTGTTCCAGCTGAACAAATAACATCTTGACCTCTTGGAACATGTCTTGAAACTGGGCATGTTTTACTGCCCAATCCGTCTGGATTGGGCATTTTTTTTATGCAACTTCTGCTGATGCGGAGGTAACTCGTGCGCTTTCTATCAGACGGATTGCCAGCGCAATGACGCCACAGACCGTCGCCAGCGCGACCACGCCCGTCCAGCCGGCCAGCGAGTAGATATTGCTGCCTAACGCGGAACCCAGCGCCATCCCGATAAAGACCACCGTAAAGAGCAGGGCGTTGAGACGACCGCGCGCCTGAGGTTCAAGGCTGTATACCAGGTTCTGGTGAGCGACCAGGCTGGACTGCAGACCCAGGTCGAACCCGACGGCGGAGATGGCGATCAGAATCAGCTGTCCATGAACGCCCAGCGTGGGCATCAGGAACATCAGGGCGAATGAGACGGTCACAAGAGCGGCACCAATCTGCGTGACTTTTCCTGCGCCCAGTTTGTCCGCCAGACCCCCTGCCAGCGGGGCAGCTAACGCACCGGCGGCACCTGCAATACCAAAACCACCCGCTACGGCACTACCCAGGTGATAGCGTTCCAGCAGCATGACCGCAAGCGTAGACCAGAAGGCGCTGAAGGCAATCGACAGGAAGCCCTGAGCCAGCGCCGCACGGCGCAGCGCCGGATAGCGACGCCACAGATGCTCCATTGAGCGCATCAGCGCGGGGTAGCTCAGCGTGGAGTGAATGGCAAAACGGGGAAGCACAAACCACATCATCACCCCGACGAACGCAATGCTCGCCGCCGCCAGCTGGTACATGACGCGCCAGCCAAACGCTTCGCCCACCACGCCGCTCACGGTTCTTGATAATAAGATACCCATCAGCAGCCCGGTCATTACCGTACCCACGGTTTTCCCCTGTTTACCTTCCGGCGCAAGGATGGCTGCGGCAGGGACAATATCCTGTGCCATGGTGGCGGCCATGCCGATGAGCAGGCTGGCCAGTAGCAGAGAGTGGATCTGCCCGGTCAGGCTACAGCCGAGAAGAAACAGCGCCAGCGCCGCACTTTTTATCAGGATTAACGTCCTGCGGTCGTGGCGATCGCCGAGCGGGAGCAGGAACAGGATCCCCAGGGCATATCCCGCCTGGGTGAGCGTTGGGACCAGGCCCATTCCTTCGATACTCAGATGAAGATCTGCGCCCATCAGCGGCAGCAGAGGCTGGGCATAATAGATAGATGCCACGCTGAAACCTGCACCGATCGCCAGCATTAAGATTACCCAGCGGCTCACGGCATGGGCGGCGGTTGTTGTGTTCATAAGATGTTCCTCATTCGTCGTGTGAGGTTATTTTTTATCAGTACGCCTTGCGACGGTAGCGGGCCCGGTGGTAAAACGCTTATACGTTGAACGTATAAGTGAAAATGCGATGAAAAGAGCTGAGCGTATAGACAGGGTGGAGCTAATGCGGACGTTTGTTCGTATTGTGGAGGCGGGATCCCTCTCTGCGGCGGCACGGCAGCTGGCTACTACCCAGGCCACGGTAAGCAGACGGTTACAGTCGCTGGAGACCATGCTGGGCGTGCGCCTGATATTGCGCACCACCCACACGACGCGGCTGACGGATGACGGCGAGCGCTGTTATCAGCACGCCCGTCGGGTGATTGACAGCTGGCTGGCGCTGGAAGATGAGGTGGGGCAGACGGAAGATGAGCCGGTAGGCGTGCTGCGGGTGCGCGCTCCTCACGCGTTTGGTCAGGACCAGCTTCTGAAACCCGTAACCGAGTTTCTGCAACGCTATCCGCAGCTTTCGATTGAGTGGATGCTCAACGATCGGTCGGCGGACTTCCTCGGCGACAACCTTGACTGTGCGATTCGGGTGGGCGTGGAAGTCGATCCGGCGACCGTGTCCGTGCTGCTGGCCGAAGTGCCGCGCTCGGTAGTGGCTTCACCGGCACTGCTGGCCCGTTTCCCGACGGTTACCACGCCGGAGGATTTGCAGCAGTTTCCCTGGATAGCGATCAGCTCATTCTACCAGCGCCATGTGGAGCTTTTTCACGATGCATCACCCGCCACCGCGCGGATTGCTATTACGCCACGGCTGAGCACCGATAGCCTGTATGTCGCACGCAATACGGCGCTCACCGGGCTTGGCGTGGCGGTGGTATCCAGCTGGACGGTACAGGATGATATTCGGGAAGGGCGGCTGGTGCATTTGCTGCCAGAGTGGCAGCCAGCGGCGTTACCGGTGCATCTGGTTTACCCCTGGTCCCGTTATTATCCGGCACGCTTGCGGCGTTTTCTGGAGTTGATGCGGCAGTTCATGCCTGAGGTGACCGGAATGAGAAAGCCCGTGCAGCAGCCATAAAAAAAGCCGACCCGAAGGTCGGCTTTTTACTTTCAGCGTCGTTATTCGACAGACTGCGGACGCGTCGCCGGTGCAGTCGCCTGATGCGTTGCACTGTGGCCGCCTGCAGCGCCTTTACCGTCGAAGCTGAAGGTCGGGCGTACCCAGTCACTGTGACGCGGGGCTTCAGGCACGTAATCCGGCGCCGGGGCGCGCGTCATTGGTGCTGTCGCCACGTGGGCTGCGGCTGGTGCAGAAACAACCGGCTCAGGTTTCACCTCAGGCGCTTTCGCTTCTTCGACAACCGGTTCAACCTGAATCTCAACGTCCTGAACGACTTCTTCAGTGGTGGTTTCAACGAGGGTTTCTGCGGTGTCTTCCACTGCGGCTACAGGTTCAGCCTCTTCAGCGACTTCCTCAGCCACCACGGCATCTTCTTCGGCGATAAGCTGCGGTGCGGCATCAACCGGCGCGGCAATCACTTCTGGATGGGTGGTTTCAACTTCCACTGCGTGAGGTGCTTCAGCTTCAACAACCTCAGGTTCAACAACCTCAGGTTCAACCACGGTTGCCGCTTCAGTCACGACAGCTTCTACCGCGGCTGCTGGTGCAATCACCTCTTCGGTTACAGGCTGTTCTTCAACAACCTGCTCCGGGCGAGCAACCGGGTAGCGGATCCAGACTTTGCCGGAGGCCATTTCTGGTGAAGCACAGGCAATGGTCAGCGGCATTGGCGACTGAGTCGGGTAACGCTCGTCACGATAGCGACGACGGCGCTGGCCGCTGACGCGCAGATGACGTGGAGAACGACGTGAACGGCGCGGCATACCGGCGTTATCACGGTTTTCGCCGTTATCATCCTGCTCAACGTTGTTTTCAACGACCGCTGGCAGGTCAACTTTCGCCAGCTGCGTGCCGGTTGTGCTCTCGCTGGTTTCAACCGCGATAGCGCCTGACTCTTCGGTTGCTTCAGAGGCGAAGCGAACTTTCTGAGAAAGCTGGCGCTGCTTACGACGCGGCATTACCTGAGTGCGTTCTTCCTGCTCGCCGTCCTGCTGTTCAACAGGCTCTTCGCGGTTCAGGTTTTTGACTTCCTGCTGTGCCTGACGCTTCTCGTCGTTACGGCGACGGCTGCGTTCACGGCGCGGCTGCTGGTCGTCACGTTGTTTGCTCTTCTCAGACTCATCGCCCGCCTGCTGGCGAATTTCACGGTCTTCAACATTCGGCTGTTGTTTCTCGCGACGGTTGCGACGGTTGTCTTCGCGTTGCTCACGGCCTTCGCCATTCTCAGAGCGGTTGTCACGGTTGTCACGACGCTCGCTGCGGTCATTGCGATCGCTGCGGTCGTTACGATCGCGGCGGTTGTTCTGACGCTTACGGCGGTCCTGCTGACGCTCTGGCTTGGCTGCTTTTGGCTCTTCTTTCGGCTGCTCTGGCTGAACGTCTTCTTCAGCAAACATCTTCTTCAGCGCGCCAAAGAAGCGGCTCAGCAGACCCGGCTGTGCCGGCTGGGCTTTTGCTACCGCGGCTTCTGGTTTCTGCGCTGCAGGTTTGGCCGCAGGTTTTTCCAGAGCTGCTTCCGGTGGTGCTTCAGGCATGATGAAGGTCGCTAACGCAGGCTGCTCTGGCAGTTTGCGCTCGGCTGGCTCTTCATCGGAAGGCAGGGACATCTCTTCTTCATGCAGCTTCGGCAGCAGGTAGCTGAGGGTGGTCGTCTCTTCGCCCTTACGCACGCGCAGCACGTGATAGTGTGGGGTCTGCATCTGGTCGTTTGGCACGATGATGCAGCGAACGCCACCCTGACGCGCTTCAATCGCACTTACCGCTGCACGTTTTTCGTTAAGCAGGTAAGAGGCAACGGGCACCGGCACAATGGCGTGAACCTCTTTGGTGTTCTCTTTCAGCGCTTCTTCTTCAATCAGACGCAGAATGGAGAGGGACAGCGATTCGTTATCACGCACGGTACCGGTGCCGGAGCAGCGCGGACAAACGTGATGGCTGGACTCGCCGAGAGACGGGCTCAGACGCTGACGGGACATCTCCAGCAGGCCAAAGCGTGAGATATGGCTAATCTGGATACGCGCCCTGTCCTGACGCACCGCTTCGCGCAGACGGTTTTCAACCGCACGCTGGTGGCGTACCGGGGTCATGTCGATGAAGTCGATAACAATCAGACCACCCAGGTCGCGCAGGCGGAGCTGGCGGGCGATTTCATCAGCGGCTTCGAGGTTAGTGTTGTAGGCGGTCTCTTCGATATCGCCACCGCGCGTTGCACGCGCGGAGTTGATGTCGATAGCGGTCAGCGCTTCAGTGGTATCGATAACGATAGAACCGCCGGATGGCAGACGCACTTCACGCTGGAAGGCGGACTCAATCTGGGATTCGATCTGATAGTGGCTGAACAGCGGGATTTCACCGGTGTACAGTTTAATTTTGCTTGTGAAATCCGGACGACCCAGCGCGGCGATGTGCTGGCGCGCCAGCTCAAGCACTTTCGGATTATCTATCAGAATCTCACCGATGTCCTGACGCAGGTAATCACGGAAGGCACGCACAATAACGTTGCTTTCCTGGTGGATCAGGAACGGAGCAGGGCGGCTTTCGGCTGCTTTCTGAATGGCTTCCCAGTGCTTCAGACGGAAGCTCAGGTCCCACTGCAGCGCTTCGGCTGATTTGCCAACGCCTGCGGTACGCACGATAAGCCCCATGCCATCAGGCAGTTCGAGGCTTGCCAGCGCTTCTTTCAGCTCGGTACGGTCATCACCTTCGATACGGCGAGAGATGCCACCCGCACGCGGGTTGTTAGGCATCAGAACCAGATAGCTCCCTGCCAGGCTGATAAAGGTGGTCAGTGCGGCACCTTTGTTGCCACGCTCTTCTTTATCAATCTGAACGATAACTTCCTGACCTTCACGCAGAACATCTTTGATGTTTGGGCGGCCATGGGCGTTGTAGTTTGCGGGGAAATATTCGCGGGCGATTTCTTTCAGAGGGAGGAAACCATGACGCTCAGCACCGTAATCGACAAATGCAGCTTCAAGGCTTGGTTCAATGCGGGTGATTTTACCTTTGTAAATGTTCGCTTTTTTCTGTTCGTGTCCAGGACTTTCGATATCCAGATCGTACAGGCGCTGCCCATCCACAAGGGCGACACGCAACTCTTCTTGCTGAGTTGCGTTGATTAACATTCTTTTCATCGTAACTTACTCGTTATTCTTACATTGACGACAAAGCTGCGGGCAAGGTGACGCTTTCCGGGGTATGAACCGATGGCCTCGTGTCTGTTCACGTCGCCAACCTCACGGTTGTCGCTCGCTTAAGAGGCGCAGAGTGTCGGTTGCCTGTGTTTCATACGGAAACACAGCGCAATTATCAGGGGAATTGCCTGGGTAGAACTCTCCAGAGAACAATCCTTATACCGGGAAGTACTGCAACCCGCAGCCCGCTAACTGCCTGAAAGATCAATACGTCTTACGCCATTGCTGCGTGGATGATCGGTCAGACAAAATTGGTCATTCCGTCAACATCCTTACTTAACCAGGATTTAACACGGAAAACAGCCTCATTATTCCACTGCTCGCCGGGTTATAGCAAGATGACTTTTACCAATTATCACCCGGTTACTCACAGTTTCTTCACTTCAGAATGGCGATTGGTTTAATAACCACCAAATCGGTTGCGCGAAACGGGGAGCTGGCCGGATAAAAGTAAATATAAGCATAGAAAAATGAGTGGCGCTAATGGCTGACGATATTTAGAATCGCCAACCATGAAAACAGAGACTCCAGCCGTAAAAATGGTTGCCATCGCCGAAGATGAAGCGGGGCAACGTATCGATAACTTTTTGCGCACCCAGTTGAAAGGTGTACCAAAGAGCATGATTTACCGCATCCTGCGCAAGGGCGAGGTGCGGGTGAACAAAAAACGCGTGAAGCCCGAGTACAAACTCGAGGCGGGCGATGAAGTGCGTATACCGCCGGTGCGCGTTGCGGAACGTGAAGAAGAGACCGTTTCACCGAAGCTACAGAAAGTGGCGGCCCTGAGCGATGTGATCCTTTACGAAGATGACCATATTCTGGTGCTCAATAAACCGTCAGGAACGGCTGTTCATGGCGGTAGCGGTCTGAGCTTCGGCGTGATTGAAGGGCTGCGTGCCCTGCGCCCGGAAGCGCGTTTCCTTGAACTGGTGCACCGTCTTGACCGTGACACCTCTGGCGTACTGCTGGTGGCGAAAAAGCGTTCTGCCCTGCGTTCTCTGCATGAACAGCTGCGTGAAAAAGGGATGCAGAAAGACTACCTGGCGCTGGTGCGCGGTCAGTGGCAGTCCCATGTAAAAGTGGTGCAGGCACCGCTGCTGAAGAACATTCTGCAAAGTGGCGAACGTATTGTCCGCGTGAGCCAGGAAGGAAAACCGTCTGAGACGCGCTTTAAGGTTGAAGAGCGCTATGAGTTTGCCACGCTGGTGCGCTGCAGTCCGGTGACCGGTCGTACTCACCAGATCCGCGTGCATACGCAGTTCGCAGGGCATCCAATTGCCTTTGATGACCGCTATGGCGACCGCGAGTTTGATAAGCAGCTGGCGGGGACGGGGCTGTCGCGTCTGTTCCTGCATGCGGCAGCGCTGAAGTTTACCCATCCTAATACGGGGGAAGTCATCCGTATTGAAGCGCCGCTGGATGAGCAGTTGAAACGCTGTCTTAAGGTTCTGCGCGGCTAAGGTAAACGTAAAACGGCAACGAATGTTGTCGTTTTTAATGTTTGCTCCCTCTCCCTGTGGGAGAGGGCCGGGGTGAGGGCATCAGGCCGCAGTTTAGTAGGCCCATGCAAGCGAAGCGCCGCTGGGCAAAAGTCACATGGTCAACGGATTACACTCTTCTCGCCTTAACATCTGACACAGGGCAATCAGCGGTAACCCCACCAGCGTGTTGGGATCGCGACCGTCCAGCTTGTCGAACAGCGCAATCCCCAGTCCTTCGCTTTTAAAGCTCCCCGCACAGTTCAGCGGACGTTCCCGGCGCACATAATCCACGATCTCTTGCTCGCTGAGATGGCGAAAGTGTACGTCGAACGGCTCGCATTCGGTTTGCAGATGACCGGTGGCAGAGTTATAAAGCGCCAGGCCGGTATAAAAGGTCACGATAGTGCCTCGCGCGCGCAGAAGCTGCTGGCAGGCGTTCTCCTCCGTATGGGGCTTGCCGGTGATTTCGCCGTCCAGCACGCAAACCTGGTCTGAGCCTATAATCAAATGTGTGGGGTAACGTGCGGCCAGCGACTGCGCTTTCTCTTTAGCAAGACGCATCACCAGATGACGCGGTGATTCGCCCGGCTGTGGCGTCTCATCAACCTCTGGCGCGGCGCATTCAAACGGGATCCCGAGCTTTTCCAGCAGCATTCGGCGGTAGGGAGACGTGGAAGCAAGGACGAGATTTGGCATATTTTTATCACCAGATATAGCGTATCGATGCCAGCCATTTTAAACTACAGGCCGCAATGTGTGCGAATAATTGGCAAAAGGCAGCTCTGGTTGCCTTTTTCTTTGACTCTATGACGTTACAAAGTTAATATGCGCGCCCTATGCAAAAGGTAAAATTACCCCTGACTCTTGATCCGGTTCGTACGGCTCAAAAACGCCTCGATTACGAAGGTATCTATACTTCCGATCAGGCTGAGCGTATTGCCGAATCCGTAGTCAGTGTGGACAGTGATGTAGAATGCTCCATGTCGTTCGCTATCGACAACCAGCGTCTCGCCGTTTTAACCGGTGATGCAAAGGTGACGGTAACGCTCGAGTGTCAGCGTTGCGGGAAACCGTTTGTACAGTATGTTCACACAACGTATTGTTTCAGTCCCGTTCGTTCTGACGAACAGGCTGAAGCACTCCCGGAAGCGTATGAGCCGATTGAGGTTAACGAATTCGGTGAAATCGATCTTCTGGCTCTGGTTGAAGATGAAATCATCCTCACCTTGCCAGTGGTTCCGGTGCATGATTCTGAACACTGTGAAGTGTCCGAGGCGGACATGGTCTTTGGGGAACTGCCTGATGAAGCGCAAAAACCAAACCCATTTGCCGTATTAGCCAGCTTAAAGCGTAAGTAATTGAGGAGTAAGGTCCATGGCCGTACAACAGAATAAACCAACCCGTTCCAAACGTGGCATGCGTCGTTCCCATGACGCGCTGACCGCAGTTACCAGCCTGTCTGTAGACAAGACTTCTGGTGAGAAACACCTGCGTCACCACATCACCGCTGACGGTTTCTACCGCGGCCGCAAGGTTATCACTAAGTAATCACGCGCAAGCGTGATTAGGCTTAGTGAGGATTTCCCCGTGCAAACGGGGAATTTACCGAACCAGGCTGCGACGATACCTTGACACGTCTAACCCTGGCGTTAGATGTCATGGGGGGAGATTTTGGCCCTTCCGTGACAGTGCCTGCAGCATTGCAGGCACTGAATTCTAATTCGCAACTCACACTTCTTTTAGTCGGCAATCCCGACGCAATCACGCCATTACTCGCAAAAGCTGACTTTGAACAACGTTCGCGTCTGCAGATTATTCCTGCGCAGTCAGTTATTGCCAGTGATGCCCGACCCTCGCAGGCGATTCGCAATAGTCGTGGCAGCTCTATGCGGATAGCGCTGGAGCTGGTGAAAGAAGGGCGAGCTCAGGCTTGCGTCAGCGCGGGGAATACCGGCGCGCTGATGGGCCTCTCGAAATTGCTGCTCAAACCTATTGAAGGTATTGAGCGTCCGGCGCTGGTAACGGTGTTACCGCATCAGCAGAAGGGCAAGACGGTGGTGCTCGATTTGGGCGCTAACGTCGACTGTGATAGTACTATGCTGGCGCAGTTTGCCGTGATGGGATCGGTGCTGGCAGAAGAAGTCGTCGGGATCAACACTCCCCGTGTTGCGTTACTGAACATTGGTGAAGAAGAGACCAAAGGCCTGGACAGCATTCGCGAAGCGGCTGAATTGCTCAAACAGGTTCCCTCCATCAACTATATTGGTTATCTCGAAGCCAATGAGTTGTTGACGGGTAAAACGGATGTTCTGGTGTGCGATGGCTTCACCGGAAACGTCACGTTGAAGACCATGGAAGGGGTCGTGCGCATGTTTCTTTCTCTGCTGAAATCTCAGGGAGAAGGTAAAAAAAGCGCCTGGTGGCTAATTTTATTGAAGCGTTGGTTACAAAAGAGCCTGACGCGGCGATTCAGTCACCTCAACCCCGACCAGTATAATGGCGCCTGTCTGTTAGGATTGCGCGGCATCGTGATTAAGAGTCATGGCGCCGCCAATCAGCGAGCATTTGCTGTCGCGATTGAACAGGCAGTGCAGGCGGTGCAGCGACAAGTCCCTCAGCGGATTGCCGCTCGCCTGGAATCTGTATTAGCTAAAAGTGACTGAGCGTACATGTATACGAAGATTTTAGGTACCGGCAGCTACCTGCCAAAACAAGTGCGTACCAACGCCGATCTGGAAAAAATGGTAGATACGTCTGACGAGTGGATTGTCACGCGCACAGGTATCCGTGAACGTCGTATTGCCGCGCCAGACGAAACCGTGTCGACCATGGGTTACGAAGCCGCACAGCGTGCTATCGAAATGGCGGGCATTGATAAAGAACAGATTGGTTTGATCGTGGTCGCCACGACGTCTGCCACGCATGCTTTCCCAAGCGCAGCGTGCCAGGTGCAAAACATGCTCGGCATTAAAGGCTGTCCGGCGTTTGACGTCGCTGCCGCGTGCGCAGGCTTCACCTATGCGCTGAGCGTCGCCGATCAGTACGTGAAATCCGGTGCCGTTAAATACGCGCTGGTGATCGGTGCTGACGTGCTGGCGCGTACCTGCGATCCAACCGATCGTGGAACGATCATTATTTTTGGTGATGGTGCGGGTGCGGTGCTGCTGGGGCAGTCCGAAGAGCCGGGTATCATCTCCACGCATCTGCATGCTGATGGCAGCTATGGCGAACTGTTGACCCTGCCTAACGCCGATCGCGTTAATCCGGACAACTCGATTTACCTGACTATGGCAGGGAACGAGGTGTTCAAGGTGGCGGTAACCGAGCTTGCACACATCGTTGATGAAACGCTGGAAGCGAATAACCTTGAGCGTACCGCACTCGACTGGCTGGTGCCGCATCAGGCGAACCTGCGTATCATCAGCGCGACCGCGAAAAAGCTGGGCATGTCGATGGATAACGTTGTGGTGACGCTGGATCGTCACGGCAACACCTCTGCGGCGTCGGTACCGTGCGCATTTGATGAAGCGGTACGCGATGGACGAATCAAACGGGGCCAGCTGGTCTTGCTTGAAGCCTTCGGTGGCGGGTTCACCTGGGGTTCCGCGCTGGTTCGTTTCTAGTATAAGGAATAAAAAATGACGCAATTTGCTTTTGTGTTCCCGGGCCAGGGCTCTCAAACCGTTGGGATGTTGTCTGAAATGGCAGCACGCTATCCGGTAATTGAAGAGACTTTCCGTGAAGCTTCTGATGCACTGGGTTATGATTTATGGGCGCTGACCCAGCAGGGGCCGGCCGAAGAACTGAACAAAACCTGGCAGACACAGCCGGCACTGCTGACCGCGTCTGTTGCGCTGTGGCGTGTCTGGCAGCAGCAGGGCGGTAAAGCGCCAGCGCTGCTCGCGGGTCACAGCCTGGGTGAATACTCTGCGCTGGTGTGTGCCGGCGTGATCGCGTTTGCTGACGCGGTACGTCTGGTTGAACTGCGCGGTAAATTCATGCAGGAAGCGGTGCCGGAAGGCACGGGCGGCATGTCTGCCATCATCGGTCTGGATGATGCTGCAATTGCAAAAGCGTGTGAAGAATCTGCTGAAGGCCAGGTTGTCTCTCCGGTAAACTTCAACTCGCCGGGCCAGGTGGTTATTGCCGGTCATAAAGAAGCGGTTGAACGTGCGGGTGCGGCCTGTAAAGCAGCGGGTGCTAAGCGTGCGCTGCCGCTGCCGGTCAGCGTGCCGTCTCACTGTGCGCTGATGAAGCCTGCTGCCGAAAAACTGGCGGTTGAGCTGGAAAAAATTACGTTTAACGCACCGACGATTTCCGTTGTGAACAACGTCGATGTGAAATGCGAAACCACGCCGGAAGCGATACGTGACGCGCTGGTTCGCCAGCTCTACAGCCCGGTACAGTGGACTAAAACCGTTGAGTTTATGGCCGCTCAGGGCGTTGAACACCTGTATGAAGTCGGCCCAGGTAAAGTCCTCACCGGTCTGACAAAACGTATTGTTGACACCCTGACAGCCTCGGCGATTAACGAGCCGGAAGCGATGTCAGCGGCACTCTCGCAATAAAAGAGGAATACCATGAGTTTTGAAGGAAAAATCGCCCTGGTCACTGGCGCAAGCCGCGGTATCGGGCGTGCAATTGCTGAAACACTGGTTGCGCGCGGCGCGAAGGTGATTGGTACAGCAACCAGCGAGAATGGCGCTCAGGCCATCAGCGAGTATCTGGGTGCAAATGGTAAAGGTCTGGTACTGAATGTGACCGAACCTGCATCTATCGAATCTGTTCTGGAAAATATTCGCGCAGAGTTTGGTGAAGTGGATATTCTGGTAAACAATGCCGGGATCACTCGCGATAACCTGTTAATGCGAATGAAAGACGACGAGTGGAACGATATCATCGAAACCAACCTGTCATCTGTATTCCGTCTGTCAAAAGCGGTAATGCGCGCTATGATGAAAAAGCGTCATGGACGTATTATCACTGTCGGTTCTGTGGTTGGTACCATGGGAAATGCTGGTCAGGCTAACTACGCTGCGGCGAAAGCAGGTCTGATTGGTTTCAGTAAGTCGCTGGCGCGTGAAGTCGCGTCCCGCGGTATTACTGTAAACGTTGTTGCTCCGGGCTTTATTGAAACGGACATGACGCGTGCGCTGACTGATGAGCAGCGTGCGGGTACGCTGGCGGCAGTTCCGGCGGGTCGTCTTGGCGACCCTAAAGAAATCGCCAGTGCGGTTGCATTTTTAGCCTCTGACGAAGCGGGTTACATCACTGGTGAGACCCTCCACGTCAACGGCGGGATGTATATGGTTTAACCACGAGATACACTAAATCATTCTGGTTGGATCAAGGCGGCAAGACCGAGAAGCCTGGGAGCATAGATTACTATGTGACCGGGATTAGAGGGCGCAGCCAACGCAGAGGCAGCCTGGATGATGACGTGTAGAAAAATATTTGCGTTATTAGGGCAAATGGCCTCAAAATAACGTAAAATCGTGGTACGAACTGCCGGGATTTAGTTGCAAATTTTTCAACATTTTATACACTACGAAAACCATCGCGAAAGCGAGTTTTGATAGGAAATTTAAGAGTATGAGCACTATCGAAGAACGCGTTAAGAAAATTATCGGCGAACAGCTGGGCGTTAAGCAGGAAGAAGTTGTGAACTCCGCTTCCTTCGTTGAAGACCTGGGCGCAGATTCTCTTGACACCGTTGAGCTGGTAATGGCTCTGGAAGAAGAGTTTGATACTGAGATTCCGGACGAAGAAGCTGAGAAGATCACCACCGTTCAGGCTGCCATTGATTACATCAACGGTCACCAGGCGTAAGTGAACATCTCCAGGCGGTCATTCGACCGCCTGAGTTTTATCTTTTTTAGTCCCACGAATCTCTTTTTTTATCCCTCCCTGGAGGACAAACGTGTCTAAGCGTCGTGTAGTTGTGACCGGACTTGGCATGTTGTCTCCTGTCGGCAATACCGTAGAGTCCACCTGGAAAGCTCTCCTTGCCGGTCAGAGCGGCATCAGCCTAATCGACCATTTCGATACTAGCGCCTATGCAACGAAATTTGCTGGCTTAGTAAAGGATTTTAACTGTGAAGAGATCATCTCGCGCAAAGAACAGCGCAAGATGGATGCCTTCATTCAATATGGAATTGTCGCTGGCGTTCAGGCCATGCAGGATTCTGGCCTTGTGATTACGGAAGAGAACGCAACCCGTATTGGCGCCGCTATCGGCTCCGGGATTGGCGGTCTTGGCCTGATCGAGGAAAACCATACATCTCTGATGAATGGCGGCCCGCGTAAGATCAGCCCGTTCTTCGTTCCGTCCACGATTGTTAACATGGTGGCGGGTCACCTGACCATCATGTTCGGCCTGCGTGGGCCAAGCATTTCTATCGCGACTGCCTGTACGTCTGGCGTACATAACATCGGCCAGGCCGCGCGCATTATTGCGTACGGCGATGCAGATGCTATGGTTGCGGGCGGTGCTGAAAAAGCCAGTACCCCACTGGGTGTGGGCGGTTTTGGTGCGGCGCGTGCGCTGTCTACCCGCAATGATAACCCGCAGGCGGCGAGCCGTCCGTGGGATAAAGACCGTGACGGCTTCGTGCTGGGCGACGGGGCGGGCATGATCGTACTGGAAGAGTACGAGCACGCGAAAAAACGCGGCGCGAAAATTTATGCTGAAATCGTTGGTTTCGGCATGAGCAGCGATGCTTACCACATGACGTCTCCTCCTGAGAACGGCGCGGGTGCTGCGCTGGCGATGGAAAACGCGATTCGTGATGCGGGTATTACTCCAGCACAAATTGGCTACGTGAACGCGCACGGTACTTCTACACCTGCAGGTGATAAAGCTGAAGCTCAGGCGGTTAAGTCTATCTTCGGCGAATCTGCCAGCCGCGTAATGGTGAGCTCCACCAAGTCCATGACCGGTCACCTGTTGGGTGCGGCGGGTGCAGTAGAGTCAATCTACTCCATCCTTGCGCTGCGCGATCAGGCTGTTCCGCCAACCATCAACCTGGATAACCCGGATGAAGGTTGCGATCTGGACTTCGTTCCTCACGAAGCGCGTCAGGTTAGCGGTATGGAGTACACCCTGTGTAACTCCTTCGGCTTCGGCGGCACCAACGGCTCTCTGATCTTCAAAAAGATCTGATCCTGACGTCCCGATAGCATTTAAAAAGGTCCGCTTGCCGGGCCTTTTTTATTAAGCCTAATCTTCTTGTCGGCTGCATGACATCCTGCCAGACTAAATGCCCACGCATAAGGAGCCACCATGTTTTTAATCAATGGCCTTGAGCAGGACACGCTGCCTGCCAGCGACAGGGCGATACAGTTCGGTGATGGTTGCTTTACGACGGCGCGCATTCTGGAAGGTGATGTCTGCCTGCTGGAGGCGCACATTCGACGCCTGCAGCATGGCTGTGAAAAGCTCATGATCCCCTTTACGCACTGGGACACGTTGCGACAGGAAATGTGCCAGCTGGCAACCGGGAAGGACTGCGGCGTACTCAAAGTCATCATCAGCCGCGGCAGTGGTGGCCGGGGTTACAGCGCTGCATCGTGCCTCAACCCAACGCGTATCCTCTCCGTTTCTGCTTATCCTGCGCATTATTCTCGCTGGCGAGAAGACGGCGTCACGCTGACGCTGAGCCCAGTACGACTGGGACGAAACCCGATGCTGGCCGGGCTTAAGCATCTCAACCGCCTCGAGCAGGTGCTCATTCGTACTCATCTTGAACAGACGGACGCCGATGAGGCGCTGGTTCTTGACAGCGAAGGGTTCATTACGGAATGCTGTGCGGCTAATTTACTCTGGCGGCAGGGGGAAGAGGTGTTCACTCCGTCGCTGGAACACGCTGGCGTAAATGGGTTAATGCGTCAGTTTTGTCTGCAACAGCTGGCACGCTCTGACTTTCGCGTTGTCGAAGTTAGCGCAGGAGAAGCGGCGCTACAGACCGCCGATGAAGTCATCATCTGCAATGCGCTGATGCCTGTTGTCCCCGTCCGTGCGTATGGCCAACAACGCTGGTCTTCGCGCGAGCTGTTTCAGTTTTTAGCCCCGATATGTGAGCAAACAAGATAGTCATGAAAAAAATGTTGCGCTTTGTCCTTATCCTCATCGTCGCGCTGGGCGTCGCCGGCGGAGCAGGCGTATGGAAAGTTCGCCACCTGGCGAACAGCAAGATCCTGGTTAAAGACGAAACGATCTTTACCCTGAAAGCGGGAACCGGCCGTCAGGCGCTTGGGGAACAGCTCTATGGCGACAAGATTATCAATCGTCCACGCGTATTCCAGTGGCTATTGCGCGTGGAACCTGAGCTGTCACATTTCAAAGCCGGTACCTATCGCTTTACGCCGGGAATGACCGTCAGAGAGATGCTGCAGCTGCTGGAAAGCGGTAAAGAAGCCCAGTTCCCACTGCGGTTTGTGGAAGGGATGCGCCTGAGTGATTACCTCAAACAGCTGCGTGACGCGCCGTATATCAAACATACGTTAAAAGACGATAGCTATCAGACGGTGGCAGAAGCGCTGAAGTTTGAACATCCGGAATGGGTGGAAGGCTGGTTCTGGCCAGACACCTGGATGTACACGGCAGGCACGACCGATGTGGCTATCCTGAAGCGGGCGCACAAAAAAATGGTTGCCGCCGTAGATGCCGCCTGGGAAGGGCGGATGGAAGGATTGCCTTACAGCGATCCGAACCAGTTCGTGACTATGGCCTCGATCATCGAGAAAGAGACGGCCGTCGCTGCTGAGCGCGATCGGGTAGCGTCAGTATTTATTAACCGTCTGCGCATCGGCATGCGTCTGCAAACCGACCCTACCGTTATCTACGGTATGGGCGAGAGCTACACGGGCAAAATCTCAAGAAAAGATCTGGAGACGCCAACGGCGTATAATACCTACGTGATTAGCGGTTTACCGCCGGGCCCGATCGCCACGCCGAGCGAGGCGTCGCTCAAAGCCGCCGCGCATCCGGCTAAAACACCGTATCTCTATTTTGTGGCTGATGGAAAAGGGGGGCATACCTTTAACACCAACCTTGCCAGCCACAATCGCTCTGTTCAGGACTATCTGAAGGCACTTAAGGAAAAAAATGCGCAGTAAATACATTGTCATTGAGGGACTCGAAGGGGCGGGTAAAACCACTGCCCGCAACGTGGTGGTGGATACGCTCAAAGCGCTTGGCGTGGCGGACATGGTATTTACCCGCGAGCCGGGCGGCACGCAGCTGGCTGAAAAGCTGCGCAGTCTGGTGCTGGATATCAAATCCGTCGGCGACGAAGTTATCACTGACAAAGCCGAAGTGCTGATGTTCTACGCGGCGCGCGTTCAGCTGGTTGAGACGGTGATCAAACCCGCGCTGGCCGAGGGCAAGTGGGTGATCGGCGACCGTCACGATCTGTCGACTCAGGCGTATCAGGGCGGAGGACGCGGCATCGACCAGACAATGCTTGCCACGCTGCGTAATGCCGTACTGGGTGATTTTCGCCCCGACCTGACGCTCTATCTGGATGTGACCCCGGAAGTGGGTCTCAAACGTGCCCGCGCGCGCGGCGAGCTGGACCGCATTGAACAAGAGTCGTTTGATTTCTTTAACCGCACCCGTGCGCGCTATCTTGAACTGGCCGCACAGGACAGCTCAATTTGTACCATCGATGCGACGCAGTCTCTGGACGACGTTACGCGCGACATTCAGCACACCATTACGCAGTGGGTGCAGGAGCAGCAGGCATGAAATGGTATCCATGGTTGCGCCCACACTTTGAACAGCTGATCGGCAGCTATCAGGCGGGTCGGGGGCATCATGCGTTACTGATTCAGGCGTTGCCAGGAATGGGTGATGATGCGTTGATTTATGCCATCACCCGTTTTCTGATGTGTCAGCAGCCGGAAGGGCACAAGAGCTGTGGTAAATGCCGTGGCTGTCAGCTGATGCAGGCGGGCACGCATCCTGACTACTACACCTTTGAGCCTGAGAAGGGTAAAAGCGCGCTCGGTATCGATGCCGTGCGTGAAGTCAGTGAAAAATTGTATGAACACGCGCGACTGGGCGGCGCTAAAGTGGTCTGGCTTAAAGACGCCACCTTGCTTACCGAGGCGGCAGCTAACGCCCTGCTTAAAACCCTGGAAGAGCCGCCGGTTAAAACGTGGTTTTTCCTCTCATGCCGTGACCCGGGACGATTGCTGGCGACGTTGCGCAGCCGTTGTCGACTTCATCACCTTGCGGTACCTCAGGAATCGTGGGCGCTGAGCTGGCTTGAACGAGAGGTGACAACGTCACCTGAGAGTGCGCTGTCCGCCTTGCGCCTGAGCAGCGGCGCGCCCGCTGCGGCGCTGGCACTACTGCAGCCTGATGTCTGGTCAGAGCGAGAAACGCTCTGCCGGGCCGTGGATGCGTCGCTGAACAGTCACGACTGGCTAAGTTTACTGCCTGCGCTTAACAGCGATCGGGCCGTTGAGCGTCTGCACTGGCTGGCCTCCTTGCTGCTGGATGCGCTCAAAATCCAGCAAGGGGCAACGCTGCTGACTAACACGGATGCGTGGCCACTGGTGAATACGCTGGCGAACCGGCTCTCAGGGACGGTTCTTCACGCGATGCTCCATGAAATTTGCCAGAGCCGTGAACAGCTTTTAACCGTGACGGGTCTTAATCGCGAGCTTTTACTGACCGACCAGTTACTGCGTATCGAACATTACCTGCAACCCGGCGTCACACCGCCAGTTTCCCATCTCTGAGAGAGACATTATGTTTTTAGTCGACTCACACTGCCATCTTGATGGCCTGGATTATCAATCCCTGCATAAAAACGTGGATGACGTGCTGGCAAAAGCCGCTGCCCGCGATGTGAAATTCTGTCTTGCGGTGGCGACCACGCTGCCGGGCTATCGCTCCATGCGTGAGCTGGTGGGCGTTCGCGATAACGTGGTTTTCTCCTGCGGCGTACATCCGCTGAATCAGGACGAGGCCTACGCCGTTGAGGATCTGCGCCGACTGGCAGCAGAAGAGGGCGTGGTGGCGATGGGCGAGACCGGGCTGGACTATTTTTACACGCCGGAAACCAAACCGCGCCAGCAGGAGTCCTTCCGCAATCATATTCGCATTGGCCGGGAACTGAACAAGCCGGTTATCGTCCACACCCGCGATGCGCGCGCGGATACCCTGGCAATCCTCCGGGAAGAAAACGTGACGGATTGCGGTGGCGTACTACACTGTTTCACAGAAGACAGAGAAACGGCGGGGAAGCTGCTTGATTTGGGGTTTTATATCTCGTTTTCGGGGATCGTGACGTTCCGTAACGCTGAGCAGCTGCGTGATGCTGCACGTTATGTTCCGCTCGATCGTATTCTGGTGGAGACGGATTCTCCGTACCTGGCACCGGTACCGCATCGCGGTAAAGAGAACCAGCCCGCTATGACGAGAGACGTGGCTGAGTACATGGCCGTACTGAAGGGCGTCAGCATCGATGAGCTGGCCCGCGTGACGACGGAAAACTTCTCCACGCTGTTCCATATCGACCCCGCCCGCCTGCAATCTGTCTGATACACCTGTTTTTTTTAGGCTCGTAATTAATAAGTAAAGCGAGTAAAGTTCACCGCCTCATTTGGGGCGGTGAGTGTGTATTTAGACACATCCGGACATGCTTTTTGTAAATAACTGAAAGTTTTTCGACCGCCTTAAGCTGAAACGTGATAGCCGTCAAACAAACTCAGAGGGAATTATTTTACTCTGTGTAATAAATAAAGGGCGCTTAGATGTCCTGTCCACGGCACGGTACTCCCCCCGGGCCAATGCGTGAAAGCGTAAAAAAAGCACAAATACTCAGGAGCACTCTCAATTATGTTTAAGAATGCATTTGCTAACCTGCAAAAGGTCGGTAAATCGCTGATGCTGCCAGTATCCGTACTGCCTATCGCAGGTATCCTGCTGGGTGTCGGTTCTGCTAACTTCAGCTGGCTGCCAGCCGTAGTGTCCCACGTGATGGCCGAAGCAGGCGGTTCTGTCTTTGCTAACATGCCACTGATCTTCGCGATCGGTGTGGCTCTGGGCTTCACCAATAACGACGGCGTTTCTGCGCTGGCTGCAGTGGTTGCCTACGGCATTATGGTGAAAACCATGGCTGTGGTTGCGCCGCTGGTTCTGCATTTACCGGCAGAAGAGATCGCCGCGAAACACCTGGCGGACACCGGTGTTCTGGGCGGTATCATCTCCGGTGCGATTGCAGCGTATATGTTTAACCGCTTCTATCGCATCAAGCTGCCTGAGTATCTGGGCTTCTTCGCGGGCAAGCGTTTCGTTCCGATCATCTCTGGTCTGGCAGCGATTTTCACTGGCGTGATCCTGTCCTTCATCTGGCCACCAATCGGCTCTGCTATCCAGACCTTCTCTCAGTGGGCTGCTTACCAGAACCCGGTTGTGGCGTTTGGTATCTACGGCTTCATCGAGCGTTGCCTGGTTCCATTCGGTCTGCACCACATCTGGAACGTTCCATTCCAGATGCAGATTGGTGAATTCACCAACGCAGCAGGTCAGGTATTCCACGGCGATATCCCACGTTACATGGCGGGCGACCCAACTGCAGGTAAACTGTCTGGTGGCTTCCTGTTCAAAATGTACGGTCTGCCGGCAGCTGCGATTGCTATCTGGCACTCTGCTAAGCCAGAGAACCGTGCAAAAGTGGGCGGTATCATGATCTCCGCAGCGCTGACCTCGTTCCTGACCGGTATCACCGAGCCGATCGAGTTCTCCTTCATGTTCGTTGCGCCGATCCTGTACGTTATCCACGCGATTCTGGCGGGCCTGGCGTTCCCAATCTGTATCCTGCTGGGTATGCGTGACGGTACGTCCTTCTCTCACGGTCTGATCGACTTCATCGTTCTGTCCGGTAACAGCAGCAAACTGTGGCTGTTCCCAATCGTGGGTGCGTGCTATGCCGTTGTTTACTACACCATCTTCCGCGTGCTGATTAAAGCACTGGACCTGAAAACTCCGGGTCGTGAAGATGCGACAGAAGACAGCAAAGCTGGCGCTACCAGCGAAATGGCTCCGGCACTGGTCGCAGCGTTCGGCGGTAAAGAGAACATCACTAACCTGGACGCGTGCATCACTCGTCTGCGTGTGAGCGTTGCCGACGTGGCGAAAGTAGACCAGCCGGGTCTGAAAAAACTGGGCGCAGCGGGCGTAGTTGTTGCAGGTTCTGGTGTACAGGCAATCTTCGGTACCAAATCCGATAACCTGAAAACCGAAATGGATGAGTACATCCGCAGCAACTAAGTTGTGACCTGGGGAGACTAAGGCAGCCGAATGGCTGCCTTTTTTATTTGTGTCTTAAAAAACGCCACTGAGACGCGAGAGCGGTCACTCTTCAGTCAGCTGATGAACATTCAGGAAAGAAATCGAGGGAGGAGGTTGAAAGGACAGGAGAAACTCGCTCATACTCTTGGATTGTGTCACACACCGATCCCGGGAGTGTGTTTACAGCGGACGCATTGCGCCAGATTAAACAAAAAAGGAAAAGGTCATGGCTGAAGAAACGATTTTCAGTAAAATTATCCGCCGCGAAATCCCGTCGGATATCGTCTATCAGGATGAACTGGTGACGGCTTTCCGGGACATTTCCCCTCAGGCCCCGACGCACATCCTTATCATTCCCAATATTCTGATTCCGACTGTAAACGACGTAAAAACCGAGCATGAAGTGGCGTTAGGTCGTATGCTGACGGTGGCTGCCAGAATCGCTGAACAGGAAGGGATTGCAGAAGACGGTTACCGTCTGATCATGAACTGCAACCGCCATGGTGGCCAGGAAGTTTATCATATTCACATGCATCTGCTGGGTGGACGTCCTCTGGGTCCGATGCTGGCACATAAAGGTCTTTGACATGCTGAAAGGGCGTATTGCAGCGCTGGTAATGGCGATGATGATTGTGGGGTGCAGCTCGCGTCCGGCGATCCCCGTGAATGATGAACAGACGCTGGTCATGGAGTCCTCCGTGCTTGCCGCGGGCATCACGGCGCAACAGCCCGCGTTGACCATCAGTGAAATCAACTCATCTGCCTCCTCTACGCTCTTTAATGAAAGACATGAACCGGTGACGGTCCACTACCGTTTTTTCTGGTATGACGTAAGAGGTCTTGAAATGCATCCGCTGGAGGCGCCGCGCAGCGTCACCATTCCGGCCAGGTCGTCGGTAACGCTCTATGGCAGTGCCAACTATCTGGGTGCGCATAAGGTGAGACTTTATCTTTATCTCTGAGGGGTGAACCTTGATTAAAAATTTGAGCCGCTATGCGCTCGTGACAGCTTTCGCTCTGTTTCTTGCAGGGTGTGTGACCCGAACTGAACAGCCTGCGCCTGTGGAAGAGGCTAAACCGGGTACTGAACAGCCGACACCGCCAACGCAGCAGCAGCCAACCGTGCCGTCTGTACCGTCTATTCCGGCGCAGCCAGGCCCGATTGAACATCCGGACCAGACGTCACAGCCCACGCCGCGCGTGCGCCATTACGACTGGAACGGGGCGATGCAGCCGATGGTAGGCAAAATGCTGCAGGCGCAGGGCGTGACGGCGGGCAGCGTATTGCTGGTCGACAGCGTGAACAACCGTACCAACGGTTCGCTGAACGCGGGTGAAGCCACGGAAACCCTGCGTAATGCTCTGGCTAACAACGGCAAGTTTACGCTGGTCTCGGCTCAGCAGCTCGCCGTCGCCAAACAGCAGCTGGGCCTGTCGCCGCAGGATAGCCTCGGTACCCGCAGCAAGGCGATCGGCATTGCCCGTAACGTTGGCGCACAGTATGTGCTGTACTCTAACGCCACCGGTAACGTGAATACCCCAGCCCTGCAGATGCAGCTGATGCTGGTTCAGACAGGCGAAATTATCTGGTCAGGTAAAGGTGCGGTTACGCAACAATGACGGCACGCGTGAAGAGATTCTGACGCGCTATTTTCCTCAGTACCGCCTTATCGCGCCGCAGGCCCATTCCGGGCTTGGCGGCGCGAGTTGCATTATAGAACAGGGCGAACGACGTCTGGTCTTGCGGCAAAATCACGACCCCGACGCGCCTGCCTCCCATTTCCGTCGTCAGTTTCGTGCCCTGAGACGTCTTCCGGCGGATCTCGTACCTGCCCCTCGTTTTTTCAGACAGGGCTGGATGGCCGTCGACTATCTGGAAGGTGAAGTTAAAAGCGCGCTGCCGGACACGCCGGAGCTTGCGGCGGTGCTGTATCATCTGCACCGGCAGCCACGTCTGGGATGGCGAATTACGTTATTCCCACTGCTGGAACATTACTGGCAGCAAGCCCTGCCTGACAGGCGTACTCCAGTGTGGCTGGCACTTCTCAGGCGGTTGCGTAAAACGGGCGAGCCGCAGCCGATTCGGCTCACGCCGCTGCATATGGATGTTCATGCCGGGAATATTGTTCATACGCCAGCGGGGATCAGGCTTATCGACTGGGAGTATGCCGGAGATGGCGATGTGGCGCTGGAGCTGGCGGCCGTCTGGACGGAAAGTGAAGCCGCGCGGCAGATGCTCATCAGGGAATACGCCCGGGTAGCGCATATTGACCCCGACGCGCTGAGGCGTCAGGTCAGGCGCTGGCGACCCTGGGTCGTCATGTTAATGGCTGGCTGGTTTGAAATGCGCTATCGACAGTCCAGAGACAAACAATTTATTGCGCTGGCAGACGATGCCTGGCGTCAGTTACAAACGAAAGGATAAGAGAGGTGGATGTGGGTCCAGTCATGTTGGATGTTGAAGGGTTTGAGCTGGATGCGGAGGAGCGTGAAATTCTGGCGCATCCGCTGGTGGGTGGCCTGATCCTGTTTACCCGCAACTATCACGATCCGGCGCAGCTGCGCGAGCTGGTGCGTCAGATCCGCGCCGCGTCGCGTAACCATCTGGTGGTGGCCGTCGATCAGGAAGGCGGGCGCGTGCAGCGTTTTCGCGACGGTTTTACCCGTCTCCCGGCAGCCCAGTCATTCGCTGCGCTGCTCGGCACGGAAGAGGGTGGAAAACTGGCGCAGGAGGCCGGCTGGCTGATGGCCAGCGAAATGATTGCTATGGATATCGACATCAGCTTTGCCCCGGTGCTGGATGTAGGGCATATCAGCGCTGCCATTGGCGAGCGCTCATACCATGAAGACCCGCGTATTGCGCTGGCAATGGCCACCCGGTTCATCGACGGCATGCACGACGCAGGCATGAAAACCACCGGGAAACACTTCCCGGGGCACGGGGCGGTGACGGCGGATTCTCACAAAGAGACGCCGCGCGATCCGCGTCCGGAAGCGGAGATTCGCGCCAAAGATATGTCGGTTTTCCAGTCGCTTATCACCGATAACAAGCTGGATGCCATTATGCCGGCGCACGTGATTTACAGCGACGTCGACCCGCGTCCTGCCAGCGGCTCTCCGCACTGGCTGAAAACCGTTCTGCGCCAGGAGCTGGGCTTCAACGGCGTGATTTTCTCTGACGATTTGTCGATGGAAGGGGCCGCGATCATGGGCAGCTACGCTGAACGCGGTCAGGCATCGCTGGATGCGGGTTGCGATATGATCCTGGTCTGCAATAATCGTAAAGGTGCCGTTAGCGTGCTGGATAACCTGTCGCCGATCAATGCAGAGCGTGTTACACAATTGTATCATAAAGGTTCATTTAGCCGTCAGGAGCTGATGGATTCGGCGCGCTGGAAGACGGTCAACGCCCGGCTTGAAGACCTGAATGAGCGCTGGCAGGCACATAAAGCCAGCCTGTAAACCCTCCCGGAAGGCGTAGCGTGGTGAGAAGACGATGATCATCTATTTACACGGTTTTGACTCAAACAGCCCTGGTAATCATGAGAAGGTGCTGCAGCTGCAGTTTATCGATCCGGATGTACGGTTGATCAGCTACAGCACGCGTCATCCGAAGCATGATATGCAGCATCTGCTCAAAGAGGTGGACAAGATGTTGCAGCTCAACGTCGACGATCGCCCGTTGATTTGCGGCGTGGGGCTGGGCGGCTACTGGGCGGAGCGGATTGGCTTCCTGTGCGACATTCGCCAGGTGGTGTTCAATCCTAACCTGTTCCCGAACGAGAACATGGAAGGCAAAATTGACCGTCCGGAAGAGTATGTCGATATTGCGACCAAGTGCGTGAGCAACTTCCGTGAGAAAAACCGCGACCGCTGTCTGGTGATACTTTCTCGTAATGATGAAGCGCTCAACAGCCATCGGGCAGCAGAGCTCCTGCATCATTACTATGAGATCGTCTGGGACGAAGAACAGACCCACAAGTTCAAAAACATCTCTCCGCATCTGCAGCGTATCAAAGCGTTTAAAACGCTGGGTTAATCAATTACCCGCATGCATCAAAGCCCGGCCGCGAAAGCGTACCGGGCTTTCTTTTTGACCAGAATTGTCTACTTTTAAGCCATCAAAACTTGATGCATATCAATTTTGGTATGACCAATGCGCCTGACGTGGTATTCTCAATGCACCTGAATGGTTTCAGTGCTGTAACCTGTTGTTAATTAAGGGTTATTTTTATAACTTTTAATTAACAATTGGTTAATAATTTGAGGGGGTCACGTTGACTACGCCATTGAAAAAGATAGTGATTGTAGGCGGTGGTGCTGGCGGGCTGGAGCTGGCTACACAGCTGGGCAAGAAGCTGGGTCGCGGTAAAAAAGCCAAAATTACGCTGGTGGATCGTAACCACAGCCACCTGTGGAAACCGCTGCTGCACGAAGTGGCAACCGGTTCTCTGGATGAGGGCGTGGACGCGCTCAGCTATCTGGCGCACGCCCGTAACCATCATTTCCAGTTCCAGCTGGGCTCGGTGGTCGACATCAACCGTGAAAGCAAAACCATCACCCTGGCAGAGCTGCGCGATGAAAAAGGGGAGCTACTGGTTCCCGAGCGTAAACTGGCGTACGACACGCTGGTCATGGCGCTGGGCAGTACCTCCAACGACTTCAACACGCCGGGCGTGAAAGAGCACTGTATCTTCCTCGATAACCCGCACCAGGCGCGTCGTTTCCATCAGGAAATGCTGAACCTGTTCCTGAAGTACACCAGCAATATGGGTGCGAACGGTAAGGTGAATATCGCCATTGTCGGCGGCGGCGCGACGGGAGTTGAGCTGTCAGCGGAGCTGCACAATGCGGTGAAGCAGCTGCACAGCTACGGTTACAAAGGGTTAACTAACGAAGCGCTGAACGTCACGCTGGTTGAAGCCGGTGAACGTATCCTGCCTGCGCTGCCTCCGCGTATTTCCGGTGCGGCGCACAATGAGCTCACCAAGCTGGGCGTGCGGGTGCTGACGCAGACCATGGTGACCAGCGCCGACGAAGGCGGCCTGCACACCAAAGACGGCGAGTATATCAAAGCGGATCTGATGGTCTGGGCGGCTGGTATCAAAGCGCCTGACTTTATGAAAGAGATCGGCGGTCTGGAAACCAACCGCATTAACCAGCTGGTTACGGAGCCAACGCTACAAACCACGCGCGATCCTGAAATCTTTGCCATCGGTGACTGTGCCTCCTGCGCGCGTCCTGAAGGTGGATTCGTGCCGCCGCGCGCGCAGGCCGCTCACCAGATGGCAAGCCTGGTGCTGCACAACATTCTGGCGCAGTACAAAGGCAAGCCAATGAAAGCCTATGTCTACAAAGACCACGGTTCACTGGTGTCGCTGTCAAACTTCTCTACTGTCGGCAGCCTGATGGGCAACCTGATGCGCGGCTCAATGATGGTAGAAGGGCGCATTGCCCGCTTCGTGTATATCTCCCTGTACCGCATGCACCAGATTGCGCTGCACGGCTACTTCAAAACCGGGCTGATGATGCTGGTGGGCAGAATCAACCGCGTGATCCGTCCGCGTCTGAAGTTGCACTAATTTTTCACTCCCTCCGGGCCCTCCGGAGGGAGTTTTTAGCATTTCATGCTGCAGATCACAGTTTGACTGCTTAAGAGTTCTCCTAAATACAATATATCTCCTCTCAACGCCCCTTTTTTGATCCTTTATCTTATTGGCGAAGCCGTGCCTCCATTGCAAAATTGTTACCAATAGCAACAAAGGAGGAAGTCCCGTGAATAAATCAATGTTGGCGGGTATAGGGATTGGCGTCGCGGCTGCGTTAGGTGTGGCTGCCGTTGCCAGTCTCAACGTATTAGATCGCGGCCCGCAGTATGCGCAGGTGGTTTCTGCTACACCGATTAAAGAAACCGTAAAAACGCCTCGTCAGGAGTGCCGTAACGTCTCCGTGACGCACCGTCGTCCGGTGCAGGATGAAAACCGCATTGCCGGTTCTGTTCTGGGTGCAGTAGCGGGTGGCGTTATTGGTCACCAGTTTGGCGGCGGCCGGGGTAAAGACGTGGCGACCGTGGTCGGCGCGCTGGGTGGCGGCTATGCCGGTAACCAGGTGCAGGGCGCGATGCAGGATAATGATACCTACACCACGACTCAGCAACGCTGCAAAACCGTCTATGACAAGTCGGAAAAAATGCTGGGCTATGACGTGACGTACAAAATTGGCGATCAGCAGGGCAAAATCCGCATGGATAAAGACCCGGGCACGCAAATTCCACTGGATGGAAACGGCCAGCTGGTTCTGAATAACAAAGTGTAAAAAAGATGTTCTCTGAATTTAGCTCCTCATGCGCTCAGGCTGAGGAGCTTTTTTTTTGTTTCAGATTTTCAGTAGCTCAGGCCACAGCCGCAGCGTGGTTTCGCTAATATGCTGCAGTTTTTCCAGCGTGGCCCCTTCACGGGCGCTGATCGACATCCCCTGCAAAATACAGCTCAGGTATTGCGCCAGCAGCTGAGGGTTGCATTGCGCGGGGATTTCACCGCGCTGCTGGCGCTGAGCCAGAAATGCGCTGAGGGTCTCTTCCTGCATGGCATGCCGTGATTTCACCGTATTGGCAATCTCTTTAGAGGACGCCGCAAGGGTGGCAGAGGTGTTAATCATAAAGCAGCCCGCAGGCGTCTCTTTACTGGTGAAACAGGTCGCGACGGCGGTGAAATAGTCCCGAAGCGCCTGTTCAACGCTTTTCTCTTCGCAGAACAGCTGGGCTTCGTGTTTCGCCGCAAAGCGCGAAATGTACCTGTCCAGCACCGCCCTGAACAGCCCCTCTTTATTGGTAAATTCGGCATACAGCGTCGGCGCTTTGGCTCCGGTAGCTTCTACCAGATCGGAAAGCGAGGTTGCTTCATACCCATGTTGCCAGAAGAGAGTCATGGCCTTATCAAGCGCTGCATCCCTGTCAAACACTTTTGGTCGGCCACGGCTTTTCTTCGCACAACTCGTGACATCGGTTGTCATTTGCCGTTGGTCCTCTGTTGGTTTGGTGAATGACCATTATAAAAATAAACGCAACCCACCACCAGTGCAGAATGCTTAAAAATAAATTAATCATATATGTATGAAAAATAACAATTTTAAAATTAAGTTAACGCTCGTTATAAAATTATGTTGACGCGTGACATGGATCACATTTATGATTTACCTATCGATCGTTAACTAAATGATTAACGACCTCCAAATTCATCTGCTAAAGGTAAACATCATGAAAAACGTAAAAACTCTCATCGCTGCCGCTGTCCTGAGTTCACTCTCTTTCGCAAGCTTTGCTGCTGTACAGGTGCAATCCACCCCTGCCGACCAGCATAAAGTCGGGACAATCTCTGCGTCTGCAGGTACTAACCTGGGTTCCCTGGAAGATCAGCTGGCGCAAAAAGCGCAAGAGATGGGTGCAAAATCTTACCGCATCACCTCAGTGACCGGTCCTAACACCCTGCACGGCACGGCGGTCATCTACAAATAAGCCGGGCATAAACCCTCATTTATGCCACTGCAATAAAAAACGCCCTGCTCAGCAGGGCGTTTTTTTATTTCTGATTTACATCGACTGCGGGACGACATCGTGATGCCGGGTGACATCGGTCGGCATGCCTGACCGGGCTTCCATCGCACGCTCCATCACCACGCTGTTGGTATTCGCATTCGTTTTGAAACTTACCATCGCGGCATTCAGGTTAATGGGCAGCGTCTGTGGATCGTCACCAATGTTTTTCGATAACGGCTGATGGATCTCAACCAGCCGCACGCCGCCGGGCTCCTCTGAAACTTTAATCGGCGTATTGATAATATTCACTTTGGTTCCCGGCGTAACGACGTTAAACAGCGTTTTGATATCGTCATCGCGCAGACGAATACAGCCGGAGCTGACGCGCATGCCGATGCCAAAGTCCGCATTCGTTCCGTGCAGCAGGTAGACGCCGCCGTATGCCGCGAGGCGTATCGCGTGGTGCCCCATCGGGTTATCCGGACCAGCCGGCACCACGGCAGGAAGATCGATCCCCTGGGCCTTATAGCGGGCACGAATGTTGGCCGTCGGGGTCCAGGTTGGATTCGCGCGTTTATCCGAGACGGTGGTGACCATCGTCGGCGTCAGCGTGTCGCCGCCCAGCTGACCAATACCGATAGGGTAGACGGTGACTTCATTTTTACCCGGTGGGTAATAGTACAGGCGCAGTTCGGCCAGGTTTATCACCATCCCCTCGCGCGGGGCGTCCGGCAGGATAGTCTGTAACGGGATGGTCAGTACGCTGCCCGCGCGCGGGACATACGGGTCGACGCCGGGGTTCGCCTGCAGCAGGGCCAGAAAACCGACGTTATATTTTTTGGCAATCGCTTCCAGTGAACCACCATTATTTTCAACCACATGAAAGCGGTTTTCACCCACCACCTTGCTGCCGGGAGGGGGAAGGGGCCAGGTGTTTGCCCGGGCGGGAAGCGCCACCGCGACGGTGGCTGCCAGCGCCAACAGGGTCATCCAGCGAGTAAAACGCGAAGAGGTCATCATCACCATAATCCATGCAAATGATAAGGTTATTGTTTTATAAGACGTTAAACATAATTATGGCGAATGGGTATGTCGGGAAGATCGGGTGAAGTGCAAAGAGTTTGTAAATTGTCCCCCCGTAGCGCCGGGCTAACAGGGGGAAGGGATCCCCATAAAATAATGCCTGAACGGACGACCCCCTCACCCTTGAGGGAGAGGGTTGGGGTGAGGGGGAACATACGGCTCTGGTGGTCATTCCGTTCACTTCATGTTCCTTGCTACTCTTTAACGACATAACCGGTGAACGTGCCAGGGGGGCTCAATCGCCACCACCCTGGCGACCCGGGCTCCCGGCGGTAAATCGCCGCTTCGCGGATTGTTCGCCCCATCCCTGGGGCTCACCCCTTCGGGGCCAGCGCAAGCGCTGTCCAAAATTGCTCCCGGCAATTTTGTCTTCGGCTTATTCCTTCCGGCTTATCGGGGACGGGCGGAGGCAACGACCATGTAAAGCCCGCCCTCTCGGCGCATCCCTGCGCTTCGCCCCGGCCTGCAAGGAAACGCCTAAGCGATTTACAGCCGGACCAGGGGGGCGCTGTAAGCTGTTCATTCCCGGAAGCAACTTTCATCGCTTCCGGTTAATAAACTACATGAAACTCCTCAGCTAACAGGGGAAAGGGAAGTTATGCGATCGCGTTCTCTTCCAGCTGACGCATAAAGTTACGCACCCAGTCCATACGGGTTTTGCGCTCCGTCAGCTCCTGGGTAAATTTCAGACGGGTTGGACCATCCAGACGGAAATGCTGCGGCTGTTTTTGCAGCAGGCCGATTAGCCACATCGGGTTGACGTGATTCTTCTCGGCGAATTCAATCACGCCGCCTTTTTCATTGCCTTCAAGCTTGCGGATCCCCAACTTTTGCGCCTGCTGGCGCAGCCTCGCGATATCCAGCAAATTTCTCGCCGGATCGGGCAGCAGACCAAAGCGGTCAATCAGCTCCACCTTGATCTCTTCCAGCTCGTTCTCCTTCTTCGCGCTGGCGATGCGCTTGTAGAACGACAGTCTGGTATTCACGTCCGGAATGAAATCGTCCGGCAGCAGGGAAGGCATACGTAGCTCGACCTCGGTCTGCTGGCTGGTAAGATCTTCCAGCGACGGCTCGCGTCCGGCCTTCAGGGCATCAACCGCGTTTTCCAGCAGCTCCATATAGAGCGAGAAGCCGATGGTTTCCATGGAGCCGCTCTGGTCTTCACCCAGCAGCTCGCCGGCACCGCGGATCTCGAGATCGTGCGTCGCCAGCGCAAAGCCTGCGCCGAGGTCTTCCAGCGAGGCGATGGCTTCCAGACGCTTTTGCGCGTCGGTGGTCATCGCTTTCGGATGCGGCGTCAGCAGCCAGGCGTAGGCCTGATGGTGCGAACGCCCGACGCGGCCGCGCAGCTGGTGAAGCTGCGCCAGGCCAAAGTGGTCCGCACGCTCAATGATGATGGTGTTTGCCGTCGGAATGTCGATCCCGGTCTCAATGATGGTGGTGCACACCAGCACGTTAAAGCGCTGGTGGTGGAAGTCGTTCATTACCCGCTCCAGCTCGCGCTCGCGCATCTGCCCGTGACCGATAGCTATGCGCGCTTCCGGCACCAGCTCCGCCAGCCTGTCCGCGGCTTTCTGGATGTTTTCCACGTCGTTGTAGAGATAGTAGACCTGACCTCCGCGCAGCACCTCACGCAGAATGGCCTCACGCACCACCAGATTATCGTACTCGCGAACAAAGGTTTTCACCGCCAGACGGCGCGCCGGCGGCGTGGCGATAATTGACAGATCGCGCATGCCGCTCATCGCCATGTTCAGGGTTCGCGGGATTGGCGTTGCGGTCAGGGTGAGGATATCGACGTCGGCGCGCATCGCTTTGATTCGCTCTTTATGACGCACCCCGAAGCGGTGCTCTTCGTCGACGATCAGCAGCCCCAGATCTTTCCACTTCACGTCGCTTTGCAGCAGCTTGTGGGTGCCGATCAGAATATCGATTTTACCTTCGCTGGCCTGTTCGAGGATCTGCGTCTGCTCTTTAGTGCTGCGAAAACGCGAGAGCATCTCGATACGTACCGGCCAGTTGGCGAAACGGTCGCGGAAGTTATCGAAGTGCTGCTGAGCGAGCAGGGTGGTCGGCACCAGCACCGCCACCTGCTTGTTGTTTTCCACCGCAAGGAAGGCGGCGCGCATCGCCACTTCGGTTTTGCCGAAGCCGACGTCGCCGCAGACTAAGCGGTCCATGGCCAGCGGCTGGCACATGTCGCTCAGCACGGCGTTGATGGCCTGGGCCTGATCCGGCGTGGTTTCAAACGGGAAGCTGTCGCAGAACAGTTGGTATTGTTCTTTATCGTGCTTAAAGGCGAAGCCCTGTTTGGCCGCGCGCTGGGCGTAAATATCCAGCAGCTCGGCCGCCACGTCGCGCACTTTTTCCGCCGCCTTCTGGCGCGCGCGCGCCCAGGCATCGCCGCCCAGCTTGTGCAGCGGCGCATTCTCTTCGGCGCCGCCCGCGTAGCGGCTGATCAGATGCAGGGAGGAGACCGGGACATACAGTTTGGCGTCGTTGGCGTAGGTGAGCATCAGGTATTCACCTTTGATGCCGCCCGCTTCCAGCGTGGTCATCCCCTGATAGCGCCCAACGCCGTGCTCCAGGTGAACAATCGGCTGGCCCGGATGCAGCTCGGCCAGGTTACGGATCAGCGTGTCCGGGTTGATGGTCCGACGGCTGTCCTGACGGCGACGCGCGACGCGCTCGCCCAGCAGGTCGCTTTCGCAAATCAGCGCCAGGTTGTTGAGCGTGTCGATGAATCCGTGCTCGGCGGCGCCAATCATCAGATAACGACCGTTTCCGGTCGCTTCGCTCAAACGCAGGATGCGCTTCGGCGCCACCTTGATGCGTCCCAGCAGTTCACCTAAAGCTTCGCGGCGGCCTTCACTCTCAACGGAGAACACCACCGGGCCGGTGAAGGACTCCAGGAACTTGCGCAGATTATCCAGCGGGGATTTCTGCTGCGCCTGAACGGCCAGGTCCGGCAGCGTCCGGAAGGCGAGGTTGGTATTGGCGGCCTTGTCGGCAAGCGAATCGGTTTTCAGCTGCATGCGCGGCCAGCGCTTCAGCTCGGCGTTGAGCTCGTCGGTGCGCAGCCACAGCGCTTCCGGCGGCAGCAGCGGACGCATTGGGTCAACGACACGGTTTTCAAAACGGGCGCGGGTTTCGCTTTCAAAGCGGCTGGCGCTGGCGTCGATATCCCCGGTGTTGACAATCAGCGTGTTCGCCGGGAAGTAGCTGAACAGGGCAGGCAGCGGCTCGTTGAAGAACAGCGGCTGCCAGTATTCGATCCCGGCTGGAAGCGTGCCTTTACTGACCTGCTGATAAATATGTTCCGCGTCGCGCTTCACCTCGAACTTATCTCGCCACTGGCTGCGGAACAGCTCGATAGCGGTTTTGTCCGTGGGGAACTCATGCGCGGGCAGTAAATTGATCGACTCGACTTCCTCCAGCGTGCGCTGCGTGTCGGCGTCGAATACGCGCAGGCTGTCGATTTCATCATCAAAGAAATCCAGACGATACGGCTGGTCGCTGCCCATCGGGTAAAGGTCAAGCAGCGCGCCGCGGGTCGCGTATTCCCCGTGCTCCATCACCTGGTCGACGTGGCGATAGCCGGCACCGTCAAGCTGCGCGCGCAGGGCATCACGGGAGAGGCGCTGGCCTTTTTTCATCACCAGCGCGTGACCGTGCAGATAGCTGTGCGGACAGACGCGCTGCATCAGGGTGTTCACCGGCACAATCAGCACGCCGCGCTGCATGGTCGGCAGCTGATAGAGCGTCGACAGGCGCGAGGAGATGATCTCCTGATGCGGAGAGAAGCTGTCATACGGCAGCGTCTCCCAGTCGGCCAGGCTGAATACCAGGCTATCGGTGAACTGGCGAATTTCGTCGTGCAGGCGCAGGGCGTTTTGCATATCCGGGGCAACCAGAATCACCGGGCCTGGATGACGCTCGGCGATTTCCGCCACCAGCGTGGCGCACGCCGCGCCCGTGAGTTCACCCAGCTGGCGCTGGTCGCCCGCTTTGACAGGCAAGGAATAACGATAGTGTTCAGGCATAGCTATGTCAGAGTCTCTTATGGATATACCAACAGTATTGGGGCATATCACTGATACGCAATGTCTTTATTATCCTCGATCGTTTTACATAAGCAAATCGTAACCGCACGGCGGGGCTAAACGCCCCCGAAACGGGGGCGGAGAGGGCATTAACGCGTTGAAGGTGACAGGGTTAGCGTAGACGGAGGAGAGAAGAAAACGTCCCCAAACAGCGCGGTGGAGATTTTACGCACTCCGAGCCCGGCAAGGGTACAGATAAGCAGGCTGGCAAACGGGTAGACCAGCACCAGGGTGAGCTCTGCCCAGACCGGCCACGAGGCGGCATTCATTTCGCCAATCAGGAACAGGCTAAAGGCCTCAATCAGGATGCGGTGGGTGGTATAAATCGCAATGGTATTGGAGCCAATCACGTTCAGCAGATTGTTCGGGTTAACGGCGTAGCGCTGCTCAAGGCTGTAGAACAGCTTCATGATCAACACAATCGACAGCAATGAGAGCAGCAGCGGAACGTTAGCAAACCACAGCACCACGGAGACGGCGGCGAAAGCCCCGGTTGCCAGCCAGATGCGGCGCAGGTTGACGCTTTTCATCCACGCCATCAGCGCTGCGCCATACCACGCCCCGAGGCTGTAGTAGATCATGTTGCGGACCACGCTGTTCATCCCCCACCACGGCAGCGGCACGAAGTTAATCGCGATGCTCGCCAGCGCCAGCAGTCCCAGAACCGGCAGCTTCCAGCTGCTCAGCAGTTTACACAGCGTGAAGTAGACCACCAGGGCATACAGATACCACAGGCTGGTGCTGGCGGTCAGCATACCCCGTACAAATCCTGAGAGCGAGTCGGCGTAGGCCGCGTTCGACGCGGTGGCAAGCTCACGCTCGGGCGCCAGCCAGGCGTTCAGGTGGGTCAACGCCTGCCATTGCAGAACGCCCCACAGCGCCAGGACCCAGACAATGCTCCAGATCCGTTTATCGAGACTGGTTCGCCAGTCCACTTCGTCAATATAACGACGGATCAGATAGCCGGAGATAAAGAAGAAGACCGGCATACGAAACGGTGCGAGATAGAGGTTAAAATAGACCCAGCATTTGGCGAGAAGGCCGGAGAGCGGGTGTTGTAGCCCGATCAGATGCGGATAAAACGTGATAACCGAATGATAGATAACCACCAGGCAGATACACAGCCCTTTTATCTGGTTAATCCATAATGCTTTTTGCTTCATTATTCGCCACTACCTTATTGCCATAAACGAACGAACAATTGTTGTAAAACGAAGCCGGCATGTAATGGGTAACAGTCTGTATCCGGCGGTTTTTCGGAAAAGGTGGAGGTTGCGAGGTGAGTATTCAGACAATAGCACCCTGATTTATCTGAATTTTTCGGAAGAATGATTACCAAAGCTTACTGTTTCAGTCATTTACGCTTAACGGATTCGCTTATATACTCGTGGGTCTGCTATCAGCAAACAGACGGATTTCATGTATCAACCTGTCGCACTCTTCATAGGCTTACGTTACATGCGTGGGCGCGCCGCGGACCGCTTCGGTCGCTTTGTCTCCTGGCTTTCGACTATTGGCATTACGCTTGGCGTGATGGCACTGGTGACGGTGCTTTCCGTCATGAATGGCTTCGAACGCGAGCTGCAAAACAACATCCTGGGGCTGATGCCGCAGGCCGTTCTCTCATCATCCAACGGTTCGGTTAACCCGCAACAGCTGCCGGAAAGCGCGGCGAAGTTACAGGGCGTCACGCGCGTCGCGCCGTTGACGACCGGCGACGTGGTGCTGCAAAGCGCCCGCAGCGTGGCGGTCGGCGTGATGCTGGGTATCGACCCGGCGCAAAACGATCCGCTGACGCCGTATCTGGTTAACGTGAAGCAGACCGATCTGGAAGCCGGAAAATACAACGTGATTCTGGGTGAACAGCTTGCCGGACAGCTTGGCGTCAACCGTGGCGATCAGCTGCGCGTGATGGTGCCCTCTGCCAGCCAGTTTACGCCGATGGGACGCCTGCCAAGCCAGCGCCTGTTCAACGTGATTGGTACCTTTGCCGCCAACAGTGAAGTCGATGGTTACCAGATGCTGGTTAACATCCAGGACGCTTCGCGCCTGATGCGCTACCCGGCAGGGAATATCACCGGCTGGCGGCTGTGGCTCGACGCGCCGCTGAAGGTCGATACCCTCAGCCAGCAAAAACTGCCGGACGGCACCAAATGGCAAGACTGGCGCGAGCGTAAAGGCGAACTGTTCCAGGCCGTGCGGATGGAAAAAAATATGATGGGGCTGCTGCTGAGCCTGATCGTGGCCGTGGCCGCATTTAACATCATTACCTCGCTGGGCCTGATGGTGATGGAGAAGCAGGGCGAAGTCGCCATTCTGCAAACCCAGGGGCTCACGCCGCGCCAGATTATGGCGGTGTTTATGGTGCAGGGGGCCAGCGCAGGCATCATTGGCGCGCTGCTCGGCGCCGTGCTGGGGGCCTTGCTTGCCAGCCAGCTTAATAACTTAATGCCGATCATCGGCGCCCTGCTCGACGGCGCGGCGCTGCCGGTGGCTATCGAGCCGCTGCAGGTGGTCGGTATTGCGCTGGCCGCGATGGCCATTGCGCTGCTTTCTACGCTTTATCCTTCCTGGCGCGCTGCCGCCACTCAACCCGCTGAGGCTTTACGTTATGAATAAGATCCTGTTGCAATGCGACAACCTGTCCAAACGCTATCAGGAAGGCTCTGTGCAGACTGACGTACTGCACAATGTGAGCTTCAGCGTGGGCGAAGGCGAGATGATGGCGATTGTCGGCAGCTCCGGCTCGGGTAAAAGTACGCTGCTGCACCTGCTGGGCGGGCTGGATACGCCAACTAACGGCGACGTGATTTTCTCCGGCCAGCCGATGAGCAAAATGTCCTCCGCGGCGAAGGCCGAGCTGCGCAACCGCGAGCTGGGCTTTATCTACCAGTTCCACCACCTGCTGCCGGATTTCACGGCGCTGGAAAACGTGGCGATGCCGCTGCTGATTGGCAAAAAGAAACCGGCAGAAATTAACGCTCGCGCCAGCGACATGCTGAAAGCGGTAGGGCTGGGCCATCGCGGTAACCATCGTCCCTCTGAGCTTTCCGGCGGCGAGCGCCAGCGCGTGGCGATTGCCCGTGCGCTGGTCAACAACCCGCGTCTGGTGCTGGCGGATGAGCCTACCGGTAACCTGGATGCCCGCAATGCGGACAGTATTTTCCAGCTTCTGGGCGAGCTGAACGCCTCGCAGGGCACCGCGTTTCTGGTCGTAACCCACGATCTGCAGCTGGCAAAACGCATGGGGCGTCAGCTTGAGATGCGCGACGGCCATCTGAACGCGGAACTGACCCTGATGGGAGCAGAGTAATGGCGTCACCGTTATCGTTACTCATCGGTTTACGTTTTAGCCGCGGCCGCCGTCGCGGCGGCATGGTGTCGCTGATCTCCGTCATCTCGACCATCGGTATTGCGCTCGGTGTGGCGGTGCTGATTGTCGGCTTGAGCGCCATGAACGGCTTTGAGCGCGAGCTGAATAACCGCATTCTGGCGGTAGTGCCGCACGGGGAGATCGAGCCGGTTAACCAGCCGTGGACGAACTGGGGCGATGCGCTCGCCAAAGTCGAAAAGGTGCCGGGCATTGCCGCGGCCGCGCCCTACATTAACTTTACAGGGCTGGTGGAGAGCGGGGTAAACCTGCGCGCCATTCAGGTGAAAGGGGTCAACCCCGCCCAGGAAGCGCGTCTCAGCGCGTTGCCAAACTATGTGCAGAACGGCGCGTGGGCCAACTTTAAGGCCGGCGAGCAGCAGATCATCATGGGTAAAGGCGTGGCCGATGCCCTGAAGGTGAAGCAGGGCGACTGGGTGTCGATTATGATCCCGAACGCCAGCGCCGACCACAAGCTGCAGCAGCCTAAGCGCGTGCGCCTGCACGTCACCGGTATTCTTCAGCTGAGCGGTCAGCTTGACCATAGCTTTGCGATGGTGCCGATGGAGGATGCGCGCCAGTATCTCGACATGGCTGACAGCGTGACGGGCATTGCCATTAAGGTGAACGACGTCTTTAACGCCAACAAACTGGTTCGCGACGCGGGCAGCGTGACCAATAACTATGTCTACATCAAAAGCTGGATCGGCACTTACGGCTATATGTACCGTGATATCCAGATGATCCGCGCCATTATGTATCTGGCGATGGTGCTGGTGATTGGTGTCGCGTGCTTTAATATCGTCTCGACGCTGGTTATGGCGGTCAAGGACAAGAGCGGCGACATCGCCGTGCTGCGTACGCTGGGGGCGAAAGATGGTCTTATTCGCGCCATCTTCGTCTGGTACGGTTTGCTGGCGGGGCTGTTCGGTAGCCTGTGCGGCGTGGTGATTGGCGTGGTGGTTTCCCTGCAGCTGACGCCGATTATCAACGGGATCGAAAAGCTTATTGGTCACCAGTTCCTGTCGGGTGATATCTACTTTATTGACTTCCTGCCGTCGGAACTGCACTGGCTGGACGTTTTTTATGTGCTGGTTACAGCACTTTTACTGAGTCTGCTGGCAAGCTGGTATCCGGCGCGTCGCGCAAGCCGAATTGATCCGGCGAGGGTATTAAGTGGCCAGTAATTACGTCATGATCTAGCGGCTTTCGGGCCGCCAGGTTAAAAGAGGAATGCGTTATGTATTACGGATTTGATATTGGCGGCACCAAGATTGCGCTCGGCGTGTTTGATAAAGACCTCAGGCTGCAGTGGGAAACCCGCGTTCCCACGCCGCGCGAAAGCTACGACGAATTTTTAACCGCGATTGCCGCGCTGGTGGCTCAGTCCGATGAACGCTTTGGCGTGAAAGGCAGCGTCGGCATCGGCATTCCGGGTATGCCCGAAACCGACGACGGCACGCTGTATGCCGCCAACGTGCCTGCCGCCAGCGGTAAACCGCTCCGCGCCGATCTCTCTGCCCTGCTTGAACGCGACGTGCGTTTAGACAATGATGCTAACTGCTTTGCGCTCTCCGAAGCCTGGGACGATGAGTTCCGTCAGTATCCGCTGGTGATGGGTCTGATCCTCGGCACCGGCGTCGGCGGGGGAATTGTGATCAACGGGAAGCCAATCACCGGGCGCAGCTACATCACCGGCGAGTTTGGTCATATCCGTCTCCCGGTGGATGCCCTGGAGGTAGTGGGGCGCGATTTCCCGCTGACCCGCTGCGGCTGCGGCCAGCACGGCTGTATTGAGAACTACCTCTCCGGCCGCGGGTTTGCATGGCTTTACGAACACTTCTATCATCAGAAACTTGAGGCCCCTCAAATCATTACCCTGTGGGAGCAAGGGGATGCGCAGGCGCGTGAGCACGTCGAGCGTTATCTGGATCTGCTGGCGGTGTGTCTGGGAAATATTCTCACCATCGTCGACCCGGATCTGCTGGTGATCGGGGGAGGGCTTTCAAACTTTACCGCGATTACGGAACGGTTGTCCGGGCGTTTGCCCCGACATTTATTGCCGGTTGCCCGCGTGCCGCGTATTGAACGCGCGCGACACGGGGACGCAGGAGGCATGCGCGGAGCCGCATTCCTTCATCTCACCGATTAGTTTACGAGGTTTCTATGCTGTCGCGTCGCCAGGGTCGACTCAGCCGTTTTCGCAAAAACAAACGCCGCTTGCGTGAGCGCTTGCGCCAGCGGATTTTTTTCAGAGACAGAATAATGCCAGAAGCGATGGATAAACCCAGAGTGGTGGTGCTGACCGGGGCGGGGATCTCCGCCGAGTCAGGAATTCGAACCTTCCGCGCGGCGGACGGGCTATGGGAAGAGCACCGCGTGGAGGATGTGGCCACGCCGGAAGGCTTTGCCCGCGATCCGGATCTCGTCCAGGCGTTTTACAACGCCCGCCGCCGTCAGCTTCAGCAGCCTGACGTCGCGCCGAATGCGGCACATCTGGCGCTGGCGAAGCTCGAAGAAGCGCTGGGCGATCGTTTTCTGCTGGTAACGCAGAATATCGACAACCTGCACGAGCGGGCCGGTAACAAGAACATCATCCACATGCACGGCGAGCTGCTCAAGGTTCGCTGCGCCTGGAGCGGTCAGGTGCTGGACTGGCAAGAGGACGTGCTGCCAGAGGATAAGTGCCACTGCTGCCAGTTCCCGTCGCGCCTGCGTCCGCACGTGGTCTGGTTCGGCGAAATGCCGCTGGGAATGGATGATATCTACAGCGCGCTGGCGATGGCCGACGTGTTTATCGCCATCGGCACATCCGGTCATGTTTATCCGGCGGCGGGGTTTGTCCACGAAGCGCGCCTGCACGGTGCGCATACGGTAGAACTCAACCTTGAGCCAAGCCAGGTGGGCAGCGAGTTTGAAGAGAAACACTACGGTCTGGCAAGCACGGTCGTCCCGGAGTTTGTCGACAAGCTGCTGAAAGGGCTATAACGGCAATCGCGTGAAAAGGCACCCGTCCTGCGGGTGCCTTTTTATTTATGAATGGAAAAACGCCAGCGTCTTCTCAAGCGATTTAGCCTGCTCATCCAGCGAGAGCGCCGCCGCAGAGATCTGCTGAACCAGAGAGGCGTTCTGCTGGGTCGTGCTGTCCATCTGGTTAACGGCTGTGCTGACCTGGCTAATCCCGCGATTCTGCTCGTCCAGCGCCTGAACGATATCGTTGATGACCAGATGCACATGCGATACCGCTTCAATCACCTGTTTCATCATCACCCCGGTTTCATTGACCAGCTCAACGCCTTTGCTCACGCGCCCTGAGGACTCGGCAATCAGCTGAGAGATCTCTTTTGCCGCGTTAGCGCTTCGCTGGGCAAGATTGCGCACTTCCCCTGCGACGACCGCGAAGCCGCGCCCCTGTTCGCCTGCCCGTGCCGCTTCAACGGCAGCATTCAGCGCCAGGATATTGGTCTGGAAGGCGATGCCATCGACAATGCTGTTAATCTCGCCGATCTTACGCGCGCTCTCGTCAATCTTCCCGATCACCACGACCACGTCGTTCACCAGCGTTTCGCCATGCCCGGCGAGGCTCGCGGCGCGATCGGTCAGCGTGGTCGCCTTGTGGGCGTTGTCGGCGTTATTCTTCACCGTGACCGAAATCTCTTCCATGCTGGCTGCCGTTTCAACAATCGCAGCCGCCTGTTCCTCGGTTCGCGAGGCGAGGTCCAGGTTGCCCGCCGAAATTTCGCTGGTGCCGCCGTGTACGGAGTGGCTGGCTTCGCTGATATTGTCGACGATGCGCTTGAGCTGCATCTGCATGGTGTGCAGGGCATAAAAAATGCTGTGGGTATCTCCGGAACGCACCGGGATGGTGTTGTTCAGGTCTCCCCGGGCAACGGCCAGGGCGATCCCGGCCGCCTCCGAAGGTTCTCCCCCAACAGGACGGTCAACTTTGCGGGTGAAGATCTGTGCCATGACCAGGCTAACCGCCACGATGCTTAACACCATCATGATGATGGCTTTCAGTAAAAATGCACGCGCTTCGGCCATCACTTCGCTGACCGGCGTGATAATGGCGAGTTTCCACGGCGTCTGGCTGTTACCGACGGCGATGTCCTGCCAGGTGATGAACACGTCCTCCTTCAGCAGCGGATCGTTGATGCGGGTGACGTCATGACCGGCAATCTGACCGGCGTAAGGCTTGCCCGCCGCGCGCTGGTCCGGGCTGGACACCACGTTATTACCCGCTGAGAGGAGCAGGGCATAGCCCGTGCCGTTCCACGGTTTAATCGCGCCGATCGTCGACTGCAGCGTGGCGAGGGAGAAGTCAGAGGTGACCGAGCCCAGAAACTGACCGTCACGCATGATGGGGGCGGCAATCGAGGTGAGCATCACGTCGACGCCGTTGTAGGGATAGATATAGGGCTCGATGATCACATCTTTATGGCGTTGTTTCGGCAGCAGATAATAATCGCCGCTGCCGGGCGTTTCGATGTCCGTCAGCAGGTGTAATGCCGATTTGCCGGTGGCGTCCCGGTCAACGTAGCGGGCGTAGCGCCCGGCAGGATCTTCACCGCTTTGACCGGCCCAGACGGCATCTTTATCGTCGAACGCGTTGGGCTCAAAGGCCATCGACATGGAGAGAAACTGTGGGTGAGCCGAAAGGTAGTGGATGAGCAGCTGGTTCAGGCTCTGGCGATCGGTCACGCCCGCCTCGCGCAGCGCCAGGGCGCTGTTGCCCATATCCCGGGCGGCAGTCAGGGCAGAATCCAGCTGTTTACTGACCTGCAACGCTTGCACCTCGGCAATCTGGCGGATATGCTTTTTGGCCAGAACCTCCTGCTGTGCCATCCACTGCCACATCATAAACCCGATCGTTGCCGTAAAGCCCACCGTTACGGTGAGGAAAATGGACAATAGCATCAACGTCTTGACTCTTATTTTTTTTCTTTGGACCACGGCGTCTTTCATTCTCATCTCCCGTAATATCGTGCATGTCGGGCAGGCACATATTCCTTATCGGATATTTTCTCCTCTTTCTGTAGAGCGCCAGGGATATTTAATTTAAATTTTGATTTGTAAATCCAGTTAATTAGTGTGGATGCTTTTATTTTGTGCATTCAATCAAAATAGTGCTCGATAAAGCTCGTTATCGTCGTGTAGAAAGAGGATGCTAATAAATATAAAGTTGTAGAGGAGGATGGGATATGTACGGATTTATTGCGCGACAACCCATTTTTAACCCTGAGATGAAGACGGTGGCCTATGAACTGCTCTTCAGAGATGGGATGACAAACCGTTTTCCGGACGTGTCGGCGGAATATGCCACCTCCAGGATGATATCAGATCAGTTTTTATGCGTGCCGTCCCAGCGCATCGCCGGGGCACATACGTCGTTTATTAATTTCCCTTCGCGGATGGTCATAGACCGCAGCGGAGAAGCGCTGGATAAAGAGAGCGTGGTCATTGAGATCCTGGAAGATGCTGTGCCGGGAGCGGAGCTGTTGCAGGCCGTCAGGGAGATGAGTGCGGATGGTTATCAGTTTGCGCTTGATGATTTCACGCTTGCGCCAGAATGGGATGTTTTTTTACCCTATATTTCAATACTGAAATTTGACGTCAGAAATTATACCTTAGCGCAAATTAAACAGTATCTGAAAGAGCGTAAACATTTAACCGGGCATATTAAATATCTCGCTGAAAAAATTGAGACTAAAGAGGAATTCAGCCAATACAGGGAAGAGGGATTCTCGCTGTTTCAGGGCTATTTTTTCTGCCGTCCGGAGGTAATTAAATATAAACGGCTATCGCAAAATCAGCTGGCAATTTTTCGGCTGCAAATGGAGGTTGGGCGCAATAAGCCTGATTTTCGGATCGTCGAGTCGTTGATTAAAACCGATCTCACGCTGTCCTGGAAAATCATGCGCTACATGAAGCACACCGCATTTAAACATATCGGTGCCTGTAATTTCAGCAAGTTAACCCTGAGCGAAGTCCTCAGATACCTTGGAGAAAATCAGCTGAGACGGTTTGTTGCCGTCGTGGTCCTGGCGAGCGCGGGCAATGACACCGTAAGCGAGCTTTACCCGTTGAGCATGATGCGCGGCAAGTTCTGCGAGCTGATAGCCGGGACGATGAACGAACCGGCGCTGGCTGAAAATGCCTTCATGTGCGGCCTGTTTTCTCTGCTGGATACCCTCCTCGAACAGCCGATGGCCGAGTTGATGAAGCAAATTGCGGTCCCGCAGAGCGTGAGCAATGCCCTGTGCCATCAGGAGGGACGGTTAGCCGATATGGTGAGCCTGTGCCGATACTATGAACAGCAGCAGTGGGACGAGGCGACCCGGGTTCGTCAGGCGCTGGGTTTGTCGGATGAGGATGTGGTTGAGGCGATGAGAAAGGCGACGATCTGGGCTGGGGAGAATGCGGTCAGTTAATTCTCCTCACGCCGCACGTACGGCGTGAGGAAGAACGCGATACCGTTTATCGGCCCGCTTTTAATTTCTGGTAATACTCTTCGTAGAGGCGGCTGGCGTCACCGACATCGTTCTGCCATTCACCTTTGCTGATGGTTTCGGCATCCGGATAGAGCGATTTATCATTAGCCACTTCAGGCTTCAGCAGCCTGCGTGCGGCGAGGTTTGGTGTCGGGTAGCCAATCGTCTCGGCAACCTGTTTCGCCACGTCCGGGCGCAGCAGGAAGTTAATCAGCTTGTGCGCCCCTTCAACATTTTTCGCGTTGGCGGGGATCGCAAGGCTGTCCATCCAGAAGATCCCGCCTTCTTTCGGCCAGACCACCTCAAGCGGCGTACCGGCCTGGCGGGCGACATACGCGGAGCCGTTCCACACCATCCCCAGGTTCACTTCGCCTTCCATATACGGGTTTGCCGGGTTATCAGAGTTGAACGCCGCCACGTTAGGCATCAGCTTTTTCAGCTCGTTATACGCCGCTTCAATCTCTTTGGGATCCGTCGTGTTGCCCGAGTAGCCCAGCTTGCGCAGCGCGACCTGGAACACCTCACGCGCGTCGTCGGTTAACAGCAGGCTACCCTTGTATTCCGGTTTCCACAGGTCGGCCCAGCTTGTCACCGTTTTCGGATCGACGGCATCGCTATTCACGCCAATCGCGGTTGCTCCCCAGATGTACGGAATGGAGTAGTCGTTATTGGGGTCGAACGGCTTGTTAAGCATCTCAGGATCGAGGTTTGAAAAATGGGTTAGCTTCGTTTTGTCGATCTTCTGGATCATGCCCTCTTTGCGCATTTTGTCGACAAAGTAGGTGGAAGGCACGACCAGATCGTACGCGCCGTCTTTGTAGGTTTTCAGCTTGGCGTACATGGTTTCATTCGACTCGTAGGTCGAGTAGATAACCTTGATGCCCGTCTCCTTCGTGAACTGTTCCAGCAGGCCCGGCGGCACGTACTCGGTCCAGTTGTAGAAGTAGAGCGTTTTGCTGTCATCAGCGTGCGCGGCACCCATGCCAAGCACCAGCGCCGCAGCGGCGAGCATTTTTTTCATTTCATTGTCCCCTGAGATTTTGTTTTATCACGAGCAATAACCTGGCTGGCGATCACCAGAACCAGCGAAAACACCAGCAGAATGGTCGCCAGCGCGTTCACCTCCGGTGAGACGCCGACTTTCACCATTGAATAGATCTTCAACGGCAGAATTTCATAGCTCGGACCGGTGACGAAGGAGGACACGACCACGTCATCCATCGACAGGGTGAAGCTAAGTAGCCATCCGGCCGCCACGGCGGGCATCGCCAGCGGCAGGATGATTTTGCGCAGGATGGTCATCTCGCTGGCGCCCAGATCCTTCGCCGCCTCCAGCATGCGCACGTCGAACCCTTTCAGGCGCGCGAAAACGGTCACCACCACAAACGGCAGGCAGAAGGTGATATGCGAGAACAGCAGCGACCAGAAGCCAAGCTGTACGCCCAGCAGCATAAACAGCACCAGCAGCGAAATGGCCATCACGATGTCAGGCGACATCATCACCACAAACAGCATACCGCTGACGAACGGTTTGCCGCGAAAGCGATAGCGGTACAGCGCCACGGCGGTGAGCGAGCCAATCAGCGTCGCGAAGGTGGCGGAGAAGATCGCCATCGTCAGCGAGTGCTGCGCGGCCTGCAGCAGGCTGTCGTTGTTCATCAGCAGGCTGTACCAGCTGGTGGTAAAGCCCTGCCAGTTGATCCCGAAGCGTGAGCTGTTAAACGAGTTCACGATCAAAATAACGATCGGGATATAGAGCCAGGCATAAATGGCGGTCATAAAACCGCCGCGAAGCAGTCGACCGATCATTCGAGTTCCACCTTTTTATTCAGCAAGCGTGAGGCGCGCCAGTAGACCAGCAGCATCAGGCCCATGATCACCGTCAGCGTAATGCTGGTCGCGGAGCCGAACGGCCAGTCGCGGATGTTCAGGAACTGGCTCTTGATCACGTTACCGATCAGCAGGTTTTTCGCGCCGCCCATCAGATCCGACACGTAGAACAAACCCATCGCCGGAAGCATTACCAGCAGACAGCCCGCAATAATGCCCGGCATGGTCAGCGGGATAATAATGCGGATGAAGGTCTGCAGCTTGTTAGCGCCCAGGTCTTTTGCCGCCTCCAGCAGCGGTTTATCCAGCTTCTCGATGCTGGAGTAGAGCGGCATCACCATAAACGGCAGCAGGATATAGACCAGGCCGACGATCACCGCGCTCGGGGTAAACATGATGCGGATCGGCGTATCAATCACCCCCAGCCACAGCAGAAACTCGTTGAGATAGCCTTTAGTGCTAAGGAAGATTTTCAGCCCGTAGATGCGGATTAACGAGTTGGTCCAGAAGGGAACAATCAGTAAAAACAGCAGCAGAGGCCGCACCTTTTGCGGCAGGCCTGCGAGGAACCATGCGAAAGGATACCCCAGCACCAGACAGGCAAGGGTGGCAATCAGCGCCATATTGAGCGAGTGCAGCAGCACGTCTAAATAGAGCGGATCGAGCAGGCGCGCGTAGTTGTCCAGCGTAAAGACCAGCGAAACGAAGCTAGCGTCGTCGCGGGTCAGAAAGCTGGTGGCAACGATCATCAGGTTGGGCAAAAAGACAAACAGCACAAGCCAACCGACGATCGTGGCGATCACCACATTCTGGAATTTACTTGTGTTCTTCATCAGCCAGCACAACCTCCCAGCTTTCTACCCAGTTGATAACCATTTTCTGGTCGAGAGAGTGGTCGAAGTCAGGGTCGTCTTCGTTAAAGAACTCGCTGACCATCACCATCTTGCCGTTCTCCAGCTCGACAACGGACTCCAGCGTCATCCCTTTGTAGTTGCGCTCGCGGATATAGCCGATTAACCCTTCGGCCTCGGTATTGCCGTGAATTTCATCGACGCGCAGATCTTCCGGGCGCAGCAGAACGTTGAGTTTTTGTCCCTTTTCGACGGGGAAAGTCACCGTGATATTACACTCGCGTCCTTCGACGCTGGCGCGCACGCGCTGGTCGTCCAGACGCTCGATCACCGTGGCGTCGAAGATATTGATATCGCCAATGAAGCTGGCGACAAACAGATTCTTCGGCTCTTCGTAGATTTCGCGCGGCGTGCCGTCCTGCTCGATTTTGCCGTCGCGCATTACCACGATGCGGTCGGACATGGTCAGGGCCTCTTCCTGATCGTGGGTGACGAAGACAAAGGTAATGCCGAGCTTGCGCTGCAGGGCTTTAAGCTCGTTCTGCATCTGCTTGCGCAGCTTGTAATCCAGCGCGGAGAGGGATTCATCCAGCAGGAGCAGGCGCGGCTTGTTGACCACGGCGCGGGCGATGGCCACGCGCTGCTGCTGGCCGCCGGAAAGCTGATGGGGTTTACGCTGGGCAAACGTCTCAAGCTGCACCATGCGCAGGGCGTCGGTGACGCGCGGTTCGATCTCATTCGCCGGCGTTTTTTGCATCCGCAGGCCAAACGCCACGTTTTCAAACACGGTCATGTGCGGGAACAGGGCGTAGCTCTGAAAGACGGTATTGACGTGGCGGTCTTCGGCAGGAACTTGGGTGATGTCCTGGTTTTCAAGATGGATATGGCCGTTATCGACGCTTTCCAGCCCGGCGATAAGGCGCAGTACGGTTGTTTTGCCGCAGCCCGAGGGGCCAAGCAGCGTCAGAAACTCACCGTCATTGATGGTCAGAGTGAGGTCGGAAATAACGTCTTTACCATCAAAACTTTTACGAATTCGTTCCAGTTGCACCAGCGGTGAACGTGAACGGGATTGTGTATTCAATTTTTGCGCTGTCCCATATAGACGCCTCAGGCAGCAGACTGAAGCGGGGTTTGTGTGTAACCACCTTGGTGACTCGTAATGAGGGCGGACATTCTACGGCAATCCCCTGCGAACGCCAAACCTTGTCACTGATTCATAAGCTACATTTACTAACGCATAACCATATAAACGGAAAATATTCTCGTTTGCGGGATAAAAGTGACCTGACGCAATATTTGCGTTTTGATGCTTACTGATAATGTTGTCACGAAAAGTGAGGGTGACTGCATGGATAAATTACTTGAGCGTTTTTTACAGTACGTTTCGCTGGATACCCAATCTAAACCGGGTGTTCGCCAGGTGCCGAGCACCGAAGGCCAGTGGAAGTTATTAAACCTGCTAAAAGAGCAGCTTGACGCCATGGGGCTGGTCAACGTCACGTTAAGCGAAAAAGGCACTGTGATGGCAACGCTGCCGGCGAATGTCCAGGGTGATATTCCGGCGATTGGCTTTATCTCCCATGTCGACACCTCTCCGGATTTTAGCGGTAAACATGTGAACCCGCAGATTGTGGAAAACTACCGCGGCGGCGATATTGCGCTGGGCATTGGCGACGAGGTGCTCTCACCGGTGATGTTCCCCGTGCTGCACCAGCTGCTCGGTCAGACGCTGATCACCACCGACGGTAAAACGCTGCTGGGGGCGGATGACAAGGCGGGCATTGCGGAGATCATGACCGCGCTGGCGGTGCTGAAGGGCAAAAATATCCCGCACGGCGATATCCGCGTGGCCTTTACGCCGGACGAAGAGGTCGGCAAGGGCGCGAAGCACTTCGACGTGGAAGCCTTTAACGCGCAGTGGGCCTATACCGTTGACGGCGGCGGCGTCGGTGAACTGGAGTATGAAAACTTCAATGCCGCGTCCGTCACGATCAAAATTGTCGGCAACAACGTTCATCCCGGTTCGGCGAAAGGCGTTATGGTGAACGCGCTGTCGCTGGCGTCCAGAATTCATGCAGAAGTCCCGGCGGAAGAGAGCCCTGAACAGACCGAAGGGTATGAAGGTTTCTATCACCTGACCAGCATTAAAGGCACTGTGGACAGCGCGCAGATGCACTACATCATCCGCGATTTCGACCGCAAAGCCTTTGAGGCGCGCAAGCGCAAGATGATGGAGATCGCCAAGAAGGTCGGTAAAGGGTTACACCCTGATTGCTATATTGAGCTGATCATTGAAGACAGCTATTACAACATGCGCGAGAAGGTGATGGCGCATCCGCATATTCTCGATATCGCCCAGCAGGCGATGCGCGACTGCGATATTGAACCGCAGCTGAAGCCGATTCGCGGCGGCACCGACGGTTCTCAGCTGTCGTTTATGGGGCTGCCGTGCCCGAACCTGTTTACCGGTGGCTACAACTACCATGGTAAGCATGAGTTCGTGACGCTGGAGGGGATGGAAAAAGCGGTGAAGGTGATAGTGCGGATAGCGGAGTTGACCGCGAAGCGGTAAGAAAAAGCCCGGTGGCGCTACGCTTACCGGGCCTACGATCGTAATGTAGGCCGGGTAAGGCGCAGCCGCCACCCGGCATTCAGGCAAGGAGCGCCATGTCAAACTATCGTCGCCACTACGTCCCTGGTGGAACCTGGTTCTTCACCGTCAACTTGCAAAACCGCCAAAGCGATTTGCTTACCCGTCATATCGACAGCCTGCGTGCTGCCACCTCAACGGTTAAACATGCAAAGCCATTTACTATCAACTCATGGGTAATCCTTCCTGAACATATGCACTGTATCTGGACCTTACCGGAAGGCGACAGTGACTTTTCGGCCCGCTGGCGCGACATTAAAAAGACATTCAGCCGCTACATCGGCATGCGCCATATCTGGCAGCCACGCTTCTGGGAGCACACAGTCCGTAACGAAAAAGACTACCGTCGGCATGTGGATTACGTCTACATCAATCCGGTGAAACATGGCTATGTCAGTAAGGTCAGCGACTGGCCGTATTCAACGTTTCATCGCGATGTACGGGAAGGCTTGTATCCGGTGGATTGGGCGGGAGAGATCGAGGATTTTGCGGCGGGTGAGCGGAGATAAAAACGCCCGGTGGCGCTACGCTTACCGGGCCTACGGGATCGTGCTTTTGTAGGCCGGGTAAGGCGAAGCCGCCACCCGGCAAATATCACGACTTAGTCCTCAAAGAACCAGTACCCGCTGTTGACCAGCGCGGCGAGCATCGCGAGGAAGGAAGGATCTTCCAGCGCATCGCCAAAGGTGTCGGCAGTCAGCACCAGATGGCTGGCAATGGCTTCCAGCGCCGGACGGTGCGGAGAGTCCAGCTTCTCGCCGTTGACGAACACCTCTTCGCCAATGCGCAGCACGCGCAACCCGCCCAGACGCGTCAGCTTGTCGCCCTGCTGAAGCGCATCATAAATCTCGTCAGCCTGATACGGCGGCTCCGGCGGCGCAACGTCCAGCTCATGACGAGACTGGCTGATAAACTCACCAAACCACTGTTTGAAGTGCTCCGGCTCGTTGATCAGATCCAGCATCATGCCGCGCAGCTTATCGAGTTCTTCTGGCAGAATATCCGCCGGATGCTCGCGTGCAGGCACATCAGGGTCGCTGTAACGATAGCTGCCCAGCTCGCGTTGCAGAACGTAGTCGGCAAATCCGCTGATCATCTCGCGGCCGCTTGGCGCGCGGAACCCCACGGAGTAGTTGAGTGAGTTTTCCAGGGAGTAGCCTTCGTGAGGGAATCCCGGCGGAATGTAGAGAATATCACCCGGCTCCAGCTCTTCATCGATAATCCCTTCAAACGGGTCAACCTGAAGCAGGTCAGGATGCGGGCAGTGCTGCTTCATCGGGACTTTTTCGCCCACGCGCCAGCGGCGGCGGCCCGTACCCTGAATGATGAACACGTCGTACTGGTCAAGATGTGGACCTACGCCGCCGCCCGGCACGGAGAAGGAGATCATCAGATCGTCCATGCGCCAGTCGGGCAGGGCGCGGAACGGGCGCATTAAGGCGGCAGTCGGCTCGTGCCAGTGGTTGACCGCCTGCACCAGCAGCGACCAGTTGTTTTCACCGAGGTGATCGTAGCTTTCGAAAGGACCGTGGCTAACCTGCCATTTCCCGTCCTGGTGGCTGACCAGACGGCTGTCGACTTCGTTTTCCATGGCCAGACCTGCCAGCTCGTCAGGCGAGATAGGGTCGACAAAATTGCTGAATCCGCGTTTCAGAACCACCGGGCGTTTTTGCCAGTAACGTTCAATAAACTCGGGCCAGTTAAGCGTTAAGTGATAATCCATAATTTTTTTATTCCGCAGGCTCTTACTGACTCGGATTATAACGGAAGCTCAGCCCCCCGGCTGCGAGATCCTCGCATTTTTCACATAACGGGTTAACTATCGTTCAATGTGGGCTGCTGGCGGCCAAAAATAACCTCCATTCTGGCGCCGCCCAGCAGACTTTCGCTGGTTTCGATTTTCCCGTCGTACTGGTCGACAATCTCACGAGCGACGGCTAACCCGACGCCCTGGCCAGGACGTAGCGTATCGGCGCGCTGACCGCGATCGAACACCACGTCGCGTTTATTTCGAGGGATCCCTGGGCCATCATCCTCAACGATAATATGCAGTTCGGTTTCCGTCTGACGCGCTGACACTTCCACGAACTCCAGACAGTATTTGCAGGCGTTATCCAGCAGGTTACCCATCACTTCCATGAAGTCATTTTTTTCACCCACAAAGCTTATCTCTGGCGAGATATCGAGGCTGATGTTAACCCCTTTACGCTGATACACCTTGTTGAGGGCGGACGTGAGGTTATCCAGAAGCGGGGCTACCGGGTGCAGCTCGCGGCTGAGAAGCGCGCTTCCTGAACGCATGCTGGCGCGGTGCAGGTAATAGCCAATTTGCTGTGAAATACGGCTGATCTGTTCCAGCATCACCGGCTCGGCATCATCGACGCTCAGCTTCGAACTGCGCATTGAACGCAGGGTACTTTGCATGACGGCCAGCGGAGTTTTCAGGCTGTGGGTCAGGTCGGTAAGGGTGGTACGGTATTTATCGTAGCGTTCGCGTTCACTTTTCAGCAGGCGGTTGAGGTTACGCACCAGGCTGGTGAGCTCACGGGTGGTTTCCGGGTTCAGCTTCTCGCGATGATGTTCTTCCAGCTCACGAACCTCTTTCGCCAGTGACTCAATGGGGCGCAAGCTCCACCACGCCGCCACCCACAGCAGCGGGATCACCAGCAGGAGATTCGCAGCCAGAACGTAGATGAACCAGCTCCAGACCATATAAGAACGCTTCAGCTCGACCGGAATGGTGTCGATCACCACAATGGTCAGCTGCGGCATGTTCAGCGTCGCCGGATAGAGGTTAATCGCGACGGAGTGCGTCATCTCCGTTTCGGCGTTGTCGGCGCGGATCTCGTTCAGCTTTTGCTGCAGGGAGCGATCTTCACGGATCAGCGAGCTGGTGGTGTTGAGATCGGCTTCAATTTCATGAAACCCGTTGGTTTTGAGCCAGTCCGGACGAATGCTTTTAACCAGCCAGGGGATATCACGCTGTGCCCACAGTAATTTCCCTTTTTCGTTATAAATCAGGGCCAGCGTTGGGCTCTGCTGGTTGAGGTTTTCCGGCATTTCGACGGTGATTCGGTTGTTTTCCCACTTCGCCAGGGTATAAAACAGATTGCTTTCGCCGCGCAACAGCCGAAAGGTTGTTTTATCAAAGCTGACGCTGTAGCCCACCAGGGCGACCATGCCGTAGGAGAGCGACAGCACCAGCACGACGGCGGCTGTTGCCAGTAAGAAACGAACCCGCAGCGAGAGGGGCAGAATGTGGCGTAAAATCCCTCTCATTTAGCGTAATTCGAACAGGTAGCCCTGGCCACGGACGGTGGTAATCACATCCTGCGGATACTGCGCCTGAATTTTCTTACGTAAACGGCCCATCAGCACGTCAATGGTATGGCTCTCGCGCAGTTCAGCATCAGGATAAAGCTGGAGCATTAAGGAATCTTTGCTCACCACTTTGCCATTGTTACGGATCAGCGTTTCCATGATGGTGTATTCGAAGGCGGTGAGCTTAATCACTTCCTCATTGATCGCTAATTCCCGGCGGGAGAGATCGACCTGGAATGGCGGGATGGAAATAACCTGTGAAGCCAGCCCGCTGTTGCGGCGTAACAGCGCCTGCATGCGCGCCGCCACCTCTTCAATATGAAACGGCTTGGTGACGTAATCGTCTGCACCCGCGCTGAGCACTTCGACCTTATCCTGCCAGCCTTCACGGGCGGTCAGAACCAGAACCGGCAGGGAGACATCGTGGCTGCGCCAACGGCGAATTAACGACAGGCCGTCTTCGTCAGGCAACCCTAAATCGACAATGGCGATATCCGGCAGGTGTTCATTGAGATAATAATCGGCTTCTTTTGCATCTTCAGCATCGTCCACCTGATGTCCCATCTCCTGAAGCTGAACCTTCAGGTGATGGCGTAGCAATGCGTTATCCTCAACAACCAGTACGCGCATCATCTCTTCTCCCTAAATAATTGGTATGAATAGTTTAACGCTGATTATGTTGTTGTGGGGATAAACATTGAGTAAACCGGGGAAAAGCATCCCCCTTTTCGGGCGAAAAGGGGGAGAGGGGCGTTACTTCAGCTCGTCGACCATGGTGATGGCGCGGCCAATGTAGTTCGCCGGGGTCATCGCCTTCAGGCGCGTTTTCTCTTCTTCCGGCAGCGCCAGACCGTCGATAAACTGCTTCATGCCTTCGGCGTCAACGCGTTTGCCGCGGGTCAGCTCTTTCAGCTTCTCGTACGGTTTTTCGATACCGTAACGGCGCATCACGGTCTGGATTGGCTCCGCCAGCACTTCCCAGTTGTGATCCAGCTCGTCCAGCAGACGGTCGCGGTTCACTTCCAGTTTGCTCACGCCTTTCAGGGTGGACTGGTACGCGATCAGCGCGTAGCCAATGCCCACGCCCAGGTTACGCAGTACGGTGGAGTCGGTCAGGTCGCGCTGCCAGCGGGATACCGGCAGTTTGCTCGCCATATGCTGCAGCACGGCGTTCGCCAGGCCCAGGTTGCCTTCGGAGTTTTCGAAGTCGATTGGGTTCACTTTGTGCGGCATGGTGGAAGAGCCGATTTCACCGGCGATGGTTTTCTGCTTGAAGTGGTTCAGGGCGATGTAGCCCCACACGTCACGATCGAAGTCGATCAGGATGGTGTTGAAGCGCGCGATGCAGTCAAACAGTTCGGCGATATAGTCGTGCGGCTCAATCTGCGTGGTGTACGGGTTCCACTGAATGCCCAGAGAGGTCACGAACTCTTCGCTGAACTGGTGCCAGTCCACTTCCGGGTAAGCGGCGATGTGGGCGTTATAGTTACCGACCGCGCCGTTGATTTTGCCGAGGATCTCAACCTGCTCCAGCTGACGGTACTGGCGCTCCATACGGTACGCGACGTTCGCCATCTCTTTACCCATCGTGGATGGGGTGGCTGGCTGGCCGTGGGTACGGGAGAGCAGCGGAATGTCGCGGTATTCCACGGACAGCGCTTTTACCGCGTCGATGATTTTACGCCAGTAAGGCAGCACCACCTCTTTACGCGCGGTGGAGAGCATCAGCGCGTGAGAGAGGTTGTTGATGTCTTCAGAGGTACAGGCGAAGTGAATGAACTCAGACACGGCATGCAGCGCAGGGACGCTTTCCACTTTCTCTTTCAGGAAGTACTCAACCGCTTTCACGTCGTGGTTGGTGGTGCGTTCGATGGTTTTAATGCGCGCGGCGTCTTGTTCGCTAAACTCGGCAACGATTTTATCAAGGTAATCGTTTGCCTTTTCGTCAAAAGCAGGAACTTCCTTGATTGCTGCCTGGGCGGCCAGCTTTTGCAGCCAGCGTACTTCAACCTGAACACGGAACTTCAGCAAACCATATTCGCTGAAGATCCCGCGCAGCGCGCTGACTTTATCGCCGTAGCGTCCATCGACAGGGGATACGGCGGTCAGTGAGGATAATTCCATAATTCGCAACTCCGGGAGGTTAACAATGAGCAAGAATTTGTTTTGCCTGAGTGGTCAGGCGATTACGAGAAAACATTAACTGCAGGCGGCCACCGCCCACCTGGTGCCACAGCACGGCGGCGCGGATACCTGCCAGCAGGGACGCGCGCACTTTTGCCTGTACCTGCGGACTTTGCAGCACGGCAGGGGAGCCAGTGACCTGAATACGCGGGCCCAGCGGGCTGATGACGTCAACATAAATGCCGGCCATAGCGCTCAGCAGCGTTTCCGACTGCAGGTCAAAATGATCGAGCTGACGCTGCAGCCCGGCAATGCGATCGCCCAGCGTATTCATTGCGCCTTTTGCGGCGTTCAGCTTACGCTCCAGCACCATCAGGCTTAACGTGTAGCGGGTCAGCTCCGCGTTTAATCCCTGACGGCTGCTGGCGTTAAGCACGCCGAGCAGGGTTTCAAGACCGAGACGAAGATTAGTTTCACTGCCGCCGAACACGCCCAGGGTCGAGCCGGGGTTGAGATCGATAACGCTGTTCAGTGAAACGTGCAGGGCATCTGCGTCGCAATGACCCTGATGCGCCAGCTGTTGCACCAGACGGGCTGACTGGCAAATTCCCGCCAGCGCCAGGGTGATGTCATAGTAGTTCTTCGCCACACGCTCTCCTTTATGTGTGAATCGTATTAAACAGCAGGCAGCGGCAGGCGCTGTTCAATGATCCCGCCGCCCAGACAGATTTCGCCGCTGTAGAAGACAGCAGACTGACCCGGGGTGACGGCCGCGACCGGCTCGTCGAAACGCACGTCAATGCGATCGTCATCAAGCGCGGTAATGGTGCAAGGAATATCGTTCTGGCGGTAGCGTGTTTTCACCGTGCAGCGCAGGGTGCCTTTCAGCGGCTCACGATCGACCCAGTGAAGCTGCTGCGCGATAAGGCCAACGGACATCAAACGCGGATGATCGTGACCCTGGGCAACAACCAGAATATTGTTTTCGACGTCTTTGTCGACAACATACCATGGATCTTCGCTACCTTCTTTGGTCCCGCCAATACCCAAGCCTTTACGCTGACCGAGCGTGTGGTACATCAGCCCCTGATGCTGGCCAATCTCTTCCCCGTCGACGGTGACAATTTTACCCGGCTGAGCAGGCAGGTAACGTCCCAGGAAATCGCGGAATTTGCGCTCGCCGATGAAGCAAATGCCGGTAGAGTCTTTTTTCTTCGCGGTGATGAGGTCCAGCTCTTCGGCGATTTTACGCACCTGCGGCTTTTCCAGCTCGCCGACCGGGAACAGGCTCTGGGCGATTTGCTCGTGGCTCAGCGTATAGAGGAAGTAGCTTTGATCTTTGTTGCCGTCCAGACCGCGCAGCAGCTGGCTTTTGCCATTGACGTCTGCGCGACGCACGTAGTGACCGGTCGCGATGTAGTCAGCGCCCAGATCTTCCGCGGCGAATTCCAGGAAGGCCTTAAATTTGATCTCTTTGTTGCACAGAATATCCGGGTTCGGCGTGCGGCCCGCTTTGTACTCTTCCAGGAACAGTTCAAAAACGTTGTCCCAGTATTCTGCGGCAAAGTTAACGGTGTGCAGTTCAATACCGAGCTTATCGCATACGGCCTGCGCGTCGGCGAGATCCGCAGCGGCGGTGCAGTATTCCTCGCCATCATCTTCCTCCCAGTTCTTCATGAACAGGCCCTCCACCTTATAGCCCTGTTGCTGTAACAGGTAGGCGGAAACGGAGGAATCGACACCGCCGGACATGCCGACGATCACTTTTTTCTGGCTGTTATCTGACATGGAATACTCACGACATTGAACTTCAAGGCGGCGTATTCTATCACGCCCCCCCACCATTGACACCCTCTGTAAACGGCCAGTTAAATGCGCCGATGACATCCAGCGGCAGGCGTGCGCCTGACTGCCAGCAGCGAATGCTTTCCGCAACCAGCGGCGAGCGCAGGTTTGGCGCGTTCAGGATCTCGTCGGCGGTGACCCAAAGACAGCGATCGATATCGTCATCCTGCGGCTCTGTGGCGCACGTTTCGCTAAGCTCAACGGCGAATAAAAAGCGCAGAAACGGGGTGTGATCCGGCGCGATCCACTGGTGCATACGGATGAAGTGCTGGGGTTCAGCGTGAATGCCGGTCTCTTCCCACAGCTCGCGTTTTGCTGCCTGCAGCAGGGTTTCATTGGCTTCAAGGTGTCCGGCAGGCTGGTTCCACAGCGCTTTGCCGTTAATGCTCTCTTCAACAACAAGGAATTTACCCCTGGCGTGGACCACGCAGGCAACCGTGACATGAGGTTTAAACATAGTGACTCCTTAAGGGGTGACGTCGCGCCATTCGCCGTTTGCCAGCGTTTCCAGGGTGTAGCTGCCCATGGCGTAGCGAATCAGACGCAGGGTAGGGAAGCCGACGTGTGCGGTCATGCGGCGAACCTGGCGGTTGCGGCCTTCATAAAGGGTGATTTTGAGCCAGCTTGTCGGGATGGATTTGCGTTCGCGAATCGGCGGGTTGCGCGGCCACAGCCACTCCGGCTCATTCACGCGTTCAATACCTGCGGGCAGGGTTGGGCCGTCGTTCAACGTCACGCCGCTGCGTAGCGCTGCCAGCGTCGCGTCATCCGGCTCGCCTTCCACCTGGACGAAGTAAATTTTGCCGGTGCGTTTGCCCGGCTGCGTGAGCTTCGCCTGCAACGCGCCGTCGTTGGTTAAGACCAGAAGGCCTTCGCTGTCGCGGTCCAGGCGCCCGGCCGCGTAGACGCCCTGAACAGGAATGTAGTCCTTCAGCGTGCTGCGCCCGGCTTCATCGGTAAACTGCGGCAAAACATCGTAGGGTTTATTGAACAAAATAACCCGCTTCGGCTGGGTTTCCTGCGGTCTTCTGGCGGCTTGTCGCGAGCTGAATCGCTCAACCCGGTGTTTTGTAAAAGAAGTTTTCTTCATGGTATTTTCAGGCGTTATCAATTGCCGCATTATAGCCTAATAACGAAGACCTTTCATGGCGCAGGACAATCAGGTACTATCGAAGGGCTCATTACAATTTATTAACATAAGATCAGTAACAACCAGAAGCGCTCGAAGGAGAGGTTAATGGAAAGCAAAGTAGTTGTTCCGGCGGAAGGTAAAAAGATCACCCTGCAAAACGGCAAGATTAACGTTCCTCACAATCCGATTATCCCGTTCATCGAAGGTGACGGTATCGGTGTAGACGTTACCCCGGCGATGCTGAAAGTGGTTGATGCCGCTGTTGAGAAAGCCTACAAAGGCGAGCGTAAAATTTCCTGGATGGAAATTTACACCGGTGAGAAATCTACTCAAGTTTATGGCCAGGACGTCTGGCTGCCAGCAGAAACGCTGGACCTGATACGCGACTACCGCGTTGCTATTAAAGGCCCACTGACGACGCCAGTTGGCGGCGGTATCCGTTCCCTGAACGTGGCACTGCGTCAGGAGCTGGACCTGTACGTGTGTCTGCGTCCGGTTCGTTACTATCAGGGCACCCCAAGCCCGGTTAAGCACCCTGAACTGACCGATATGGTTATCTTCCGCGAAAACTCAGAAGACATCTACGCGGGTATCGAATGGAAAGCGGACTCTGCTGACGCAGAAAAAGTGATTAAATTCCTGCGCGAAGAGATGGGCGTGAAGAAAATTCGCTTCCCTGAGCATTGCGGTATCGGCATCAAGCCATGCTCTGAAGACGGTACTAAACGTCTGGTGCGTGCGGCCATCGAATACGCGATCACCAACGACCGTGACTCTGTGACTCTGGTTCACAAAGGCAACATCATGAAGTTCACCGAAGGCGCGTTCAAAGACTGGGGCTACCAGTTGGCGAAAGAAGAGTTCGGCGGTGAGCTGATCGACGGTGGCCCATGGCAGAAGATTAAGAACCCGAACACCGGCAAAGAGATCATCATTAAAGATGTGATCGCCGATGCGTTCCTGCAGCAGATCCTGCTGCGTCCTGCAGAATACGACGTAATTGCCTGTATGAACCTGAACGGTGACTACATCTCTGACGCCCTGGCAGCACAGGTTGGCGGTATCGGTATCGCCCCTGGCGCGAACATCGGTGACGAGTGCGCCCTGTTCGAAGCGACCCACGGTACTGCACCTAAATACGCGGGCCAGGACAAAGTGAACCCAGGCTCTATCATCCTGTCCGCAGAGATGATGTTGCGTCATATGGAATGGTTCGAAGCCGCAGACCTGATCGTTAAAGGTATGGAAGGCGCGATCAACGCGAAAACCGTAACTTACGATTTCGAACGTCTGATGGAAGGCGCTAAGCTGCTGAAATGCTCAGAGTTTGGCGACGCGATTATCGCGAACATGTAATCCAGATTCTGGGTTAAACAAGAGCGGGGGCCTGAGGGTTCCCGTTTTTTTTGCCTCTGCCTGCGGGAGACAACACGATGTTAGCCACCGTCCTTATCGCTGTCGTTGCTTTCATTCATCTCTACATTCTTGTGCTGGAAATGTTCCTGTGGAATACCAAAACAGGACACAAGGCCTTTAATCTGCGTCCTGATTTTGCGCGCGAGACCCGCGTGCTGGCCGCGAATCAGGGGCTGTATAACGGTTTTCTGGCAGCCGGTCTGCTCTGGAGCCTCTGGCTCGGGGAAAAGGGGATTCAGGTGGCCATCTTCTTCCTGGCCTGCGTGCTGATCGCCGGACTCTTTGGCGCAGCCACCGCCAGCCGAAAAATTTTGTATGTACAGGCCGCGCCCGCTCTCGCAGCGCTGCTTGCGTTACTCATCTGAAGCAATGCTTTGGTTGAGATAAGGCGTCCGATATACTGATGGCTTTACCCTTACAGGTTAGCGACGAGACTGTTATGAACAACGATATCCCACTGAAATATTATGACATTGCCGATGAGTACGCGACGGAAGCCGCAGAGCCGGTCGCTGAGTCAGAGCGCGACACGCTGGCACATTATTTCCAGCTGCTGCTCACCCGTTTATCGAATAATGAGGAGATTAGCGAGGAAGCCCAGCAGGAGATGGCCACTGAGGCCGGGATCCGTGCGGGTCGCGTTGATGATATTGCGAACTTCCTCAATCAGTGGGGAAATGAATAGTCTGCTTCAAAAGCCGTTATGCTGATGCTTTGCGATACAGCTCAGCATCACGCTATCGGACCACATGCATTTTTTCCGCAGAATATGCGACGCGGGGGCGTCGATAAACAGCGCGAAAATAACGGTCAGACAAAAGAGTACCACTGGGAATAGTAAGGATAATTTCACGTTTTTAACCAAAATATGAGTGTGCTTCAGGGTAATCTACCGTCTGAATGTGACGACTATATGTTTTTGCGTAAAAAATAGAAATGCCCGACTGGAAAAAACGGACGCGCAAGGCTTCGGATTACGTTGCGACCCCGGTGAGTCGCTTCGCCAGCTCGCTCCGGGTGAGTGCTTTTGAAAAATACCATCCCTGAATCAGCGCATCGGGATATCTGCTTGCAATAAAGCGATATTGAATTTCATTTTCCACACCCTCGAAAACAAGCGTTTTATTCAATCTTGCCAGGGCATCGCAGAAGATTGCAAAGATGTTTTGCTTATAATGCTCGCTGATGCCGTCCACCAGCGACTTATCAATTTTGATTTCATCATATTCAAGCAGCGACAGGCGGGCGAGATTGGAGTTTTGCACGCCAAAATCATCTATTGATATTTTAACGCCGAGCGATTTCAGCTCCTGACAGAATCCCTCGAGGATATCTGCCGTGGAAACGGCTTTCTCAGAAAGTTCGACCTTCATCAGGGAAAGGGGAAGGTGATTGGCAAAACACGCACGACGCAAAATGGTAATGAACTGTCCATCTTCAATTTCCTTGTGCCCAACGTTTATTGAGACTATCAGCTGGTGTTTTATCGCCAGAGGGGCAATTTCGGAAAGGGATTTTTCGATAATGTTACTGTAATATTTTTTATACAGACCGATCTTCTTAATTAATGGGATAAACAGCTCCGGAGAGACGTCCCCGTGCTTTTGGTCACGCCATCTCGACAGAACTTCTACACCCACGATTTTTTGATCGTGAATGCGAATAATAGGCTGATAGTTAACGCTGATGGTATTCGTGAGGACGGCTTTTATCAGCGTACGTTCCAGAGAAAAACGGTCTTCATAGATACGGAAGGTAATGGTGCCAACTTACTGATTTAGTGTATGATGGTGTTTTTGAGGTGCTCCCGTGGCTTCCATCTCCATCAGTT